>CAZFRV010000033.1:0-23556 GCA_964521445.1 uncultured Acidobacteriaceae bacterium
TAAATACTAATTACTAAGTACTAATTGCTACCAGCGGCCAGCACCGCCCTCTTCGCATACACCTTGATCACCTCGCGCCGATACTCCGGCGTCAGGGCCGACGTCGTGAGGGGCTTGGCGGTCTTGGCCGCCAGTTCGCCGACCACCGCGGCCACGTGCTCGTCAATCCGCTTGCCAACCAGCGCGTGTTCGGCGGCCGGCACCAGCAGGGGCGCCGGATTGACCGCAGTAACGGCCACGCGCGCGGCTTCAATGGGGCCGCCATTTTGCTTCACCGCCACGGCCACGCCGGCCAGCGGGTAATCAATCGACCCGCGAATGCGCAGCTTCAAGTAGCTTCCCTTCCACCCTGAAGAAGCTTCGGGAAGAATGACGCGCGTGAGCATTTCATTGTGGACCAACTTCATCCTCGCGTCGCCGATATTGGTGTAGAAGTCTCTGATGGGAACGCGGCGGAAGCCTTTGGGACCGGCAATCTCCAGCTCCGCATCCAGGCAAAGCAGAGCCGGGGGCGTATCCGCGGAAAACGCGGCCCAGCACTTTTTCCCGCCGGGCGCAACGTGGCAGAGGTCGCCGTCTTTCTTGATGCAGAAGCCGCACGAGCGCCGCCACTGCAGAGACTGGTTGTACCAGACGCAGCGCGTGTCCAGGCAGATGTTGCCGCCCAGCGTGCCCATATTGCGCAGGATGGGCGACGCCACGGTCATCGCCGCCTCATGCAGCACGCGATAGTCGCGGCGGATGAGCTCCGAGTCTTCGATCACGGAAAGCGGCGTGAGTGCGCCGATCTCCACGCCCACGCCGGGCCGCACGTGGATGCCGTTCAACCCCTCGATGCCGCGGATGTCCATCAGGTACGCGGGAGTGAATAGCCGCTGCTTCATCGAAGGCAGGAGATCAGTGCCGCCGGCCAGGATGTGAAGATCATTGCCGTGAGCGGCCAGATACACAACGGCTTGCTCGATCGAGCGGGGACGCAGAAATTTGAACCCTGGCAAGCTCATAGTTTGTCAATTAGCCCAGACACAAAGGCGCGCACTGTCTTCTCAAGCCCAAGCTTTTGTAGTTTGGGGTGCAGCCAGACATCATCTGTTGCGAGTCCTCCTCCCATGCCACCCGGGACAACTGCGTTCCTCGAATGGTCTTCGAAACAGATGCTTGCTCCCTCAGCATCCTGCCACGACTTGGCATCAAGGTAGGACAACAGTCTCTTCAGGTCGGACTCCGAAACCTTGATCTTAGCGGCAGGGCACGTGAAGTAGATCTGGCCACCGTAATCTCCTTGCAGTATTACAAGGGCATCGTTAGCAACTGCCTCAGCTAGAGTCCGATACGAGCGATAGGCCTCACTTCGGCTTTCCGCGATCATTGATCTCAGAGGATCGACGTGATTCTCAATTCTTTCCGGCACAAAAAGTTTGCTATCGCGTTTGGGTTTCAATCGTCCCCCGCCACCGGCTCCGCGTGGTGCTCGCGTCTTGCCGGGTCCTGCTCGTGCCGTTGTGGACCCTTGCCTTTGTACCAGGTGGAACCGCCATGCTCGCGGAATGTCTTAGGCGCAGAAGGATCGGCGCCGCGGGTAATCTCCAGGGCCTTGGTTTCGTGCTTCATCTGGCGCAGAGCTGCCAGCACTCGCTCGGGCGTGAACGGGGCTTCGCGCAAGCGCACGCCCACGGCGTCGTAAATCGCGTTGGCGATGGCGGGGATGGTCGCCGCCAGCGAACCTTCGCTGGCCTCCTTGGCGCCAAACGGGCCTTCGGGATCGACGCTCTCCACGATGATGGCTTCCACGTCCGGCGATTCAACCGCCGAGGGCGATTTGTATTCCAGCATGCCGGGATTCATGAGCAGACCGTCTTTCCAGACCATCTCTTCCTGCAGCGCCTGGCCCAGGCCCATCCATACCGAGCCGATCACCTGGCCTTCGACGGAAACCGGATTCAGGGCGCGTCCACAATCGTGCGCGGCCCAGACCTTGTGGACGGTGACCTCGCCGGTCTCGCGGTCCACGCTCACCTCGGCCACTTGCGCGGAGTAGGAATAGGCCGGCGAGGGGCCCACGCCGGCGCCCTTGAAGGCGCCGCCGCGAGCGTCTTTTGGAGGAGCGTAAGAACCAGTGCCGCTGAGCGCGCCGCTAAAGTCGATGGCCGAGACCACTGCTTCCTCAAAACTCATAGACTCTTTCGGTCCTTCGTCCTTGCGTTTCTGTTGCAGCGAACCGCGCAAAGTCTGGCCCTCGACTCGACCGCTGACCTCCTGTACTGAGCCCTTTTCCGCAGCGTGCTCGCTCCGGCCCGCACCGTTGGTTCCGGGCTCGGACGCGCCCCGCTTCCATACCATGTCATCGCGCATGATCACGTCTTCCGGCTCGCAATTCATCTTGCGGGCTGCAGCCGCGGTAATCTTGTTTTTCACGTTCTGCGCGGCGCGCAGAGAGGCATTGCCGTTCATGAAGGTTACGCGGCTGGAGTAGGAACCGATGTCGATGGGCGTGAGATCGGTGTCCGCGGCCACCACTTTGATGCGCGCCAGGCCGATGCCCAGAACTTCGGCGACGATCTGCGCCACCATGGTGTCCGATCCCTGTCCGATGTCCGAGGCGCCGGTGTACACCACCACGCCGCCGTCGCGATCGATCTTAATGTTGACGGTGGAATGCGGCATGTCCGAGCGAATGATGCTGTTGGCGGCGCCGCTGACATAGTGGCTGCAGGCCATGCCCAAACCGCGTCCTGGCGGCAGCTTGCCTTTGCGCGCACCCCACTCGGAGCGCTCCACCACTTTCTCGATGCACTCCGGCAACCCGTAGCTCTGCACGCGCAGGTTGTTCACGGTTACGCAGGGCGGCTTGAGCAGATTGCGGCGGCGCAGCACCACGGGATCGATCTTCAACTGCGCGGCAATTTCGTCCAACTGCGACTCGAAGGCGAAGCGCACGTTGACCGTACCGTGGCCGCGCATGGCCCCGCACGCCGGCTTGTTGGTAAGCACGCGGTAGCCGTCATACTTGATGTTGGGAATGTCATACAGCGCGCCCAGCAGAGCGCCGGAATAAAGGATGGTCACCACGCCGTAGGAGCAGTAGGCTCCGCCATCCTGAACCACCCGCGCCGCGACCGAGGTCAGGCGGCCATCTTTCTTCACGCCGGTCTTCAAATCGATGATGGTGCGCGGCCGTCCGCGGTGCGCCCAAAAAACTTCTTCACGCGTATAGGTGATCTTGACCGGGGCTTTAGCCTTGCGCGCCGCCACCGCGGCGATAATCTCCAGCGGAATTACTTCGCTCTTGCCGCCAAACCCGCCGCCCACCAGGGGCTTGATCACCCTGATCTGCGCCATCGGCATCTCCAGCACGATGGACAGCTTGTGCTGCAGGTAGTAGGGCACCTGGGTGGACGACCACACGGTCAGCCGTCCCGGCTGGCCGGTGAGCGAATCGATCTCAAACGACGCCAGCGTCGAGTGCGGCTCCATCGCCGCATGCGTGACCTCGGCGGCGATGTATCGGTGTTCAGTAATCAAGTCGGCTTCGGCAAAGCCCTTGTCAGGATCGCCGAACGCGTGGTGATAGTCTTTCTCGATATTGTTGGGGCGCTGCGGGTGGATCCAGTCGGTCTCCGCCTTCATGGAATCTTCGGGATCGAACCACGCCGGCAGCAGCTCGTATTCCACGTCGATCAGCTCCAGGGCACGCTCGGCAATGGCCTCGGAGGTTGCCACCACACAGGCCACGTTGTCGCCCACGTAGCGGACCTTCTCCACGGCCAGCGCGGTCTCATCGTGTCCCACGGGCAGAATGCCGTATTTGTTGGGCGCATCGGGGCCGGTGACCACAGTGACTACGCCTTCGACCGCCAGTGCGCGAGAGACATCAATCGTTTTGATCAGCGCGTGCGGATACGGCGAATGCAGGAGCTTGCCGATGAGCATTCCGGGAAGCGAAAGGTCGTCCGTATACTTGCCCTGGCCCGTGGTCTTGCCCGCCGAGTCAACCAGGGCCACGCGTTTGCCGATGATGGAAAAGTCAGCCATGTTTTCTAAAATCTCGACCCTGAGCTTGCCGAAGGGGAGAGATCCATATTCCCTCGTAGTCGCGCACGTTCAATGATCAGCCCTGTCTGCCCCCAAAAAGCTCACTTACTATAGCGATCCCTCGCTGCGCTTCGGGATTGCAGAAAAAGCTCGCTTCTCGGCTTGAATCGCCGCCTTGATGGCCTGGTACATCTGCGTGTACCCGGTGCAGCGGCACAGGTTTCCGCTCAGCGCATGGCGAATATCTTCTTCTGACGGGTCAGAATTTCGGTCAAGCAGCGCCTTCACCGTAATCATGAAGCCGGGGGTGCAGTAGCCGCACTGGGCGCCGCCCCAATCGCCGTAGGCTTTCTGGATGGCGGCCAGCGCGCCGTGGTCGGCAATGCCCTCGACGGTGGTGATCTCCGGCGCGGACGTTCCATCGGCCGCACAACTCATGGCCAGCATGGTACAGCTCAACGTGGGCACACCCTCTACCAGCACCGTGCAGGCGCCGCAGGAGGAGTCGTCACAACCGCGCTTGGAGCCGGTAAGCTGTAGCTCCTGGCGCAGAACATCCAGCAGCAGCTCACTGGGCTCGATCGCCAGTTCGTGCCTGCGGCCATTCACGCGGAGTTCGATGAGCTCTTTTCTCATGATGGAAACGGCGGGCGGCCAGTATCCTGCCTTCCCGCCCGCAGCAATAAACCGAACGGACGTTCGTTAAGATCATACAATTTTGCCTGCCGATTATCCACCCTGAAACGAAGGCCGTCACCGCAGGGACGTGGCATGCCGCGTCTCTACCGGGGCCGTGTCCACCAAGCCAGCAGAGCGATGATCCCGGCAGTCGCCAGCGCAATGATGACGTAAATGACCGTGTTGCTGGGCGGGTCTTCGTTGCCAATGGCCGCGGACGCGATCATTAGCACGTAATGTTTCGTCCCCGCCAGCTCTTGCAGTGCCTGGCGATACCTCTGGCGCTCTTCGGCGTGGTTCCGGTCGCGCTCGTAAGCGGACTTAAGCAGCCTTACGATCCTGTTCTCGTACGTCCGGCTGGTATCCTCGAGGACCGCAATGGGAATGCCGGCGGCGGACTGCGGCTCGTCCAGATTCAGCAGAAGCATCCGCCGATCGACGTCGGAAAGGCGGTCGCCGGTACGGACAGACTGGGCAACAA
This sequence comes from uncultured Acidobacteriaceae bacterium, assembly GCA_964521445.1. Classification (GTDB taxonomy): domain Bacteria; phylum Acidobacteriota; class Terriglobia; order Terriglobales; family Acidobacteriaceae; genus Angelobacter. Next base: position 5,192 of record CAZFRV010000033.1, read on the forward strand.
TCTTGTTCACCAGAAACTGCCTGGCGTCGAGCGGCGAGGAGAAGCTCATCTTCCCTTCCATTCGGGCTGACGCTTCTCCAGCCATGCCTGAATACCTTCCTTGGCGTCTTCGGTCTGCATCAACTCCTCGATGTAGATCTTCTCGGCGCGGACCAGACCTTTATCGAGATGGATGGAATCCCACGCATAGAAGGCCTTCTTGGCATGGGCCAGGGCCGCCGGGCTGAGCTTGAAGAGATGATCGAGCGCGCCTTCGATGACCTCCTGGAGTTCGTTTTCCGGATGGGCTTCATTGGCCAGGCCCCAATCGGCAGCGTCTTGGCCGCTGAAGATGCGTCCGGTAAAGATGAGGTCAGCGGCGCGCTTCTGACCCACCAACGCGGCCAGCGCGGTGCACGCCACGGGCGGATAGCAGCCCAGAGTGATCTCGGGGAATCCCCACTTGGCTTTTTCCGTGGTGAAGCACATGTCGCAGACCATGGCCAGCTCGGCGCCGCCGCCCAGGCAGACCCCGTGGACTTCAGCGACCGTAATCTTCGGGAACCTGGTCAAAGCCAGAATCAGGCCGTGGAATTTCTGGAACATGGTCTGGATCTGGTCGGGCGTGTGTACGGCCACGTCCACGCCGGCGGAGAAGCCGCGTTCGCCGCCGCTGACGATGACCGTGGAGATCTCCCGGCGCTGCTCAAGGGTTTTGAAAGCTTCGAGCAGCTCGTCCATCATCTGAAAGTCGAAGACGTTGAGCGGAGGATGGGTGAAGGTGATCCGGGCGAGCAGCCCGCGTGTCTCGACAGCAAGGCGTTTGTCGGTTGTGGACGTCATCGGCATCCGGACTGTTCGGGAACCCCTACAGTTTATCCGATCACCCGATGTGCAGCTGAGAATACCAGAAGGTGCGAGCCCTGGAATTTCTTGCCATTCCGAGCGCCCGACCCGCGTAGAAGGGTGAACCGGGAATGAGCTCCTCCTGCTTGCTGAGACGCGGCATGCCTCGTCTCTACACGGAGCTTCATTGCACCGCGTTCAGAGCGTTTTTCCTGACCTCGCCGATGGTGAGCAGCGGATCACGGGCGCCAACTCGCGTCGCAATCCATTTTTTCTCCGACGCGATGATATCCAGCAGCAGCTTCTTGTCCGCCGGCGTAGGCATCCACCTTTCCAGTTCCTGACGATATTCCTTTTCTTCGAGCTGCTCGCCCGTACGAGGATGGAAGAACTGGCCTTTCCACCGCCCGATATTGCGGTTGAACTTGATGTCCGGACAGTACAGTTCTTCATGCCCCGGTTTTTGCGCGGCGCTGATGCGCTTGACCAGCGTGGCGCATTCATCGCGGTAAAGGTGACGACTGTAGTCGTTCAGGTCTTCCAGGTTTGCGGGATGCGGATTCGCAGGCTCGTCATAGCGGCCCTTCAATCCCCACACATAGGCCCAGTGGGCTGAGGATGAATGATCGGTGCCGAACAGGTCATAGGAACTGGAGATCCACTTGTTGAGATACTTCTGCATCAGCCAGTGCGGAACCACGCCGGCCTCGGCAATCCGCGCCAGCCCGGTGTTGCCCGTGCCCATGTGAAAGGCCTCTTCCTTGAGCATGTAACTCATGGAGCGGCCGAGCGGAGCGAAGGCCGAATACTTCAACATCTGCAACTGGAACTTGCCGTCGCGATCGACGAAGTCGGTGAAAGCGAAGAAGTCCAGCCAGTTATCGCACTCTTCGTTGAAAGAACCGAGCAGACGTTTGTTCTCGTAGGCGCGACGGTCGAGCATCTTCTTGGCTTCGATCTTCCCGGTGTCGCCGAAGAACTCGATGAGCAGCGCGCACATTTGCCAGCCGTGGCGCATCTCTTCGATCATCACGCGGGTAATCGCCGAGCGGTCCCAATCCGTGGGCGCGCTCTCAAACAGGAAGCGCTGCTGCTCCACGCTGGCGAACTCGGTGTCGCCCTGGTACACGATCAGGTTCATCAGGGCGTCACGCATGTTTTGCGTGGGTATCTGGCGAAGGTTCTCCCACTTGCGCCGGCCCTTGTAATAGCCGAAAGAGATTTCATCGGTTTCAATCGCGCCGTACAGGGTGTCAAAGTGGAAATTTCTGATGGTGTCGCGGTCCACACCTACTTCTCGGCGCCAGTCGTGGAACAAGCCCACCCAGTCACTGAACGTTCCGATTTTTGGGACTTTACCAGGCATGTAAAACAAGCTCCTAGTTTTTTTGAAATCCCGAACGCGAAGCGTGAGGGATCCCTACGATCTTTCGTGCGGATTGCGCTGCTGCGCAATGCCGGAACATCAACTTCGCCCGGGCATCGATCTGGCGAGTAGAGATCCCTCGCTACGCTCGGGATTTCAGATCACAAATTCATCCATACCGTCTTCAATTCCGTGTAGTGCTCAATCGCGTGCATTCCCAGTTCGCGGCCGAAGCCCGACTGTTTGTAGCCGCCGAAGGGCAGGGCCGCATCCATCAGCCCGTAAGTGTTGATCCACACCGTGCCGGCCTTCAAACGCCGGGAGAGTTGATGGGCTTTCTTGATGTCATTGGTCCAAACCGCGGCGGCCAGACCATAGACATTCTTGTTGGCCAGCTCCGCCACCTGTTCCAAGTCGTCAAAGGTCAGCGTGGCCAGGACGGGGCCGAAGATTTCTTCCTGGGCGATCTTCATCTCATTCTTCACGCCACCGAAAATCGTGGGCTCGATGAAGTAGCCATGATCGCCGTTCACGGAAGCGCGTTTGCCTCCGGCGAGCACGGTTGCGCCCTCTTTCTTGCCTGCTTCGATGTAACCCAGCACCGTGTCCATCTGGGTCTTGCTGACAATGGCGCCCAAGCGCGTCTTGGGATCGAGCGGGTCGCCCAGCTTGATCTTCTTGCTGAACTCCACCAGCTTGGTCACGAATTCGTCTTCCACCTTCTTCTCGACAAACAAGCGGGACCCGGCGCAGCAAACCTCGCCCTTGCCGTAGAAGATACCGTTGAGGGCGCCTTTTACGGCGTTGTCGATGGCCGAATCGGCGAAGACGATGTTGGGCGATTTGCCGCCCAGCTCCAGGGTCACGCGCTTGAGCGTGTCAGCGGAGCTGCGCATGATTTCCTTCCCCACGGAGGTTGATCCGGTAAAGGCGACCTTGTCCACGCCGGGATGCTTCACCAGCGCAGCGCCGGTCGTGGGGCCGCCGGTAACGATGTTGAGAACGCCCGGGGGCAAACCCGCTTCCATCGCCAGTTCGCCAAAACGCAGCGCTGTCAAGGGAGTCTGTTCCGCCGGTTTCAGAACCACGGTATTGCCGCAGGCCAGCGCCGGCCCAAGCTTCCAGCTCGCCAGAAGCAGCGGAAAGTTCCAGGCGACAATGGCGCCCACCACGCCCACGGGATCGCGCAACGTGTAGGTGAACGCGTGGTTGAAGGTGTTGACGGTTTCGCCGTGGATCTTGGTGGCCCAACCCGCATAGTAGCGGAAGACGTCGGCCACCATGGGCATATCCACATAGCGCGATTCGAAAATGGGTTTGCCGTTGTCCAGCGTTTCCAGTTCGGCCAGTTCGTCGATGTTCTTCTCGACCAGGTCGGCAATGCGCCACAGCACCTTGCCACGCTCGCTGGCCGACATCTTGCGCCACGGGCCAGCTACGTCATCGAACGCCTTGCGCGCGGCCGCCACCGCCTGGTCCACGTCGTGCGCGCCGGCCTCCGCGACTTGCGTCAGCACTTCGCCGGTAGCGGGATTGACAGTGTCAAACGCGCGACCCGTGCCCTCGGTCCAATGACCGTTGATCAGAAGTTTGCCCGGGGAAACTTTTGCTTTGGTTGCTGCGATCATGATCAAGCTCCTAGTTTCTGGCTTTCTTCTGAAATCCCGAACCCGCGTTCTTCGCGGGTGAGGGATCTCTATCCGCTTTCATGCATTCGAGGTGCACGAGCCTGATTCCCTGAGAAGTCCGCGTGGCTATAGGGATCCCTCGCTTCGCTTCGGGATTTCAGGGAAAGCTACTTTGCTCTGAACGTCGCCGGACGCTTCTCTACGTAGGCGCTCAAACCTTCCTTGGCGTCTTCGCTGGCGAACAGCCGCTGTTGTAGTTCCCGCTCCACGGCCAAGGCGGATTCCAGCGGAATCTCCCAGCCGGTCTGCACCGAGCGCTTAATGTTGCCCACAGCCTTCGCGGCCTTGTTGGGCGGCGTGAACTGGCGGGCGTACTCCATCACGTTGTCCATGAAGTTTTCGCGCTCGTAGATGTCGTTGATAATGCCCAGCTCCTTGGCCTCTTCAAAGGTAAACGTGTTGCCGGTGACCATCAGTTCGATGGCCTTGCTTTTGCCCACCATGCGGCTCAGGCGCTGGGTGCCGCCGGTACCCGGCAGAACGCCCAAGTTGATTTCGGGCAGGCCGATTTTGCCTGCGTCGCGGCGGGCGATGCGCAGGTCCGCGGCCATGGCGATCTCCAGGCCGCCGCCGACACAGTGGCCGTTGATGGCCGCGATCACCAGCTTAGGCGTGTGCTCCAGGCGCAGCAGGGTCTCGTTGGCATGGAGGCAGAAGTAGTACTTGAACGTCGGGTCCACGGAGGCCAGCATCTTGATGTTGGCGCCGGCGGAAAAGAATTTGTCGCCTGTGCCGGTCAGCAACAGGACGTACACGTCATTGTCCATGCGCGCCTTCAGGATGCACTCGTCGAGCTGCCGGTTCATCTCATAGGTATAGGTATTGGCCGGCGGATCGTTCAGCTCGATCACGGCGATGCCGTCTTCCACGCGATAATTCACCAGGGTCTTGGTTTCCGTTGCAATGGTTGTGGCCATGGTTTCTTCAAAGCTCCTTTGAAATTCCAAATTCAATCTTGGGACCGCTGCTTGCTTATTTCGTTCGCGCAATCTTGGGCTTGGTCCGGCTGCCGTTCAAAACGCCGTGCAGAAATATGTCGCCCATCTCCCGGGCCAGCGCAGCGGCATTCGCGTCCACACGGGGATTATGCCAGGTGTAAATCCAGTTGATCATGCCGAACAGACTCAGTACCGCCAGGCGCCCGGAGGATTGCAGCCCGCACGCACGCTGAAAATCTTCCAGCAGGTCAAGACAGATGCGGTAATAATCGCGCTTGATGGCCCGGACCTCGGTTCCGTGCTCGTTTTTCAGGGTGTCATCCTCATGGACCAGGACCTTCATGGCCTCTTTGTTGGCCATGGAGTATTCCACGTGGTTCTCGATAAAGATGCGGATACGTTCTTCCGGATCGGAGGAACCCTGCAGACGTCCTCGCAGATTTTCAATGATGGTAAGAAAGGTGTGCTTCTGGATCAGGTACAACAGCTCTTCCTTGGACGCGAAGTAGTGATACAGTCCGGCCAGGGACATGCCGGTAGCGCGCGACAGATCGCGCATGGAAGCGCCTTCATAGCCCTTGTCGCAGAAGATGCGGGCGGCGTGGTCCAAGAGTTTCGCCAGACGGCGATCAAAACGGCTGTCCGTAAGATCTTGGCTATGCGCGGTTTTCGTGCTGTTCACTTCGCGCGGCTTGCGTCCATTTACGGGCGCGGCGACCGGCCGGGTTGCGAGCGAATCCAAGGCCATAGAGGTATTCTACCGAACGTTCGTTCGACTCAGTATTATGACTCGCCGACAGCCCTCAGGTCAATGGTGGCTTTGGCTCGCCCCTCTCCCTCGAACACAGATCATCCAGCCAGTTGAGGTAAACTTGCGGTGGATTTTTTCTCTATGTCGCAAGCTCGAGTCATGCCGCTCAAGGATGCGTGTGTAATAGCGCTATTTCAGACGACCCTCTTTATGTTTCTCGTGTGGCTTGAAGTTGGTCGAAGCGTTGGATGGCCAGATGCGATCGTTGCGATGTGCTCGGGGATCTCTGTGACCGCTGCTATGGCTGTCTTCGTTTACTTGAAGACTTCTGGAAAGCTTCCTCTCAATCTCCCCTCGCATCGTTTTTGCAGGTTTCTCGCGCTGTTTGTGATCTATTCATGTGCATTCATCATGGCCTATGCGATTCCAATCTACGATGGCCGTTTTCTCCATCCGCTGAGCCCCGGCCGGCACAGCTTGGCTTGGCTGGTAAGCTTCGGCACCTGGATGGGCTTGTGCTTCGCAATCGCGGGCATGCGCCGAAAAAAGACTTCGCAGCCTGAAAAACCGATTGCGACGGCGCCTGGATCCATCGGGTCTTGAGGGCGATTACTTTTCCACCCCCAACTGCGTGAGCATGAAGGCGTAGTCGAAGGCGACTTCCTTGAAGCGGTCGTAGCGGCCCGATGATCCGCCGTGGCCGGCGGCCATATTGGTCTTGAGCAGCAGGACGTTGCCGTCAGTCTTAAGGGTGCGCAGCTTGGCCGTGTATTTGGCCGGCTCCCAGTACATGACTTGGCTGTCGTTGAATGAAGTCTTGACCAGGATAGCCGGGTACGCCGTTTTCTTGAGGTTGTCGTACGGAGAGTAGGTCAGCATGTAGTCGTAAGCTTTTTTCTCGTTGGGATTGCCCCACTCTTCGTATTCGGGGACAGTGAGCGGCAGCGAGGCATCGAGCATGGTGTTCATCACGTCTACGAAGGGCACATGCGATAGCACGACCTTGAACAGGTCCGGACGCAGATTGGTCACGGCGCCCATGAGCAGCCCACCGGCGGAGCCGCCTTCGATCGCGATCTTGTCGCGCGCCCCGTACTTGTTGTCCACGAGATATTCGGTACAGGCGATGAAGTCGGTAAAGGTGTTCATCTTGTTCATCATGCGGCCGGCATCGTGCCAGGCCTTGCCCATCTCGCCGCCGCCGCGAATATGCGCATTAGCCATCACTACGCCGCGGTCGAGCAACGACAGGCGCGCCGAACTGAAGGTATCAGCCACATTGATCCCGTAGGATCCATACGCGTAAACATAGAGCGGGTTGGAACCGTCGGCCTTCTTCATGTCTTTGCGATAGACGACCGAAATGGGGACCTTGACGCCGTCTTTGGCCGTGGCCCAGACGCGCTCCGAGCCGTATTTCGACGCGTCGTAACCGCCGGGCACGTCCGTCCGCTTGAGCAGCGTGGAGAAGTGCTTTTCCACGTCGTAATCAAACACCGAAGATGGCGTTACCAGCGACTCGTAGGAATAACGGAACAACTTCGTCTTGAACTCGCGATTCACCTGCGGGGACGCCGTGTAAACCGGCTCGGCGTAGCTGATGCGCTGCCTTTCTCCGGTCGCCAGCGTGACGACAGTGAGTTCGGGCAGGCCGTTCTCGCGCTCCACCAGGACATAGAAATCCTGGAAAGGCTCAAATCTATTGAGCATGACGTCGGCGCGAACCGGGACAACTTCTTTCCAGGTCTCTTTTCCTGGCGTGGTCACTGGCGTTGAAACCAAGCGGAAGTTGCGGCCTGTGTCATTGGTGCGGATGTAGAAGCGGTCGCCGAGATGGTCGGCATAGTACTCAACGTCTTGCTGGCGCGGCGCAATCAACTTCCACTCGCCGGCGGGTGTGGACGCATCCAGGTACCGGACTTCAGAGGTCGTGTGGCTCTCGATCTCCAGGAACAGATACTGGCCGCTTCGTGACTTTCTCACGTTAACGTCGAAGCGCTCGTCTTTTTCCTCGTAAATCAGGTCATCCTTCGCCGCGTCCGTGCCCACCTTGTGCCGGTAGAGCCGGTACTGGCGCTTGGTCTTGTCCTCTTCCACGGTATAGAAGAGCGTCTGGTTGTCTTTGGCCCAGGCAACGGAGCCGACTTTCTCCGCAACGTCCGTCATATCTTTGCCGGTGCGGAGATCGCGGACATGCAGGCGATACTGCCGGAAGCCGGTATTGTCCGTGGTATAGGCCAGGAGGTTGCCGTCGTCGCTGGGGTTGTACGCGCCCAGGGCCATGAACTTTTCGCCCTTGGCCAGCTCATTCTGGTCGATCGTGATCTCCTCCGCCGCTTCCAGACTTCCCTTCTTGCGGGCGAAGATCTGGTACTGTTTCCCCTGTTCCCAACGCGAGTAATAGAAATAACCGCCCTGCCGGTAGGGGACGTTGACGTCAGTCTCCTTGATGTGGCTGATCATCTCGGCGTAGAGCCTCTGCTGCAGGGCCTCCGTGGGCTTCATGACGCCGTCAGCGTATGCGTTTTCCGCCTCCAGATATTGCGCGACCTCGGGATTGGACTTGTTGCGCAGCCAGGCATAGTCGTCGACCAGATCGCCGCCGTTGACGCGGTTCTCGGTGTGGACCTTCTTGGCCGCCGGTGGAGGAGGCACAGGGTTGTTGGCAGAGTTGCCCGGTTTATCGTCTGCAAAGAGAAGGGTTGTCATGAGGGCAAACAGGAGACCAATCGATGATTTTTTCATAAAACTTTCACTGGCGCGGGGAACGAACGTCGATCGGGGAAATTATAACAAGGCGGCGCACCCTTAATTCTCCGTGCTCTGGCCGGCGAGTTCGGCCTGTGGCAACGCGTTGGTTGGCGCGGAACTCTGAATATATAATTCGACTGATGGAAGGTGACTATGAAAGATTTTTATACCCTTCTATTCGCACTAGTGCTTTTAGCTTTTCTAGCTATAGCGGGATGCGGCGGCAGCAACCGCATGCTGCAATCTCTGAGCGTCAGTCCGACAAGCGTTGCGGCCCAGGGTGGTCAAGCGCAATTCACAGCCAGTGGCCAGTTCAGCTTGTCGCCGATGATGGTGACTCCTGCGTCGGTCAGCTGGTTTCAGACTCCCCCTGCATTCGATCCACCGGGTCAGATGATGTCATTCACTCTCACCAGCCAGCCGTTCACGGCGCAGTGCTTCGGATTCCCATCGGGAACGATCGTCCACGTTACCGCCTTCGCGCCGATGGACGCGAATGCCGCGGCCAGCGGCTCCATTCCCCTACAGGTCTTTCTAGATCTGGCGATCAGGCAGACGGCAACCCAAGAAGGCGGCTTTGTGGCCGCCACGGCACAAATGACCTGCAACTAGCTCGGGACCGGCGGTCAGACCCGTTAGAGCTTCTCCGCGTCTCTGTGTCTCCGTGGTAGGTGTGCCTATTTCCGGATCGCGGAATCTCGCCGTTATATTTTCGCCGTTTGGTCCGCAGGGTTCGTTTTCTGTGCGTTGGCTGGCGCGTTCGGGTCAACCGAGACAATGGGTGCGAGGATGACCATCTTCGCGCGACCTTCACGTCCACCGGGCATGAACAGCATTTTGCGGCTGGGATCATAAGCCATGCTGTAGCCTTTTACGTCAGTGGGCAGCTCGTGGTCCACCAGATTGTGGGTCAGGTCGATGGCCAGCACCGAGCCATCGCCCGCCGCGGCGTACAGAACGTTGCCCGCGGTATCGAGGACCAGCGTATTGGTGCCGCCCGGAGCGGGGATGCGCAGCAGTTCGGCGCCATTGTCGGCATTCAGCACCAGCACGGCATAGCGCACGGCGACATAGAGACGGCGGTGAGCATCGTCGAGCGCCAGCCCGGTAGGCTCCGACGCTTCCAGCTTGAAGCGGCCAACAACCTGGTGAGATCCGTCGATAGCGGCGACCTCGCCGAGGTCCTGCAGCGTGACCAGCAGAACCTGGCGCCCCGAATCGAAGAGCATGTCCTGGGGAAGCGCATTGAGTTCAGCGACAGCCGTTTCGGCGCCCCGTTTTGGATCCACAATGCTCAGCGACCGGTCCAGCGTGCTGGTAGCGTAGAGAGTTCCGGTCTCGGGGACCCACAACAACCGCTCCGGACGGTGCTCCACCGGGATCAGCTTTTCGACCTGCCAGGTCTTGCTGTCTATCACGGCGATACGGTTGCTCCCGGCCAGCGCAACGTAAACTTTCAGCGCATGGTCGTCCACGGCGATGCCGCGCGGATCGTCGATCTGCGAGATGCGGGCGATCACGCGGCGCTTCACCGGGCTGAAGATCTCGATGGTGTTGGTCGCCGGGCGGCTGATGACCACCTGGCCATTGGCCATGACTACCTGATTGAACCCAGGATCCCCGGGCAGGTCGATCATCGCCACCTGGCGCAGCTTGGCGGCTTCAGCGGCCACGCAAAAGCTCAGAAGCAGAAGAGGAAGTATGAACTTAGGGCTTCGCATTTCCAGAGGACCTGCCGTCAGCGCTGTTGGATGCCGGCCGGGCGCGTTCCGCTGTCCAGGGAATGCTTGCGTTGCTCAGAGAATCCGGTGAGAGCGTGATGCAAACTGGGCTAAGTCGCCCGCGTTTTGCGCACCGCCGTAGCTCATTTTTGGACCGCGAAAGCAATTTCAGGATAGTTCGCCGCCACCGGGAGGACACCTCCCTCGCGGGAGAGATCGGAGAGCGAATTCAGCGCGGCCAGGGGCTTTCCCGTGGCCTGGTCGAGCAGAACCAGCCTGAAGCCGGCATCGCTGGACACGCCGGGCCAAGTGGGATCGGCAGTGAAGTCGGGCAACTCCAGCGTGAAAGTTCCGTCCGAAGCCACAGTAGCCTTGCCCAAGGCCAGCGGCGAGACCGCGCCGTTACCGATGCCAAAGAAGGGCATGGCCCAGCGGCACACATAAAGCGCCTGGACCTGCAAGTCTTTCTGAGTGAAATCCAGAATGTCCACCCTGCCCCGCAGTTGCAGCGTAGCCAGTTTCTGGCATTGGAACTCACCCTGCCGGTTGCTGCTGGCAAGGTCGTCCACGGTCAGCGTCACCAGCTGGCAGCCGGGCGCATAAGCGATCAACTTGAAGCTCTTGGCCGATTTCCCTTCTACTCCGGTCTTGATCACGATTTTGTTGCCGTCCACGGGATCAGAGACCGACGACCCATAGCCCCCGAACTCTCCGGTAAAGAAGTAACGCACCTGAACGTCCTTGGCTAAGGTGGGCTTGGCCACCGAGATGGTGAAGATGTCTCCGCTGCCGCTGTCTTGGGCGGCGAAGCAGGGGGCCAGAAGGAGCAGAATGAGAGCAATAAGAAGACTGGGCCGAAGCAATGCCATGGGCTAAACCTCTATATCGAAACAACAGAGCTGATTATCGCTCAAATTTTGCCGATTTTCATCCCATCCGCTATGGAGTCCGACCCCGCACCCACGTCATGAAGAGGAAACATAACATTGTTGGATTTGCGAAAATTCCGCTTGAGTCTTACCTTACGTCAGCCCTCAAGATGATCCGGAGACGGACCGATGTTCAAAGTGAGTGAATTTGCCGCTCAAGCGGGTGTTACAGTGCGCACCCTGCACCACTACGACCGCCTGGGGCTGCTCCGGCCCGGCGGAAGAAGCAGGGCAGGCTATCGCCTGTATGGCGAACGCGAACTCGCACGCCTGCAGCAGATCACTACCTTGAAGTTCATCGGGCTGCCTCTCCAACAAATCAAGGACCTGCTCGACCGCGGCAACCTGGACTTGGCGGAAACGCTTCGCCTGCAACGCGGACTGCTGGCGGAGAAGGGTCAGCAGATCAAGCATGCGATGCAGGCCATCGACGAAGCGGAACGCGCCATGAAATCCAGCCGCCGGCCGGACTGGGCAGCCTTGAAGAAAATCATCGAGGTGATGGAAATGGACAACACGATGGATTGGACGAAGAAGTATTACAGCCCGGAAGCACAGGCCAAGGTGGAAGAACGCAAGAAACTCTGGACACCCGAACTCCAGGCCCAAGTCTCCCAGGACTGGCAAGACCTGGTCCGGGACGCGGAGGCGGCCATGGCTGCGGGAGAGGCTCCGGACGGAAAGAAGGCCCAGACGCTGGCGGCGCGCTGGACTGAACTGGTGCGGGGTTTTACCGGCGGCGATGCCGAAGTCCAGAAAGGCGTGAAAAAGGTGTGGGCTGACAGGGCAAACTGGCCGGTCGCCTTGCCTAACTACTTCAGCAACGAGGTGCTGGCCTTCATGATGAAGGCCCTTAGCTGCGGCAAGTAATTGCGGCTCATCGAGACAAAGCAGGGGCGGGGCTCGTCCCAAACGAGCGAAAGGCTAACGGCTAAATGCTAAGGGCTGTTCTTCTACGCCAGGTTCAACGCCCGTTTGAACGATCCCCGCTCTTTCTGGATCTTCTCCTGCAACAGGGTGATGGCGTAGATCAGTTGCTCGGGGCGCGGCGGGCAGCCGGGGACGTATATGTCCACGGGGATCACCTGGTTCACACCCTGTACCAGCGCGTAATTATTGAACACGCCGCCGGAGGTGGCGCAGGCGCCCATGGAGATCACCCACTTGGGCTCGGGCATCTGCTCCCAGAGCTGGCGGATCACCGGGGCCATCTTCTGGGAGACGCGGCCGGCGATGATCATCAAATCGGACTGGCGCGGCGAAGGACGAAACACCTCAGCGCCGAAGCGGGCGATATCGAAGCGGGAAGCGCCCATGGCCATCATCTCGATGGCGCAGCAGGCCAGGCCGAACGTCATGGGCCATATGGAGCTCTTGCGCATCCAGTTGACCACATTGTCGAGCGAAGTCAGGACCACGCCTTGCGGCTGCTCGCGGCCGAACAACACCTCTTTCAGGTGCTTGGCATCATCGGGATAGCCGGCGGTGTTTTCGTACCGCTTGGTCAGCAATTCGCGCTCGACGTCGGGAGTGACAAGATGGTCGGTCATGACAGTTCTATTTTAATTGACAGGCATGGCAATGGAAAGGACGTTACGATATTCGGCCCTGGTTCAGAAAACGGCGGTTGCGTCCGCAAAAAGCGCCGGAGGATAATACGCTCACCCATTCTGCCATGCATTAAGCTGTTTCAGGCACGGCCGGTCCTTGGAGACCATCTCATGAAACTCAGCAGCGCTGGGACGTTCTGTGTTGCATTTGGTTGCTTGGCGCTTTCGCCGCTATTCTCCCAAACCTCGCCCAACCAAAGGACCGGCGCGCTCAAATCAGGCACGGTAGTCGAAAAGGTCGCCAAGCATTCTGAAGCTGAAAAAGCGGGCATCCAAGAGGAAGACATCTTGCTGCGATGGAGACGCGGCGACGCTAAGGGCGAGATTCAGTCACCGTTCGATCTCACCGCGATTGAGATTGAGCAGGCTCCCCTAGGGACCGTGGTACTGGAGGGCCTGCGCGGCACGGAAAGCAAATCATGGCCGCTAGGATCAAACACGTGGGGCAGTCACGTCCGGCCGAGTTTTCCGCAAGCTGTGCTGACCCTTTATCGCGAAGGCCAGGATCTCGCGGCGGCCGGCAAGTTGAGCGAAGCGGCAGAAAAGTGGCGCGCCATTGCTGGTCAGCCGAAGAGTTCCGATCTCCAATGGCTGCGGCCGTGGCTGCTCTTTCACATCGCGCAGTTACAGGCAGAAGCCAGACAGTGGAAAGAGGCCGACCAAGCCTTTCAAGAGGCCGTTCAGATTTCCGCAGCGGAACCGGAACTCGCAGCGCAAGTCGGGAGAGCCTGGGCCAGCACGTACATGCAGCGAAGCGATTGGGAGCGCGCCGATGAGCAATTCCGCCGGGCAATCGCAATCGATCAAGCCACGGGCCGCGAGAATTTTACTCTGGCACTGGATCTCGACAATCTTGGCACCCTGGCTCGCAAACGTGGCGATCTACCAAAAGCCGACGACTATTTTCAACGGGCATTGCGCGTTCGCGAGAAGCTGGCCCCGGGCAGCCTCCAAGTGGCCTTGAGCCTGAACAATCTCGGTGAACTCGCTGACGACCGAGGGGACTTGGACAAGGCTGGAGATTATGACCGGCGGGCCCTGACGATCGCGGAAAAAACAGCGCCGGGCAGCCTTATCGTTGCCACTGCTCTTGGCAACCTTGGCGATGTTGCCTTTGACCGCGGGATTCTGGCCCAGGCGAAAGACTACTACACCAGGTCGTTAGAGATCCGAAAGGAGGTGGCCCCGGACAGTCTCGATGTCGGAAAAGCTCTTAACGGGCTCGGATTGGTCGCCTGGCGGAGTGGTGATCTGGACAAGGCCGAGGAGTATTACCGTCATTCATTGGCGATCCACGAAAACTTGGCGCCCGGCAGTATGGCTGTCGCCGCAAGCCTCGGCAATCTGGGGATTATTGCGCGCCAGCGGGGTGATCTCGCCAAGACCGAGGAATATTACCTTCAGTCACTGGCAATCATGCAGAAATTGGCGCCCGGGAGCATGAACGTCGCGCGTAGCTTCAACAACCTTGGGATCGTTGCTTCCCTGCGGGGAGATCTGGCCAAGGCTGAGGAGTACCACCGTCAGTCATTGGCAATCAAGGAAAAGCTGGCGCCCGGCAGTCTGGACGTCGGGGTGACCCTCACCAACCTCGGAAATGTGACTCGTTCCCGGGGAAATCTGGCCAAGGCGGAGGAGTATTACCGTCAGTCGTTGGCAATCCACGAGAAGTTTGCGCCTGGCAGTTTGACCGTCGCTGCAGTTCTCAACGGTCTGGGGCTTGTTGCCTGGCAGCGGGGCGACCTCGCCAAGGCCGAGGAGGACTACCGCAAGGCGCTGGAGATCCAGGAAAAACTGGCTCCCGGCCGTATGGATGTCGCTATGAGCCTGGACAACCTTATGCTGATTGCTCTAGAGCGCGACGACCTGGCTCAAGCCGAAGAGCTTTCGCAACGAGGCTTTGCTATATCGCAAAAGTTCGCGCCAAACAGCCTCGATGTCGCGAGGGCCCTTAGCAATCTGGGGCTGGTTGCACGGCAGCGGGGCGATTTGTCCAAGGCCGCGGACTACTACCAGCGAGCCAACCAGATCCGGGAGAAACTTGCGCCTGGGGGCGTGGACCTGGCCCTGGACCTCAATCGCCTGGGCTCAGTGCTTCAGGCTCGCGGCGATCTGGACGCAGCAGAGCAGAGCTACCGCGGGGCCTTGGCCATTTGGGAGAGACTGGCGCCGGGGAGCGCTGACCACGCCGACGCACTGGCCGGCTTGGGCTCGGTCCTGCGGCAACGCAGCCAGTTCGATGCGGCCGCCCAATACTACGCGCAGGCCCTGGATGCCTTGGAAGGGCAGACGGCCAGGCTCGGCGGCGCTGCGGATGTGCGCGCCGGTTTCCGCGCCAAGCACGAGAATTACTACCACGAATACATCGACCTTCTCGTTTCCCAGAATAAGCCGGAGCTGGCCTTTACCGTGCTGGAGCGTTCGCGGGCCAGGATGCTGCTGGAAACTCTGGCGACCGCACACCTGGATATCCGCAAAGGCGCTGATCCCAAGCTGGTCGCCAAGGAGCGTTCCCTTCAAGCCGAGATCAAAGCCAAGTCCGAACGCCGCGTCCGTTTGCTCAGCGATAAGCACACTGACGAGCAGATAAAGGCCATCGAAAACGAGATCGGCAATCAGATCTCCGAATACCAGGATGTTGAAGCACAGATTCGTTCCGGCAGTCCCGTTTTCGCTGCCCTGACCCAGCCGCAACCGTTGCGCGCCAAAGAAGTCCAACAGGAACTGCTCGATCCGGACACGCTGCTGCTCGAATACTCGCTCGGTGAAGAACGCAGCTACGTTTTTGCGG
Organism: uncultured Acidobacteriaceae bacterium; assembly: GCA_964521445.1. Classification (GTDB taxonomy): domain Bacteria; phylum Acidobacteriota; class Terriglobia; order Terriglobales; family Acidobacteriaceae; genus Angelobacter. The sequence goes on from CAZFRV010000033.1 coordinate 20,562, forward strand.
TGACGCAAGACTCGCTGCAGGTCTTCCCGCTGCCGAAACGCAGCGAAATCGAGGACCTGGCGCAGCGCATCTACGATTTACTCACGGCGCCGAACCGCCGCAACAAAGATGAAGACCCTGGCCAGCGGCAACAGAGAATTGCTGAGGCGCAGGCTAAATACCCCAAGGCCGAAGCCCAACTGGGCCAGATATTGTTGGGGCCGGTCGCCGGCCTGCTTAAGGACAAACGCCTGCTGATCGTGAGCGACGGCGCCCTGTACTACGTTCCGTTTGCGGCCCTGCGTGTGCCCAGACCCGGAAAACTGCCCGCTCCTCTGGTGTCAGAACACGAAATCATCAACCTGCCCTCGGCGTCCGTTCTTTCGCTCCTACGCCAGCAGCAGGCGGAACGTAAACCGGGCGCCGGCATGGTAGCCGTGCTGGCAGACCCGGTTTTTGATAAAGACGATGCGCGAGTGACGGCCGCGGCTGTCAACGATCAACCGGAGAACGCAAAGGTCACGCGCGGAGACCACGACCTCGCCGGGCAAAAAGCGGAAGCCGGGCAGTCGAGTCCATCTGACGACTTGGCCCGCGCGGCAGCCGATATTGATTGGGAACGCAAGCCGAGCGGAGAACTCTTCTTGCCGCGCTTGCGTTACAGCCGTCAGGAAGCCGAAGCCATCGCTGCGATGACACCGGCCGGACAAACCCTAGAGGCTTTGGATTTCAAGGCCAGCCGGGACCTGGCCACCAGTCCGGAACTGGCGAACTATCGAATCGTGCACTTTGCAACCCATGCGCTGTTCGACAACAAGCATCCTGAACTGTCGGGGCTCGTACTATCTTTGGTGGATGAGCGTGGAAAACCAAGGAACGGATTTCTGGGGCTGGAGGAGATCTACAACCTGGATCTGCCCGTCGACATGGTGGTGCTGAGCGCCTGTGAAACTGGTTTGGGAAAGAAGATCGAAGGCGAAGGCCTCGTCGGTTTGACCCGTGGCTTCATGTATGCCGGAGCCAACCGCATCGTGGCCAGTCTATGGAACGTTGGGGACCGCGCCACGGCCGAGTTGATGGGGAGCTTCTATCGCAGCATGCTTCGAGATGGGCTCAGGCCGGCGGCTGCGTTGCGCAGGGCTCAACTCCAGATGTTGAAGCAGCAGCGCTGGAGCTCTCCTTACTTCTGGGCTGCCTTCCAAATTCAAGGAGAGTGGAAGTAAGTTTCTCAACCGCAGACGAGCCAGGGCAGTCCGGCGAGAGGTCCGCGACGCGGGTCGCTCCAGCCAGGGCGTCCCCCCTGCTGCAACTCCAAGCCGATGTCCAACCGATACAATGGTCGTGAATGGACTCTCACCGCTCCCGCATCCTCGATCAATTCACCCGCCAGGCCGTGCCCTTCGCCGAGGCCCAGGCCATCCGCAATCAGGAAGCCCTGGACTTCATCGTGCGCATGGCGGAGGCCGGTCCGAACGATACTTCGCTCGACGTCGCCTGCGGCCCGGGCCTCCTGGCCTCCGCCTTCGCCCGCGTGGTGCGCCACGCCGTGGGCATTGATCTCACGCCGGCCATGCTGGACCAGGCGCGGAAGACGCAAACCGCGCAGGGGCTGAAGAATGTCACCTGGCAGCAAGGCGACGTGATGGCTCTTCCCTACCCCGGCTCGCATTTCTCCATCGTCAGCTCGCGCTTTGCTTTTCATCATCTGCTCGATCCTCTGGCTGCGCTCAAGGAAATGAAGCGCGTATGCAAACCGGACGGACGCATAGTGGTGGCCGATATGGCCCCGGCTGCGGAAAAAGCTGATGCGCTCAACGCTGAAGAGCGCATGCGCGATCCCTCGCACGTCCGCGGCATGCCCGAGGCTGAACTCCGCAGCCTGTTCGACCAAGCCGGTCTTCCGGCGCCGCGTGTGGAGAGATACCGTCTGGAAGGCGAGCTCGAAGATCTGCTCCGCCGGTCGTTCCCGAATGAAGGTGATGCCGACCGTTTACGCAAAATCTTTGCCGATTCAATCGCAGACGACGCGCTCGATCTCAGCACCCGACGCGAGAACGGCAAAATCTTCTACGGCTTTCCCGTGGCGGTGCTGGTGGCAAAGAAGACAATTACAGGTAACTGAGGAAGCCGATATCCTTGCGGCGCTGCTTGAGTCGGGCAAACCATCGGCACGGAAAATAGAGCGCCGCCACGACGATTGCCCAGACCAGGTACAGCAAGCCGAGACTCCAGACGTAACCTTCCGGAGCCGGCGGAATCATGACCGGATGGTTCAAGAACAGCCACGGGGAGACCGATCCCGTGCGCAGGCAGACAAGAATCGCCGCGAGATGGATCAGCGGAATGTGCAGCATGTAATAAAAGAACGGAACGCGGCCAAACGTTGTCAGTACTCCGGCCACGCCTCCACCGGCCTTTTCCAGGAAAGGCAGAATCAGGATCGTAGGTCCCAGAGTCATAAGCAGGAACAACAGTGACGCAGGATACTTGTTGGTGTTCAAGAAGGAAATCCAGGCCGGACGTTGCGGCGGCCGAGGCGCAGGACTTGGCGTCGCTTGGGTGACGCCCGGTGATGACGGCGCCGCATTCGCAGCTTGCGGCGGGGGCGTGCTCCAGGGGCGCGGGTCGCCATACAGGTTGAATCCGCGCAGGATCAGGAACAGCGCAATGGCCGCCGTCCCCACTGCCAGGCAGATGCGTCGGCGCGAGCTCGCCTCCACAATAAAGACACGCCCGAATACGTAGCCCAGGGCCATGACTCCGATCCAGGGAACAATTGAATACAACACAAACAAAACTGGCCCATGTTCGCCAATCTCGATGGGACCTCCGAAGTAGAGTATTTGCCACAACCATCCCCAGCTGCTTTTCTCGACCATGGGGTACAAGCTTTGCGAATAGGCGTCGAGAATGTTGTGGCCCAGAACCATGACCAGGCCGAACGCCGCTAGTACCCGCGCCGGCAAAAAGATCAAGCCGGCTAGCAGGACCATGCACCATCCGATCACCCAGATCA
>CAZFRV010000034.1:0-3901 GCA_964521445.1 uncultured Acidobacteriaceae bacterium
GGGATGTTCGGTGTAACCACGCCACGCAATGACGCCAGCGCGGGGCGGGGGCAGTGGGACCTCCGTGGCGCGTACAAATATTTTTCCGAAGCCAACGGCGGTTATCACTTCAACGTGAACCATGGGCTTAACTTTGACGCCGGAATCTTCGTTTCCTACATTGGCCTTTTCAGCTACTACAACTTTGACAACTGGGCTTACCAGCCGTCGTATGTTTCATCCAACACACCCTGGTTCTTCAACGGCGTCCGGATCCAATGGTTCCCCACGGACAAGTTGAAAATTGAGCCCGTGGTTCACGTTCCAGTGATAACCACCGTTGGCCTCGGAAAAATATTTGTACGCGCCGCGGAGGTCCCACTGCCCGCGCCCCGGGCTGGCATCGTTGCGCGGCGTGGTGACGCCGAACATCCCTCCCATGGTCAGGATTCTTGCCCGGACATTGTCCCAGTGGAAATCGCCGCCAAAGCTGATCTGCTCGATTTGGACTTCGTTGGAGCGAAAAGTCTCGGTCGACCCCCCGAGACTGTCATCTCGGGGATGATTGAAGCTGCTGATGTAGTTCGTATCCAGGCGTATTTCCGGGGTGAAGAACTTCGAGTCCCACACCGCGTCCTTGTTGCGCGCATTGCCGTTGAGCCAGGTCCAGTCGGCATAAGCGAAAGGCACGGCGGGCTCGGGCTTGGATGGGGCCGCCTGCTGTTGTTGCGGCGCGCTGACGCCGTCCGCTGGCTTGGCCACGCTGAGCTCGATGGCGGAAGACCCGGAGCTTGAGTCGGAGGTTGCGGCTATCGCTGCCGGGCTGGAAGTCCCCTGCGTTTTGAGCTGCGCCTCCAACTGCTGAATCCGCACGCGCATCTGCTCCAGTTCTTTTAAGACTTCGGCGTTGACGTCGGCGGGCTTGCCGGCGCCAGGCGCGCTGGCGGTGTCGCTGTTGGCCGCGCCGGAGCTCTTGGCAGCGTTCCCGCCGCCTGCTGTGGTATCGTCGCCGACCCTCTGATTCTGCGCAGCCGTCTGCGCTGCCAGTTTCGTTGGGCCCATGCTGAACAGCATGGCCAGAAGTGTAATCAGAACACACTTGATTGGATTGGAGAACAGCAGCTTTCGTATGATCATTCAAGGCTCCAAGGATTTTTCAAGAACTTTTCAATTTTTGGCCGTCCCGCAGGTTTTTCCTCATGCACGAGGAATCAAGACAAACGTACTCTGCCTGGGGACAGCACCAACGTGATGCAGCTCACGGCTCAACCCCCCTTGGGATTGTCAGGAATTGCTCAACGGTTGCACCCCGGTCAGCTGAACGCTGGTTCTGCGCCGGAGCCTTGCCCCCTTTGGATCGGATGAGCCGGCTGGCACACCGCTATATGCGCTGCGCGAGCCCAAGAGTATCGCCATCTCGACAAGCGCCACGGTGCCGCTGCAAACGCGTCCAGGGACCGGAGCTCCGGACGGCGACATCCTCTGCTGCGGAAAATCAATCAAGGTTTTACTTCTGCTTTCCGGAAGCCTTTCCTCTCGTCCTTCCACACTCAAGAACACGGCCGCAACCTTCTTGTACCGGAGAGCCTTGCTGAAACCCTTGAGACAAGCCAAAAGCACCGCCATGGCTGCCAAACCCGCCATCAACAGAATCGTCAGACTGGTCATAACCCCCTCCCGTTCGCCCCTACGTCTTCCTTGCGACAGGAACATACGCAAACAGTCCAGTGGACCGCATTGCGCATAAGAATTACCTAAAAAATTCGTTAATCTTTTGTAAAGATCAAGGCGAAGCTCAAAGCAGCCAGGGTTGGCCACGAGAGCGCTTGGCAGCGCTATGCATCAGCGCGATCTGCTTCTACTACTCGCGCCGGTTTTCCTCCTGACGACATGGAGGAGCGGTTACACTTGGATCAATCGCCGTGAACAACCGATTGCGACTATTGCTCCGACACATAACGTATAACTTGCGCGGAGGCTTTCTGCTGCGGCCGCTGGCGATCGCGCTCACGCTTGGCGGTGCGGGCGGGCTGTTATCGGAATTGGAAGCAACGTTCCCCAGCATCAGCGCATGGGTGCCGAAGGCGCTGTTTCCTTCGCATGCAGACCCGCAAGTCGCGCAGGTGATTCTCGGATCAATAGCGACCTCGATTATGACGGTGGTCTCTATTGTTTTCGCCATCCTGCTGATGACGCTCACGCTGGCTTCCGTGCAGTTCTCCCCGCGCATCATCGTGAGTTTCGCGAGAGACCGCGTAACGCAATGGACCCTTGGCATCTTCCTCGGCACGTTCTCCTACTGCATGGCGGCGCTCCCCGCGGCGCGCTCCGTGCCCCAGGCGTTCGCTCCCGTCGCGACGGTTCTTGGCGCAATGTTACTGGCACTGGCCTGCGTGGCCTGGCTGCTCTTTTTCATTTACCACATCACGCAAGCCATTAGCGTCAACCATATCGTGGACCGAATCGCTTCGGAAACAGAGGCAGTGATCGACGGCTTCATGCCGTGGCCCCACATGGACAATTACACGCGATACACCAATCTGATCGATCCCAGTTCCTGGACGCCGGCGGTTTTGAACGAGTCATCAGGCTACATCCGCTTTGTCGACACAAAGCGCCTCGTTTTTCTGGCAAAAAAGTACCGCGTCCAAATCCATCTTCCGCGGCGGGTTGGCCACTTCGTTCCGGCCGGCATACCGCTTTTGGTGGTATCGAAAGAGGACCGTCTCTCAACTGAGAATAGCGCCGAGTTTCGTGGCGCTTTCGACATCGGCCCCACCCGAACTTTGCAGCAGGATGTCGAGTTTGGTGTCTTGCAGATCGTTGACATTGCATTGAAAGCGATCTCCCCCGCAGTAAACGACCCCACCACCGCAATCGGCTGCGTGGATCAACTGAGCCGCGTCCTGATCCACTACGTCTCCAAGGAGCCGCCGGAGTCTATGCTTTTCGACCCACCAGGTGTCGTACGGGTCAGCATCCCGTGGATCACCTTTGACCGGCTGCTTGAGTCCGCCTTTGAGCAGATACGTCTATACGCGAAGGGAGACGCAGCGGTGAGCCTGCGTATCCTACGCGCCCTCGGCGATATCGCCATGACGACCCAGGACCGAAGCTTCCGAGCCTCACTCGTTGAACGCGGCAGACGTACTGTCGCGGGCTGTGCCGAAAAGCTGAGTGAAGAAGAATTGAAAGAAATGCGGCACCGGCTGGCCTCTCTTGAGAAGGTTAAAGAACCTCCGCAAGAGCAGCGAAGAGAGGCAACAGGGGGTATCGCAGCCTCTTGAGTTCGTGGAAGTAGGAGAGCACGCTGGCGTTCTGAAGACTTTTCAAAACCCACGATTCCAGCCGGAAATTGACTCGCGGACGCAGGAGACGGAGCCGCTCAACCACAAGACGCCGCACTCCTTCCTTTGCTCTGAACGCCTGTTCGTTCCCTCGTGTTTAGCGAGTTGGCCCCGGGAATGGAGGCTATTTGTCTGGAGCTATGAAGATGCTGATTCGCCTGAGAATGTTGCTCTCGCCACAGCCTATGCGCTAGCAGGGCTAGCAGTCCGAAAAAGCCTAAGAGCGCCATCAGGATGTCAGTCATTGGTGTGTCCGCCAAAGAGAGTTTTTGCTGCAGCACCCCACAATCAGGAACTCACAAATGCAGTGGACAACATCGCGCATAAGAATTGCCTAAAGAGTTCGTCAATGTTTTGTAAAGGCCGTGCAGACCGCGGCCTGCTCAGGCTTACAAACAATTGACGCTGTCCTTATCCAATCTTTATGCGGGCTCGAATCTAATGGCGTGGGGCGAGAAGGCCCCGGAGGCCCAAACAATATGTTGTACCGATCAATCAAGCCGCTCCTGGTGGAAGCGGTTCAGGTGAAAGAGCCCGCGGATGTTCCCACGAAGGGAGGCGTCCTGCACGTAAAC
>CAZFRV010000035.1:0-12178 GCA_964521445.1 uncultured Acidobacteriaceae bacterium
GGCCTGTGCGGGAGCTCTTCCAGCTTCAGCTTCTGCCAGAGAAAGTCAATTGTGACCAGATAGTGCCCGAACACGTCGGCGCCGATGAGGCCGTCATCGTTCAGAACCGAACGCTTGTCGGAGACCTCGACCATGCAGTGCTGGAATTCAAGCTCTCCAACCTTGATGGAATCGGCATAGCCGACATAACCCGAGGCATCGCCTTTGTCTCCAACTCCGCCAAACTTGTTCGTGACCAGCTGCTTGATCCCGGCTTTTTCCGCCAACCTCCGATTGATCAATAGCCCGCTTGCGCCCGTATCCAAACGCAACTTGGAAGATTGCCCATTGATGTTGACCATCAGGCCGTAGCCCTGGAAATGAGTGGCGTCCGTCATCATCGGCTTGAGCACAGCCTCCGTTGACGTGAGCTTGCCCACCAGCCTGCAATTCTGCTGAGGCTGTTGAGCGCGTTCTCTGAGAAGTTCCAGGTAGCTTTGCATTGCCTGGCGTGTTCGTTCTTCGTCATTGGATGGACCCGCCAGATACTTTTCCAGCCAGTCGATTTGCTCCTGGCGTCTGAGAGTTCGGACCCAGCGTCGCTGAATCTCCGGATCGCCGGAGTCCAACTGGTGAGCTCGCTCCAGCATTCTCCTGGCGCGAGCATGCAGCGAATAAGCCTCGTAGAGCCGCGACAGGCCAAGACACGCCCGAGCATCAGGATGAGGAGCATTCACACCGGCCAGAAATTCTTTTTCCGACTCCGGCATCTTGGCCTGGCGAAAATAAACTTCCCCCAGCGCCGTGTGCGCCGGCCAGGAGGCCGGCGCTTGAGCAACGCCCTTGGTGGCGGTCTCAAACGCCAGTTCGACTTTCTCCTGTTTCAGGTAAGTCCGCGCGAGACCGGCGTAAGCTTCGCCGGAATTCGCGTCTTGCTGAAGGACAGCCTGGTATTTCTCTATAGCCGAATCGAACTTTCCCGTCCGATAGTCCTCCAAAGCCTGTTGTAAGAGCGTCGAGGACGGCGCCGGGGCAGGAGATGATGCCACGGTTTGGGCCAGCAAGCCGGGCGCAGCAACAATCACGAAAACGAAAGCACGAAAACCTGGCAGCACGAGAGCTCCACTACGGCTCACTAAGGATTGGAAGCATAGGATAAAAAGTCAGGAAAGTCGAGCGCCGTGTAGTTTACCTGAAGGTTACTGCGCCATTACCTATTCTTCACGCCGACCAGGACTTCGGTTTTCGATCCCAGCGGTGCTTTTTCAGTTCGGCCAGCAATTCCGGGTGGAGTGGGCCGGCATCGCTCAAGCTCAAATTCTGGCGGACATGCTCGATCTTGCGCATGCCTACGATGGTGGTTGCGACGACGGAACTTGCCAGAATGAAACGCAGCGCCAGTTCCGGCAGGCTCATGCCTTCCGGCAATAGCGCTTTGAGTTTTTCCGCTCGCTCTACCGTGGCGCGGAGATTGTCGGGGCGAAAATAAGTGGACCGCCAGTCTTCCTTGGGAAATTCTGTTTCCAGAGTCAGCTTGCCGCTCAGGCCTCCTTCATCAAGAGGCACACGGGCAATCACGCCGACATTCAGCTCCCGGCAGAGGGGAAAAAGTTCATCTTCGGGAGCCTGATCGAAGATGTTGTAGATCACCTGCACGGTGTCCACCAAACCGGTGCGGATGGCCTTGAGTCCATTTTCAGGCTGCCAGCGGTTCAGGCTGATGCCGAAAGCGCCAACCACGCCGTCGCTCTTGAGTTTGACCGCGGTTTCGTGGAATTCCTTTTCTTCCGCCCAACGATCGTCCCAGACGTGAAGCTGCAAGAGATCGATGCAATCGACGCCCAGCTTGCGCCGAACCAGGTCCGCATAACGAAAGACATGCTCCGCGGGAAAGACGTCGGTGTAGCGATCCTGAGGAGAGGCCGGCCACCGGCGATTGAGCGGCGGAATCTTGGATGCCACATAGATCCGCTTGCCTTGATTGCGAGCGATGGTCCCGCCGACGAATTCATCGCCTTTGCCTTCGCCGTAGGCCCATGCCGAGTCGAAAAAATTACAGCCGAGATCGACTGCGGTCTGCAAGGAGGCTCGTGATTCCTGATCGTCAGAGCCGGACCAACTGCTCATGCCCCACACGCCGTAGCTGATCTCGCTTACTGAAAAGCCCGTTCGGCCCAACTCGCGCAACCTCATCTATCTTCCTCCTCCCATGTCTTGGAATCACAATGATCATATCGTTCTTGAGACCGGTCCAGAATAACAGCGGAGTCGGTAAAGATTGGTTAAGTGGTTAAGCAGTTCAGGGCCATGGGTAACGTTTGTGTACCGGGGACACATCTGGACATTGCGATAGACCTCGGCGCATAATCGCTCAATAAGGTAGTTCTATAAAAGAAGGTTGAGTCGTTCGCGATTTCCCCGTGTACGCGCGCAGCTCTGACCTCAGGAGAATGACTTTGAAAAAACTATTGTTGTTGGTTGCGGCCTTTTGCGTTTCTCTTGCGATCACAAGCACAGCCCGAGCTCAACAGTTTGATATTGGCTTTGGCTACGGCACGGTAACGGGAACGTCGGTGTCGAATACTCAACCCGGGCACACGCCGCAGAGCATTAGCGGCGGCGGCTACCTCAACTTTGGCGGAGACTTCCTTTTCTGGAAGAAGTATATCGGCGTAGGCGGCGAAGTCGCGTGGCGAGCCAATCAAAACGTAAACATCTTCTTCCAGCCTTACCGTCCGATCTTTTGGGACTTCAACGCCGTCTATGCGCCCCCGTTGGGTAAGCACGCGCAGGCTGAGTTGCAGGGAGGAATTGGCGGGCTGGACATTCGTTTCTACCAGCCTGTTTTCACCTGCAATTTCTTCGGCTGCACGAACTTCAGCAGCAGCCAGCATTTCTCCACGCACTGGGGAGGCGGCATTCGCCTGTACGTGTGGAGGAACGTCTTCCTGCGCCCGGAAGCGAATTTTTATTACATCAACAACAACTTCGAGTTCGCGGGAAACCACGCGCAACGTTACGGCGTAACTCTCGGCTATTCGCTCAGGAACAAACTCTAACGCGTACAGTTCAAAAACGGCGTTGGCCAAACCCTGCTGAGGACTCGGCAGGGTTTTGTATTTCAATCAGGATTCGGCTGGCCTGGGCGCCGGAGGCTGCTGCGGCACGTGTCCCCGGCGGTACACCAAGATCGTGCGCTTGAACTCGATCACAACTGTCCCGTCCTGCTTGTAGCCGGTCGTCTTGAAACGCACGATGCCCACACTGGGACGCGACTTGGATTCGCGTTTCTCCAGCACTTCGCTGCGCGAGTAAACGGTATCGCCCTCGAAGAGAGGGTTGGGCAGGCGGACTTCATCCCAGCCCAGGTTGGCCATGGCGTTCTGGGAGATGTCCGTCACGGATTGGCCGGTCACCAATGCCAGCGTGAAGGTGGAATCCACCAGCGGCTTGCCGTATTCAGTCTGGGCTGCGTACACGCTGTCGAAATGGATGGGATTCGTATTCTGCGTGAGCAGCGTAAACCAGATGTTGTCCGCGGCGATTACGGTGCGTCCCAGCGGATGCTGATAGACGTCGCCCACCTCAAAATCTTCGAACAGCCGTCCCGCCCAGCCTGGTTTGATCGGCATGCTTCACTCCCGTGAAAGTTTGCAACCCCCGTTATCAGTATGAGCGCGGCAATTTCAACACGTGTTCGGCGATATACGCAAGGATCAGGTTCGTCGAAATCGGGGCCACCTGATACAGCCGCGTCTCGCGGAATTTTCGTTCCACGTCATATTCCTCGGCAAAACCGAAACCGCCGTGGGTCTGGACGGCGGCGTTGGCGGACTCCCACGACGCGTCGGCAGCCAGCAGTTTGGCCATGTTGGCCTGCGCGCCGCAAGCTTCCCGCGAATCGAACAGCCGCGCCGCATGGGCCACCATCAGCGCGGCGGCTTCCACGTTGGCATAGGCGCGAGCCAGAGGAAACTGGATGCCCTGGTTCTGTCCAATGGGCTTCCCAAAAACCACGCGTTCGGTAGCGTAGTCGCAGGCCCGCTTGAGAAACCAGCGCCCGTCGCCGATGCACTCGGCGGCAATCAGGATCCGCTCCGCGTTTAGCCCATCGAGAAGATAACGGAAGCCCTTGCCTTCCTCGCCGATGAGATTTTCCGCTGGCACTTCCACGTCGTCAAAGAAAACTTCGGTCGTGGCGTGGTTCATCATGGTGCGAATGGGGCGGATGGTCAGCCCGCGTCCGGTCGCTTGCCGCAGATCCACCAGCAGCACGGAGAGGCCTTCGGTGCGCTTTTTCAGTTCTTCGACAGGCGTGGTGCGTGCCACCAGCAGCATCAAGTCGGAGTGTTCGGCGCGAGAGATCCATATCTTCTGGCCCTTGATGACGTACTTGTCGCCCCGGCGCGCCGCCGAGGTCTTGATCCGCGTGGTATCGGAGCCGGTGGTAGGTTCGCTGACGGCAAAAGCCTGGAGACGAAGCTCACCGCGGGCGATGGCCGGCAGATACTGCTTCTTTTGCGCCTCTGATCCATGTCGCAGAAGCGTGCCCATGATGTACATCTGCGCGTGGCAAGCAGCGGCGTTGCCGCCGGAGCGATGAATCTCTTCGAGAATCATGGCAGCTTCGGTTATGCCCAGGCCGGCGCCCCCATATTCTTCGGGAATCAAAGTGGCCATGTAGCCGGCGCGCGTCAGGGCCCGCACGAATTCTTCGGGATAAGCGCGCTTCGCGTCCAGCTCTCTCCAATAAACGTCGGGAAAGTTGCGGCACAGCTCGGCAACAGCGTGTTTGAGTTCTTGGTGGAGCTCGGATTTTTCGCTTGTGGGAGCCATGGTTTCGGGCCAGGGATCAGAGGCCAAAAGAGCAATTAGCAGGCTAGCACAGCTAAAGTCAGCGCATTCGTTGTCGTGTTCCACCACGCTCTGGCGGTTTGCTTCAGCTGAGCTAATTGCCAATTGCTATTTGCTAACTGCTCACTATATCAGTCCGCATTTCTTCGCGATGGCCAGCTTCTTGCGCTCGACGGGCAGGCTGGCAGCGTCAATCATCTCGTCCTTGTACACAAAGGCGCCGGCGCCAGCCTCGCGGTCCGCTTTGTCGTACGCCGCCAGAACCTCCTGCGCCCGCAGCAATTCTTCCAGTGACGGTGTGAACACACGGTTGATAATCGGGACCTGGGTGGGATGGATCGCCCATTTGCCGTCAAAGCCCATCTGCGCGGCAGAGCGAGCGTCATGCTCGCATAACGCCAGATCGCGAAATTGCAAGGTGATGCCGTCAATCACGTCAATGCCGGCGGCACGGGCAGCCGCCACAGTTTTGGCCTTGGGATAATGATAGAGCGCAAACTGCTCCCGCAGCGGACCGGGCGCGCCGATGCTGCCGGCATAATCCACTACGCCGAAAATCAGCGAGGAAAGGCGTGGCGTGGCAGCGGCAATCGCCTCGGCGTGCAGGACGCCTGCGGCGCTCTCGATCAACGCCTCCAGCCTGATGCGGCCCACCGGCCAGCCCATGTTTTGTTCGATCTGATTGAGCAGCCGGTCGGCAAAAAGCAGATCAGCGGCGCTGTGGACTTTGGGCACCACCAGCACGTCAATCTTCTCGCCTGCAGCCTCCACGACTTCAATCACGTCGCGATAGAAGAATTTCGTATGCACGCCGTTCGCCCGGAAGGCCCGGATCTTGCCTCGGAAATCCAGGGTTTTGAAGGCTTCCACCAAGGTCTTGCGGGCGGCGAGTTTCTGGGAGGGCGCGCAGCCGTCTTCAAGATCGAAGATCACTTCGTCGGCTTCGCCGGCGGCGGCGTTGCCCATCATCTTCAGAGAATGCGCGGGACAGGCGAGTTCGCTGCGGCGGACAGCGGCCACGCTCTCGCCTTCTGACTTCGGCATCGCCAACTCCTTGATGGTTGCGACGGTATCTGACAACACTCGAATACAGCCAACGGATTTCTTGCCGCCGCCAGATTATAAATTGAGGTACGGGGCAGCAGAATTTAATCGCTCCTGCTCGCAAAAGTTCCTATAATTTCAGTATGGCCCGGGGATGGGAAAGCAAATCAGTCGAGTCGCAGATGGAATCGGCGAAGGATGGAGCCGGCACTGGCGCCGGCCGCTCTTCGGCAGCCGGCGACGGCGCGAAGAAGGCCCAGCGCGAACGGCAAAGCCTGCTGCTCTCCCGCGCCTATGTTCTCCGGCAGATCGAATGCTCTACCAACGAACGCTACACCGAATCCTTACGCCAGGCCCTGAGCGATCTTGACCGCAAGCTTGCCGAAGCCGGCGAATGAAAGCCCTCATTGCTGTCTTTCGCTCCCGCTTGATCAGTAAGATATGAGCCATGCTGAAGGCCGAGCAGCGCAACCTGATTCTTCAAACCGATAGTTACAAGTTCACGCATTGGAAGCAGTATCCGCCGGGGACCGAGTTTGTGTACAGCTATCTGGAATCGCGCGGCGGGATGTTCGGACAAACCCTCTTCTTCGGCCTGCAATACTACCTGAAGGAATATCTGAGCGGCCCGGTGGTGAACGAAGAGGACGTAAAAGAGGCGCAGGTCTTCGTCGATCAGCACCTGGGGCCGGGGTTATTCAACTCCGGCGGATGGATGCACATTATCCGCAAGCACGGCGGCCGTCTCCCTGTGGTGATCAAGGCGGTGGAAGAAGGCAGCATTGTGGACGTCAGCAATGTGCTGATGACCATCGAAAACACCGACCCTCAATGCTGGTGGCTTCCCAACTACCTGGAGACGCTGCTGCTGAAAGTCTGGTATCCCATCACGGTGGCAACGCTCTCCCGCGCCATTCGCCGCGTGTTTCTGGCGGCGCTGGAGCGTTCGGGCGATCCCGCGCTGATCGACTTCAAGCTGCACGACTTTGGCTATCGCGGCGTCTCCAGCGAAGAGACGGCCGGGATCGGCGCCGCGGCCCACTTGATCAACTTCAAGGGAACGGACACCGTGGCCGGCATTCGGATCCTGCAAGAGTACTACGACTCGAGCGCGATGGAAGGCTTCAGCGTGCCTGCGGCCGAGCATTCCACCATCGTCGCCTGGGGTCGCGAGAAAGAAGAGCAGGCGTACGACAACATGCTCACCCAGTTTCCCCAGGGACTGGTCGCAGTGGTGAGCGATTCCTACAACGTGTACGAAGCTTGCGAAAAACTCTGGGGCCAGGCGCTGCGCGAAAAAGTGTTGCAACGCCCGGGAACGCTGGTGGTCCGCCCTGACTCCGGCAATCCGCGCGAGGTGGTGCTGAAGGTCCTGGAAATCCTGGCCATCAAATTTGGTTACACCACCAACGGCAAGGGCTATCGCGTGCTTAACCCCAAAGTGCGCGTCATCCAGGGCGACGGCGTAAATTACTGGACCATCCAAGACACGCTCACGGCCATGAACCGCGCCGGCTGGTCGGCGGACAACATCAGCTTCGGCATGGGCGGAGCGCTACTGCAGCAGCTCAACCGCGATACCCAGAAGTTCGCGTTCAAGTGCTCCAACGTCACCGTCCATGGGAAGGACCGCGACGTCTTCAAAGATCCCGAGGAAGGCCACGACAAAGCCTCCAAACGCGGACGCCTGTCGCTGCACTTCACCAACGGTGCGTGGAGCACCCGGCAGACGCGTCGCGATACGGTTGACGCTGAAGACCGGCTGCGAACCGTTTTTCGCGATGGTGAATTATTGGTGGAGCAGACGGTGGCACGGGTCCGGGAATGCGCGAACAGCCAGGAAGAGGTTTTGCTGGCGGGTTAGTTCTTGTAAGTGCTCTTTAACCACAAAGGACACGAAGGATCACAAAGGACGTTGGCGTGCTCAATCTCGATGGGAGCAGATGAATCTCAAAACCCCGGGGATAACCGGCTGAACCTTCGTGCTCCTTCGTGTCCGTTGTGGTTCGATTCCGAATTATTTGGCCCGCGAAACCGCCGTCTCCAGCGCGCGGCGCGTGTAGACCTGGGCCAAGTGCTGACGATATTCCCCGGTCGCAAAGAGATCCGAGTTGGTTCGCACGCCGTCAGCCGCATGGGCAGCGGCATCGGCAAGCGTCTTGGCATCCAGCGTCTTGCCTTTGAGTCCGGCTTCCACTGCGGCGGCGCGATAAGGCTTGGGCGAAACTCCAGTGACGCCCACGCCCGCAGACTGGCACTTGCCGGAACCATCCAGCGTGAGGCTGGCGGCGACGCCGACCACGGCAAAGCCGGAAGCGGGATGACGGAATTTCACGTAGGCCTGACCGACGCGGCCCTTGGGTGCGGCAAAGCGGATTTCCTTCAATACCTCGTGCGGGTGGAGCGCGGTAGTAAACAGTTCAACGAAGAAATCTTCGGCCTTGATCACGCGTTCGCCCTTGGGGCTTGCGGCCACGATCTCCGCGCCCAGCGCCAGCACCGCCGCCGGCCAGTCTGCGGCAGGGTCGGCGTGGGCCAGACTGCCGCCCATGGTGCCTTTGTTGCGAACTTGCAGATCGCCCAGATTGGTCGCCGTCTCCGGCAGCAGCGGACAGGCGTGGCGCAGCAGGTCTGAAGTCTCGATCTGGAAATGCGTAGTCATGGCGCCGATGTGAATCTGCCCGCCCTGCTCGCGGATGTAAGCCAGGTCCTTGATGCGGCCGATATCAATCAGCACTTTGGGCTGGGCCAGGCGCAGCTTCAGCGCCGGGAGCAGGCTGTGTCCGCCGGCGAGAATCTTGGCATCATCTTTGTGATGGGCCAGGAGAGAGAGCGCTTCGTCCAGGCTTTTGGCGGCGATGTAGTCGAAATTCGCTGGAATCATGGTCTTCTCCTTAAGCAACCGCTGCTTTTTTGTTGATGATGCGCCAGATGTTCTCCGGCTTGATGGGCATATCCAGATGGCGCACGCCAAACGGCGCCAGCGCATCCACCACCGCGGCAACGATCGCCGGCGTGGCGCCGATGCTGCCTGCCTCGCCCACACCCTTCACGCCCATCGGGTTCACCGGCGAGGGCGTTTCGGTGCGGTCCAGTTCGAACCAGGGAATCTGCGACGCCCGGGGCACCGCGTAATCCATCAGCGAGCCGCTGAGGAGCTGGCCTTGATCGTCGTAGACAACTTCCTCATACAGCGCCTGACCCAGCGATTGCACAATTCCGCCGTGCACCTGACCGTGCACCAGGAGCGGATTGATGACCTTGCCGCAATCGTCCACGGCCACGTAACGCTGGAAGTGGATCTCGCCGGTTTCACGGTCGATCTCGACGACGGCGATGTGCGTTCCGAACGGGAACGTAAAATTCTTAGGCTCGAAGAACGACGTGGCTGAGAGACCCGGCTCCGTATCCGGAGGCAGGCTCTTCGCCAGGTGCGCTCCCAGTGCGACTTCCTGGATGGTCACGCTCTTGCCGTCTTTGGCGGTAAACTTGCCGCCATCGAAGGTCACGCTGGAGGGATCGGCGCCAAGCGCGTGCGCCGCCATCTTGGTGGCTTTCTCCTTCAGCTTTTGCAAGGCCATGTACACCGCGGTGCCGCCGACAGCAGTACCGCGGCTGCCGAAGGTGCCGATTCCGTACTGCACCACAGCGGTGTCGCCGTGGATCACGGTGCAATCATTCACTTGCACACCCAGTTCGTCGGCGGCGATCTGGGCGAAGGAGGTCTCCTGGCCCTGGCCGTGCGGCGAGGCGCCGGTTAAAATTGTGACCTTACAGGTAGGCTCGATGCGGACGGTCGCGCTCTCCCAGCCGCCCGCCGGCAGCGCCGCCGATGGACCCATGGCGCAGATTTCTACGTAGGTCGAGACGCCAACGCCCATGATCCGACCCTCGCTGCGGGCTTTCTTCTGATCGTCGCGCAGCTTGGCGTAATCGACCATCTTGATGGCTTTATCGAGCGCGGCCTGGTAGTTGCCGCTGTCGTAGAACAGCCCGGTCGCCGTCTTGAAGGGTTGGTCGCCGCCAAACGGCGCCGGGAAGTTCTTGCGGCGAACCTCGATCACGTCCATACCCAGCTCGGCTGCCACCAGGTCCATGGCCCGCTCGATCACGTAGGTCGCCTCGGGACGGCCGGCGCCGCGATACGCGTCCGTCGACATCTTGTTCGTGAAAGTTGCGGTCACGTTCATCTGGATGGCCGGAATCTTGTAGCAACCGGAGAGCATCAGCCCGGTCAACGTGGGGACGGCCGGCGTCAGCAACTGAAAGTACGAACCCATGTCGGCAAAGACGTTGTAGCGGAAGCCGGTAATGGTCCCGTCTTTCTTGCAGCCGATCTCGATGTATCCGGTCTGCCCCCGGCCGTGGATGGTGCCCTGCATGTTTTCCCGGCGGCCTTCAATCCACTTCACCGGACGGCCCAGTTGCATGCTGGCCCAGCCCAGCATGGCCTCCTCAGCGTAAACGTTGAGCTTGGAGCCGAAGCCGCCGCCGACCTCGGGCGCAATCAGGCGCAGTTTGTTTTCCGGCATGCCCAGCATGACTGAAATCTGGGTGCGCGCCAGATGCGGAATCTGCGTGGATGTCCAGAGCGTGAGTTCCTGTTCGCCGGGATAGTAGCGGGCAAGCACGCCGCGACCTTCCATGGCGACGGGCGCCAGCCGCCGGTTCAAGATCTTCTGCTTGATGACCTTGTCGGCGGATTTCAGAGCGGCCTCAATGTCGCCTTCGCCGGCGGTCAGCCTGTAGGCAACGTTGTTGCCGAATCCTTCGTGGATGACCGGACTCGTGGGATCAGCAGCCTTCTCTTCGTCCACTACTGCCGGCAGTTCGTCGTAATCCACTTCGATCAGGTCGACGACGTCGCGAGCAATGTATTTGTTCTCCGCTACCACCATGGCCACCGGATGTCCCATCCAATAGACCTTGTTGGTTGCCAGCACGCGGTGGTCGGGACACTTCATCTCGGGAATGGCCGCACCGCAGGGTACCGGGCCGATCTTCTGCGCCAGGTCCTTGCCGGTGTAGACAGCCACCACGCCAGCCAGCTTTTCGGCGGCAGAGGTGTCAATCTTCTTGATCTTCGCGTGGGCATGGATGGAACGTAGAAAGACCGCGTGCAGCGTATCCGGCAACTTGATGTCGTCAACGTAGTGGGCCAGCCCCTGAATCAGCCGGGGATCTTCAGTGCGTTTTACGCTTGCGCCTACAAATTTTTCCGCCATAAGTCCTCGCTCGAAATCAGCAATTAGTACTCAGTACTTAGCACTTAGCCAAACCAACCTACGCCTCGAAGCCAACCGCGATCAGTGGAATCAGCGGTTGGGTCTTTGCCTTTCCGATCACGCGCGATCAGGGCGATCACGCGCGATCACGGCGATTCTGTTGCGGCGCTACCGCGTCGCAACAGATTTGGATTTCATCTTCTTCGCGGCGCATTGCACCGACTGAACGATGTGCTGGTATCCCGTACAGCGGCAAATATTGCCCTCCAGCCCGTGCCGGATCTCTTCTTCGCTGGGATCGGGATTGCGCTGCAGGATCTGGGTCGCGGTCATGATCATGCCAGGCGTGCAGTACCCGCATTGCAGGCCATGGTGGTCCCAGAATCCCTGCTGAACGGGATGCAGCTCGCCGTTTTGCGCAAGGCCTTCGATGGTGGTGACGGTTGAGCCATCGGCCTGCACCGCCAGCATGGTGCACGACTTTGTCGCCTGCCCATCCACCAGCACGGTGCATGCGCCGCACAGGGAGGTTTCGCAACCGACGTGCGTTCCCGTAAGGCCGAGGGTATCCCTCAGATAATGGACCAGCAACGTACGCGGCTCAATCTCGCTGTGGCGCGTGGTCCCGTTCACAGTAACCGTGACTTTTTTCATGGCACTACCCCTTCAGCAGCAACCTTAACAGCAACCTTTGATGCCGGCTGGAAAACAACCGCCTTCGAATAATAAGGCGCAGGACATATTAAACGATTTTTCTCGATCTGTGACCGTGGGCACTGATTCGCGGCGATCCGCTTCAAAAACTCCGCGGCAATCACTTCTGCCGCAAAACCCCTCTTTATGTTTTTTGGCGAAACCATGAAATACGCTTGCATTTCGCCAAGTTGATCCTGTTTTCCACAGACCTCCATTCTTGCCGCATTTTCTGCCTGGAAAACAGGGTGGTTTTCGCTCAGTCCGAGGATGGATTTGCTGGCAACAAATGACTTAGCTCGTTTTGTGCTTCCAAATGTGCAGCCCCTACCCACCCCCTGTTTCACGCCAGTTCACCCCATGTCACCCGAGTTCACCCCAGA
>CAZFRV010000036.1:0-10330 GCA_964521445.1 uncultured Acidobacteriaceae bacterium
GTGGAGCACAGGCGCCCTCGCCTCGGAGACGCTGCCGGGGGCACCTCCACACCCCACCAAGCCAAGCCCGAGCTCGGTGGGGACCCAGGCGGCTGCGCCTCCAACCTCGATTAGAACCTAGAGAAACCGCACTATTAGACAGAGAGAGAGAAACTGCATGACTACAGGAAATTGCTTTAACTTGAATCAAAGGCTGAAGTGCAGACGCAGGCTCGCCTGCACCACCTTCGGCGTGCTGAGTGGGAAGTTGTTGCTGAATACCACATAATAGGTGCCGGCATCGGGCGGTAGAGCCACGTCAATCGTGCCCGATTGCGTGCGTCCGCTCTCGTATAGAGCAGACGCCGACTCTTCGTGCTGGCCCTTGACGAACTCGTCGTTCGAAAACAAAAAGACCGCCACATCGTTAGAACCGCCGGTGGCCTTGAAAGTACCCTCCAGGCGAACGTTTTTTGCGCCGGCGGGGACTGAGAACTTCAACTTGACTCCGCTCGCAGCCTCAATGGGAAATTCGGAGTCGGCGATTTCAACGGTGCGCGGAAGGACCGCCGACACCGCGCGGCCCGAAGGTATGCCGCCGGAATCGGTGGTGCCGTTGCCACCGTTCTTGCCTTCGCTGCCCGGGGCCAGGGTGACCCACCTCCAGTCGAATCGCTGAAGGCGCAAGCGCTCTTCGTGAAAAACCAGGGTGCGGCCGCCGGGAGACGTGTCGTCGGTCATCACAAAGACCGCGCCCGTCCCCGCAAGAAACTCCGGGGCAGCACGCAAAGGCACCGGCTTGCCCTTGACTTCGATCGACTCCCACTGCACCACCACCCGAAAGGAGTCGAACATTCCCGACCGTTGTTCAAAACGTGTCAGCCGCCCGCGCACGCGGGTTCCAACCGGGATTTGGAAGCCGTTCTTCTTGTCGTTGATGGGCGAACGCAACACTCCTTCCACAGGATCGCCGGCGGCGGCGGTGTCTGAATTGATGGGCGTGAGGATGCGGCAATCGAAAGCCAAATCAGGAGAGAGCGGGCTGGGCGACGGCTCTGGCGCCGGCGAAGGCGGCCCGGCAACGTCATGAGTGGGCGCCACCGCCAGCATTCGGCTCTTGGTTGAGTACTCTCGGCAGCTCTGATAGGTTGTCACGCTGAGCGCCTCACTGCCTTCGCGATCGATGGTGTTCAGCCGCGTTTCCTTGGGAACCAGCACCATGCGATCGTGGATTGCCGTTCGCTGGTATTCCACCTCGCTGCTGGCCTGGCAGGCGGGGTTGCTGTCAGGCAGCTCCGCGGTGCGCACCGTCAGGTTCACCACGTCCGCCATGTTCGGATCCAGTAGAAGCGTGCCGTGATACGCCGTGGGGACCCACTCCGTCCGGGTTCGTACCAGGTAGCCGCTTTTGCCCACCGGCATGTCATAGGAGTACTCCAGCAGCCGCCGGTTGTGGACCACCTTCTCACCCTTGAAACTTACGGTCGCACGACTCAGGACCGACTCGAGAAAGCTGCCGAAATCACCGCTGCCCAGCGGCCCGCGCCCGGCCAGCTCCTCGAGATTATCTTCTTCAAACTTGGCCGCGCCCACCCAGGAGAAAACGTTCTGCCCCTCGGCGATGGCCACCTCCAGCCGCAACCGGTCCCACCCCGTGGACTTCAGTTCTCCCGTACGTTCATCATGGGCTTGAATCAGGCCCGCACAGGAGTGAGGATGGCTGAAGGGCGCGCGAAAGTATTTTCGCGTGATGGTCTGCACGCAGGTGTAACGGGGAAGCCGGGCCAGATCGGGGAGAAGATGCTCCTGGGTGCGCCGCAAGACATCTGCCGGCTCCGGTGGCTGCTGTCCTGACGCCGCCAGCCCCGAAGCCACAACCACCGTCACTATCGCCCGGCCCAGACGCATAGAGGCCAATCGTACATCAAATCTACCAGGCTATTCCCTGGTGACGTTGACGTAGTAAAGGTCCGTGGCCACATCGAATTCGTCCTGCTTCAATCCGGTCGGCATGGTCTGCCATTCGGTCGTGGCCTGGACAATCTGCCAGTTGTCCTTCTTTCCCACCCGGACCGGCATCTGGAACGCCGGTTCATCCACCTTCCACCGATAAGACACTTTGCCGTTGCTCGAGTCGAACTTCAGTTGCAGCGTAGGGATCGCGGTGTGGCGTAGATACTGGTCGAAGACCGGCGTGAGGTTCATTCCGGTCTGCTGGTTGAAGTACGCGACCACGTCTTCGGTCATGATGTTCTGATACTTGAAATGCTGGTAAAAGTCGTGGAGAAGGCGCCACCAGCGCTTGTCATCGTTCACGACACTGCGCAGCGTATTCAGGAAGAGCGCGCCTTTGAAATACTGGTCCTGCGGAGGTTCACCGTTGACGCCGCGCGCGGTGATGATGGGCTCGTCATTCTTGACCTTCACCTTGTAGCCGTTCACATACTTCAGACCATCGTCGTGGCCGTACATGTATTCGGCGTAAAGGCACTCAAGATACGTGGTCCACCCTTCGTGGATCCACATGTCCGAGCTGTCGGCCGCGGTGATGCTGTTGCCGAACCACTCGTGACCGCTTTCGTGGATGATGATGAAGTCGAATCGCGGGCTGATGCCGACCCCGGTCCAGTCGCGCTCCAGATAGCCGTTCGCGAAGCGATTTCCATAAGTGACGGCGGTCTGGTGCTCCATGCCGGAGTAAGGCACCTCGATCAGCTTGTAGCCGTCCTTCTTGAACGGATATTCGCCGAAATAGTGCTGATAGGCCTCGATCATCCCTTTCGCCTGCGCAAACTGTTTTTTGGCTTTGTCCAGATCTTCGGGCAGCGCGTAAAAATCCATGGCTAGCCCGCCCAGTCGGTCGGAGAAGTGCTGGTAGTTGCCGATATTCAAAGAAACGTCGTAGTTGTTGATGGGGTAGTGCACGAACCAATCCCATCGCGTATACCCGTCACCAAGGTCGGTCTTGCCCATGAACTTTCCGTTGGAGACATCGACCAGATCGTTGGGGATAGCAACGCTGATCTGCATGTTTTCGACCTCGTCGCGCCACTGGTCTTTGTTGGGCCACCATATGCTGGCGCCGATTCCTTCGCACGCTGTGAATATCCATGGATGACCGGCGGGATCGTGTCCGAAAGTGAAGCCCCCGAATCTCCCGGTCTGGGCCGGAGAGCCGGAGTAGTAGAAGTCGATCGAATACACGCGGCCGGCATGCAACGTCCCAGGGAAATTGACGAAGACCGCGCCGGAATCGCGTTCGTACTCGAGGGGAACGGCGCCGAAGAGGATTTTGTCGATCTTCAGCGTGTCGGCCAGGTCGAGCTGGATCCGCGAATCGTCCTTCAGCATCTTGAAGCGGATGGTGTTCTTCCCGCTGATGAACTTCTTCTCCGGATCGACGCGGATATCAAGGTGATAGAAAAGCAGATCGTTGTTAGCGCGATACGGGCCGTAGGCGCCGCGCAAGATGTCGGCGTGCGTCGGCTCGCGGTGGCCGCGGGACTGGCGCGGCGCAGCCGGTTGCGGAGTTGGCGAGCCGGAAGTCTGAGCCGCCATGACGGCCGCGAGTCCCGCCAGAATAACAACCAAGAGAAGAGCGCGTGCCAGCTTCGAAGGTCTGCGGTTTCCGCAATGTCTTTTCATTCGATGATCGCCAATCACCGCCGACGTGATCGGATCCCTCCTTAAAACTTTGCAAATGAGGATATAGAATACTGCACCAACGCTTGGCAACCAGCATCGGGGAGGACGGATATATGTCTGAATTCGGGCAATTCTCTCGCAGAGATTTCATCACGACGCTGGCCGCGTTGGCCGGCTCCGCGTTGGCGCCAAAGCTGGCGGTGGGAGGTCCTCTGCAGGATCCCGTCGTCAACACCCTCCAGCCTCGCGGGAAAGCGCCCGGTCGCGAGAAAGTTCTGTGGAAAGCGCGCCCGTTCCCCATGCGACAAGTGCAGCTGGGAGAAGGCGCGTGCAAGATTGCGATGGAGGCGGACCGGCAATATCTGCGCTCCCTGCCGCCAGACCGCCTGCTGCATACGTTCCGAATCAACGCCGGCCTTCCGTCTTCGGCGCAACCACTCGGCGGCTGGGAGGCGCCCGATTGCGAACTGCGCGGCCACTATGCCGGCGGCCACTATCTTTCCGCGTGTGCCCTGATGTATGCCGGCTCCGGGGACGAAGATCTCAAGAACAACGCCGGCCAAGTGGTGGCCGAACTCGGCAAATGCCAGGCTGCGATGAAGAGCGGGTATCTAAGCGCCTTTCCCATGGAGTTTTTCGACCGCCTTCGCGAGCGGCAAAAAGTCTGGGCTCCCTTCTACACCGTTCACAAGATCATGGCCGGACTGCTGGACATGTATGTCTATTGCGGCAACGAACAAGCGCTCGACATGGTCCAGAAAATGGCCGGCTGGGTCGAAGGCTACACCGGCTCGCTCAGCTACGAACACATGCAGCGCGTTCTTGGCACCGAATTCGGCGGCATGGGTGAAACGCTTTCCAATCTGTACGCCGTCACCGGAAAAGAAGACTATCTGGAAGTCGCACAGCGCTTCGACAAAAAGCAGTTCTTCGATCCCCTGGCTGCCCACCGCGACGAACTGAAGGGGTTGCACGTCAACACACATATTCCTCAGGTCATCGCCGCCGCCCGGTATTACGAACTCACCGGCGAGCGCCGCTATCGCGATATCGCCGAGTATTTCTGGGACGAGGTGGTGAGCGAGCGCTCGTACGCGACCGGCGGCACCAGCAATGGCGAGTCGTGGAATACCGATCCCGGCAAGCTCTCAACTGAATTAGGCCCGGACACCACGGAATGCTGCTGCGCCTACAACATGATGAAGCTGACGCGGCGCTTGTTCGGCTGGTCTCCGGACGCCCGATTCAAGGATTACTACGAACCCACCCTATTCAACCACCGGCTCGGCACCATCAACCCCGAAGACGGCGCCATGATGTACTACTTGCCGCTGGGGTCGGGATACTGGAAGACCTTCGGCAAGGCCTTCGACTCCTTTTGGTGTTGTACGGGAACCGGATCGGAGGAATACGCCAAGCTCACCGACACCATCTACTTCCATGATGAAAACTCGCTCTATGTGAATCTCTACATCGACTCTAGCTTAGAATGGCCGGAGAAGGGACTACGCGTGAAGCAGGAGACTCGTTTCCCGGAGGAACAGGGGACCACGCTGGTCATCGCCGGCAAGGAACCGGTGCAGCTTGGCATCAATCTGCGTATCCCGTACTGGGTCCAGGGCGGCAGCGTGAAGATCAATGGCACCGCTATTCCCGCGTTTTCGAGCCCGGGCAGTTATCTGACGCTGAATCGCGTGTGGAAGCCGGGAGACAAGATCGAACTCAGCTTGCCGATGGGGTTGCACATGGACTCCATGCCCGATGACGAAACCGTTCAAGCGGCCATGTATGGTCCCCTGGTATTGGCGGGGCGTTTTGAAGAGACGACAAGAGAAATGCGTTATGGCGACTACGGACCCAGGCACGCGCCGCCACGTACGGTGCCCGATATCGTTCAAACGCCCGTCGGCTGGGGCCAACCGGGGGCCGACCCCGGCAAACCGGCCGCCTGGATTGAGCCCGACGCGAAACAACCGCTTCTCTTCCATGCCGTAGGGCAGTCAGAAGCGGTGACCATGGTTCCTCTTTACAAAATCATTCGTGAGCGTTACGCGGTTTACTGGAAGGTCACGCCGAAGTCGGCATAGATTCCGGAGCTCTTGTGAAAAAGGTTGTTCCGCTGCTGTTGACGGTCTTCGCCACATTTGCGGCTTGCGCACAGGCCGTCGCTCATCAGCCGCCCCTGGCGATTACCAACGTCAACGTCATTGATGCCACCGGCTCGCCTGTGCAGGCTGGGATGACCGTCATCATCCGCGGCGACCGCATCGCGAGCATCGGCAAAACCGCAAAGACGAAGATTCCCGCCGATGCCAAGACCCTCGACGCCCACGAAAAATTCCTGATCCCCGGCTTGTGGGACATGCATGTGCACGTGGACTTCGGCGATTGGACGCCGGGCGGCAAAGAAGTATCCCTGCCGTTGTTTGTCGCCAACGGCGTCACCGGCGTGCGCGACATGGGCGGCGACCTGGAGACGCTGCTGCGCTGGCGTTCGGAGATCGCTGCCGGAACGTTGCTGGGCCCGCGCATGATCATCGCCGGGCCTATGCTCGATGGTCCCAAGTCTCGTTTTCCCAGCTCCGTCTCCCTGGCCACTGCAGACGAAGGGAAAGCCGCCGTGGATGACCTCAAAGCCAAGGGCGTTGACTTCATCAAGGTGCAATCGTTCATCACCCGCGACGCTTATTTCGCCGTCGCCGCCGAGACCAAGCGGGTGGGAATCACGCTGGTCGGCCACGTTCCCGACGCCATTCGCGCGTCCGAGGCTTCTGACGCCGGACAAAAAAGCATCGAACATCTCACCGGCATCTTCGAAGGCGCGGCCACCATCGCTGCCGAAGACAGCTTCATCAAGGGCGCGACCAAGACTCCCAAGATCTATCTGGACACCTACGACGACGCTCGCGCCTCGGCTCTCATCTCGCAGATGGCGCGCAATCACACCTGGCTGGTGCCCACGCTGGTATGGGAACGAGGACAGTGGCTGATTGACGACATCGACTATAGCCACGACGACGATCTGCCCTATGCTCCCGCTTCCTGGCAGCAGAAATCATGGCCGACGTTTACCAAGAGCATCCTGGCTGAGATGGATACGGACGATGTCGCCATACGCCGCCGCTTTGTGCAGAAAGAGTTTGCGATCGTCGGCGCCATGCACAGGGCCGGCGTCGAGATCATGGCCGGCACCGATACCGCCGCCGCGGTCGCTGTCCTGCCTGGATTCAGTCTGCACACCGAGCTGGAATGCCTGGTTCAAGCGGGGTTGACACCGATGGAAGCGCTGCAAACGGCCACGCTGAATCCGGCGAAGTTCCTGGGGCTGCAAAATGAGATGGGCTCGGTGCAACCGGACAAGCTGGCCAACCTGGTGCTGCTTGACGCCAACCCACTTGAAGACATCAAGAATACGCGCAAGATCGATGCCGTGGTCCTCAACGGACGTCTGCTCGACCGCGCCGATCTCGATCAGATACTCAAGCAAGTGGCAAAGTTTGCCGGCTCTCACTGAAAAGTCATTTTCTTTCTGCGCCGCTCGCGCTCCCTGGCGGTGTCGATGATTGGGACAGAAACCTGCGGGTCATCTCGCGTCGCAGTATGACTTGCAGGTCTCTGAGAGGTGCGTTCCTCAGCCAACCCTCAAGATCCTGCATAAGCGGCCTGATCCGTCCAGCCACCACGGCAACATCGGCGCCGGAGGCAGACAACCTTGGCACGATTTTGGCGACAATGCTGGTCGTACAGTCGGAACCGCTCTCATAGAAGCACCAGTTAACAAAGGAAATGTCAATGCTTGACCGAATTTCTCGCGCTCCTTTAATCTCAATGCTCCATCTCGTAGCAGCATAAAGAGTTCGTCCGTTGTCGCTTCCAAGATAGCCCTTCGGCTTGTCCTCACACCACTGATTCCAAGGATCGACGCAGAGAATCCTCTCTTCGGACCGTTGTGGTTCCAGTGTCTGAGGTCCCAGGAGGCGGCGGCGTTTTGCCCGAGCCGTGATTTCGTTCAGAAGAATCCCTGCATAGCCATGCGGCGAGACTGTGATCTCCAGGTTGCGATCGGGATGGAAAGTATCCCAACGGCGAAATGATTCTGCCCAGCCGCCATCGCCTGACGGTAAAGCTCCTCCTTCACCAAAACTCATGTGGCACCTTCTTTGTTGAGGGGATGCTACGGCCCAAACGAATAGTTGCCTAGTAGGCCGGAGCGAAGCGTCTTTTGGAGTGTTGACAGTGACGATGACGGCTGAGCGAACATCTCGTCGTAACGTAACTACAAACAGTCAGGGGCAACCAGGGTGGCTTGGGCTGCCCTTTTTTCATTTCGGCACCAAATATCTCCAACCTGAGAACAAAGCGTTCTGGTGGGCCCGGTAGGATTCGAACCTACAACCAACAGATTATGAGTCTGCTGCTCTAACCGTTGAGCTACAGGCCCCAGCGTTCTCAAGTTTCGCACAAAGCGGCGGTTTTCTGAAATGGCGGCAGGGGGGCGATTCTGTGTTGCGGGTGTTTTGGCGTGACGGGGCTCGGCGTCCTGGATTCGCCGTTCCCGTTATAATCAAATCATCATGAAAAACACCATTGACGCTAAGTGCTGTGCTGCGGCCGGGAAGCCGGGGGTGACTTACACGTCCAAGCTGCAGGGTCACCTTCCGCAAAAGCTGCAATGTGTGACGTGTGCCAAGGAATACTCAGTCGATTACAACCCGGCTGACGAGAACCGCCTGGTAGATTTTGCCAACAGGCTGATCGCGACAGCGCAAAAGGCGATCAACGACGATCATTCCCGGGATGTGCCCCACCGCAACTTCATCCACCTTTACGAAATCTAGGCAGCCGGCCCTCTCCCCCTGGGCTTCCTGAGCGAGCACGAAGGAGCGGAGCCGGGGCCTCCTGCGCGTCCGGTTTTGCCGTGCAGGGGTGGTCGCAGCTACGGAGGGCGAGTCGAAGGATCCCGAGAATATTTCAGGCATGAACGCAGAGCCAAGGCGTTCTCACGAAACCGCATCGAAAGAATTCCCTGAATTAGAGTTGCAGAGGACACGTCCTCGGGACCCTTCGACTCGGCCTCACTCGTTCCTCGCTCGGACTCGCTCAGGACGCCCAGGCGTCGGGCGGTTGGGAAGTCGTCGCACTCAAGCCGATGCGTTGCCGTCGAGCGAAGTCGAGTGCGTCCCCATAACATCCTCGGGACGATAGGGGTCCCTCCGCCTTTCGGCGTTCGGATTGCAGAAGAAGATTGCAGAAAAAAAACTACTTCCTGATCTCCCGCAGATCGATCCCTAACTGCTGGCACTTCTTATAAAGATGGCTGCGTTCCAGGCCTAGTTCTTTGGCGGCGTTGGTTATGTGGTGGTTGTGGCGCTTGATGCAGTCGAGGATGGCCTGGCGCTCGAATTGTTCCACGCGCGCTGAGAGCTCGCCAGTGCTCAGCGCCGCGCCGCCCAGCGAGCTGACTGCGGCGCCCGGCATAGCGGGCAAGGCGGTGCGCACGGTGGCGGCAGTGACGGAGTCGCCTTCGGCAAAGAGCAGCAGGCGCTCCACCACGTTGCGCAGCTCGCGGATGTTGCCCGGCCAGGAGTGCGCCTGGAGCGCCTGGATCGCGTCGTCGCTGAAGGCCACTTCCTTCCATCCGTTCTGCTGGATGATCTGGGCGGCGAAGTGCCGGGTGAGCGCGGGGATGTCCTCCGGGCGTTCGCGCAGCGGCGGCAGAGCGATGGGAAATACGTAGATGCGGTGGAACAGGTCCTGGCGGAAACCGCCCTGGCGCACCTGCTCTTCCAGGTTGCGATGCGTGGCCACCACTACGCGCACGCTCACCTGGATGGGCTTATCGCCACCGATGCGCTCTACTTCGCCCTGCTCCAGGACGCGCAGCAGTTTGGCCTGCATGGAGAGAGGCATGTCGCCGATCTCGTCGAGGAACAGCGTGCCCTCATGCGCCTGCTCGAACTTGCCGATATGACGCGAGGCCGCACCGGTGAACGAACCTTTTTCATGGCCGAACAGCTCGGACTCAATCAGCTCCGCCGGAACCGCGGCGCAGTTCAACGTGACATAAGGCCCCTCGCGGCGCGGGCTCTTGTCATGGATGGCCCGCGCAATCAACTCCTTTCCCGTGCCGGTCTCGCCCAGGATGCAGACGCGCGTCTCGCTGGCGGCCACGCGCTCGACCTGGGCCAGCAGCCGGCGCATCTTCTCTCCGGTAAAGACGATTCCCGATCCGCCCAGTTGCTGGCGGAGCTGCCGGTTTTCCTGCTTTAACCGCTCCAGGGCCAGCGCGTTCTGGACGGTGAGCAGCAGCTTGTCGGTGGAAAGCGGCTTTTCCAGGAAGTCGAGCGCGCCCAGCCGGGTGGCTTTCACCGCCATCTCGATGTGGGCCTGCCCAGACATCATCACGACCGGCGAGGTCACGCCGGCGGCGCGAATCTCTTCCAGCAGCTTGAGGCCGTCCATGCCGGGCATGACCACGTCGGAAAAGATCAGGTCGAATTTCTCTTGCTTGACCAGGTCCAGCGCGCGCACCGGACTGTCACACACTACGGCCTCGTGTCCGGCCAGGCGGAAGGCGCGCGCCAGCGAGGCCAGCGTGTTGGAGTCGTCATCGACGATGAGGAGATGGGCTTTCATTTTAGTAGTACTTAGTATTTAGTACTTAATAGTTAGTCGCGTCAACCGGCCAGTTGGCTTTGCTAATTAC
>CAZFRV010000037.1:0-13522 GCA_964521445.1 uncultured Acidobacteriaceae bacterium
GTCCGCAAATTCTTTCAGTAAATATTTGTGCGGCATTTGCAGCCACACTATCTTCTTGGTGTACTCGATACAATATTACTTAAGAGTAAAGGTTAATGTTCTCTAAGCACCAAGCGTTCCAAAATGGAACTCGTCTTGATAGAATCGATGTGCAGAATTTTTCCCATCCATGGCAACGACACCGCAGATGACCGAGGCAATCCAGCGTCGCCCAAATTCCGCCCTGTGGGCGGGCGCGATTATCACGGTGCTGGGCGTTCTCAGCAATTTTCTTTACTTCCTTACCAACAAGGGCGAATCCATTTTCCCCTGGCTAACGCTACTGATATCGGCGGCCGGCCTGATTCTTCTCTTTGTAGGACTGAAGCGGGCCTTCGCACAACCGCAGGTCTTTCGCGGCAAGATTGCTGGATCCATCGTTACTGTGGTCGCCCTGCCTCTTTTCGCCCTTACAGTTTGGGGATTCCTTCATGCCCGGGCGCTGCCGGCGTCGCCGCACGCGCCTCAGGTGGGACAGAGAGCGCCGGACTTCACGCTGACCAACACCAGCGGACAACCGGTCTCGCTGACGCAGCTTCTCTCGGCGCCCATGGACACGGCGTCAGGTAAGGCCCCGAAGGCGGTGCTGCTTGTCTTCTATCGCGGCTACTGGTGACCATTTTGCAACCTCGAGTTACGAGGTATTCAGAAAGATCTCAACGAGTTCCACGATGCAGGAATCCGTCCCGTGGCCATCAGTGTCGACAGTCCGCAGCAATCCAGCGAACTGTGTGGCAAGGCAGGCTACACCTTCCCTTTCCTTTCTGACCCCAAAGCCGAAGTCATCCGCCGTTATGATCTGCTGCACGTGGGCGGCGGCCCGGAACACACCGACATATCCCGGCCAGCCGAGTTTCTAGTGGACGCGTCAGGAACCGTGCGCTGGACAAACTTTGCCGAGGACGTTCGGGTGCGCGCCAAGGCCGATGAGATGCTCGCCGTCGCCAAGAACCTTCCCTAATTGTGGCTCGGCGGCAGCTACAGCTCTGGTTATTCCTAAGGTACAAGACACGCTTATCCTTGTTCCGTCCCGCAGAGTGCGGGTAAGATGCCTTAAGCCACCTGACCTTCCTTGCCAAACATTTGCGAAATGCCCGGTTTTTACACGTGTTTTCTTGAATCCGCTGCGAAGTACCCGGAGCGCATCGCTGTCGAACTGCAGCACACCACCGGCGAGACGCAGGACCTGACCTACGCGGACCTCCGGGCGAGAAGCGAGTCGGTAGGCAGATGGCTGAGCCAGTCCGGCATGACCGAGGGCGTGCGATGCGCCATCATGGCCGCCAACGGACCGCTGTGGGTGACGGCTTATTTGGGCGCAATGGCTGCGGGCGCGGTCGCTGTGCCGCTCGATACCGCCTTCAACCATCACCAGGTCAACAAGCTGCTGTGGGATTCGGGCGCCGCCGTGATCTTCACCGACGCCAAACACCTGCCGGTAGTGGAAAAAGCCGTCGAAGAAACCCTGGTCCGCATCGTGATGATGGACGGCTCCGGCGAAGGCCGCTACTCCAATCTCCTGGGCATGTTTTCTGCCGGCCCCGGTGAATTCACTCCCGCTCAAGTCAAGGAAGACGATTTGGCCGTGATCATGTACACGTCCGGCACTACCGCCGATCCCAAAGGCGTCATGCTGACTCACGGCAACCTGCTGGCTGAAGCCAGCGCGGTTTTTGCATTGATTACCGTGACCGAGCGCGACTCCATTTTGGCCGTCCTGCCCCTGTTTCACGCGCTCGCACAGATGGCCAACCTGCTGCTTCCCTTTGCCGCCGGCGCGCGCATTGTGTATCTGGAAGAGATGAACACCACGGAGCTGCTGCGCGCGTTGAGCGAACGCGGCATCACGCTATTCTGCTGCGTGCCCCAATTCTTTTACCTGATCCATGACCGAGTCATGGAGCAAGTGCAGCGCCGGCCTTGGGCCGCACGCACTGCTTTTCACATGCTCATGGGCTTCTCCGGCGCGGGGCGTAAGCTGGGCGTGAACCTGGGAGAATTGTTCTTCGCTAAAGTCCATCGCATGCTCGGCGCCAAGATGCGTTACCTGATCACCGGAGGGTCGGCGTTCGATCCCCAGATCGGGCACGATTTTGAAAAGCTGGGTTTCAACGTTCTGCAAGCTTATGGTCTTACGGAAACGACCGGCGGCGCTTTTATCACGCCACCCAAGGCCAACGTGATGGGCTCGGTGGGACAGCCGCTGAAGGGCGTCGACGTGAAGATTATCGATCCCCAGCCCGTGGAAGGCGCTCCGTTCCCCGTGGGCGAAGTCGCGATTGCCGGTGGGATCGTCATGAAGGGCTACTTCAACCGTCCCGAAGCTACCGCGGAGACTCTTCGCGATGGATGGCTCATGAGTGGCGACCTGGGCTACCTGGACGCACGCGGCAATCTGTTCATCACCGGCAGGAAGAAAGAGATCATCGTCCTCAGCTCCGGAAAGAACATCTACCCCGAGGAAGTTGAAGCGCAGTATCTGCGCTCTCCTTTCATCAAGGAGATCTGCGTGATGGGACTGACCAATCGCCCAGGTGAACCATTCTCCGAGCGGCTGCACGCGGTGATTGTCCCCAACTTTGAAGTGCTGCGTGAGCGCAAGATCGTGAACACGCGCGAGGTCATCCGCTTTGACGTGGAAAACCTCTCCACCGAGCTGCCCGCCGCCAAACGCATCCTGAGCTTCGATCTCTGGTCCGATCCCCTGCCCCGCACCACCACGCGCAAGCTGAAGCGGTTTGAGATCCAGCGGCGCGTGACGGCGGCTGAGCGTGCAGGCGAACAGAGTGCAACGACCGCAGCCGAAGAGCCAACCGCGGAAGAGGCTTTGTGGCTCTCCGATCCAGAGGTCCAAAGAGCGCTTGCGGTGGTTCGACGGGCCAGCAAGACCGAGAAGCCGATTGGGCCTTCGTCAAATCTGGAGCTCGACTTGGGCTTTGATTCCATGGAACGCGTGGAACTGGTGGTGGACCTGGAGCGCGAACTAGGCATCGACATGGACGAGAAAGTCGTCTCTCAGGTGTACACCGTGCGCGAACTGGTGGACACGATCCGCCAGGCCCAGGGCAGTGTGGCCGGCGGCCCAAGACCATCGCTTCCCGGCTGGGACGCGGTGCTCGCCTCCGAACCGGATGATCCGAACGTTTTGGCGGTGCTCAACAGTGGATGGTTCCTGGCCCTGGGATGGTTTGTGGTGGGGAAGTTTGTCGCGCTCCTCATGCGCATCTTCTTCCGGCTGCGCGTCAGCGGAAAAGACAAACTGCCTCGAAAAGGGCCCTTCATCCTCTCGCCCAATCATCAGAGCTTTCTCGATGGGCCAGTGGTGGCGACACAGATTCCCTGGCGGCTTTTCAAAGACATGTTCTACGTAGGCACCAGTGAGATTTTCGGTAAGGGCATACTCAACTTTATCGGCCGGAGTTTCAAGCTGGTTCCTGTCGATCCCGATTCCAACCTGGTCAACGCCATGCGCGCCGGAGCTTACGGCCTGAAGCAAGGCAAGAACCTGGTGCTCTATCCCGAAGGCGAGCGCTCCATTGACGGCACTCCCAAGACATTCAAGAAGGGCGCTGCGATTCTTGCGACCCACTTGAACGTTCCCATCTATCCGGTGGCCATCGAAGGCTTCTACGACGCCTGGCCGCGCGGCCGCAAGTTTCCCCGCCTTTCCCACCTGAGCGTGCGCTTTGGCGATCCCATTCAGCCCCCGGCGGCCGAGAAGAATTCCGAGGAGACCTACCGCCAGCTCACGCAGCAGCTTCGCGAGCGAGTGGTCGAGATGTGGGAAGGGTTGCGGGAGAAACCGCCGGAAACGACAGCCGTCGCGGGGGATTGACCGGAAAGAGCATGCGGACGATAACTCTCTACCGCCCTGTTGGCCAGAAGGAACTCGACCTGATCGCTGGCGGCGGTTACCGCGCTTTTCCACCTCGCCTTCCTGAGCAACCGATTTTCTATCCTGTGCTGAATCGCGAATACGCCGAGTAGATCGCGCGTGACTGGAACACCAAAGACGAGAACTCAGGGTTTGCCGGATACGTGCTGGAATTTGAAGTGGACGCTGACTACCTGGCGGGGTTCGACGTCAAAAAAGTCGGCGGGAAGAAGCACTTGGAATACTGGATTCCTGCCGAACAGTTGGACATATTCAATCGGCATATCCAGGGAGTGATTCGCGTGATCCGGAGTTTTGTCTAAGAATTGCACCGCATCTCACAGCGACTCCATCTGCAATATGTAGCGCTTACTATCGAACTTCTTTGACGTGCTGTTGAACGACATGTAGCGAATCTTGCCGAATACCGGGCGCTCGAACCACGGACGATCGTGTTTGCCTACAATGGCCCAGGCGATACCCGCATAACCGTTAGGATCGCGGCCATCGAGCTCGTACTTATCGTTGAGGTACACCGCAGTGCGATAAGCCTGAGCCGGTGTCTTGCTCCACTCCAAAATCTTCTTGGCCCAGTACATGCGCATGTAGTTGTGCATCCAGCCTGTGGCAACCATCTGTTTCTGCGCTGCGTTCCATAGCGGATCGTGCGTCTGGGCGTCTTCCAGGTGTTGTTCGGAGTAGGACTTCCGGGGATCCTCAGCATGCTCGCTCAGGCTCTTGTGGGCCCATGAAGCAGCGCTCTCAAAACTGTCATAGTCGGGATTGAAGCGCACGAAGTTCACTGCGAGTTCGCGGCGCACGATCAGTTGTTCCAGGAAAGCCGCCCTGGCGGCCGCAGGCGCGCTGGCTTTTTCGATCGCCAGCGCCACGGTGTGCGGCCCGATGTGGCCGAAATGGAGATACGGAGAGAGATGGCTGGTGGAATCAAGCTCGGGATAGTTGCGTTCCCTGACATAGCCGGAAAGATTCTCTTTGATGAACTTCTTCAACCGCTTGAGCCCCTCGTCCGTCCCTCCTATAAAGCCATTCACAGGTCCGACCGAGCGATCCAGTTTCCAATCCTCTGTGATGTCCGCGTCCTGCGAAAACGATAAGACTTGGTTCGCCGGGGCCCACATGATTCTGCCCGTGATGTTACCCACCGGCTTGAGAAACTCTGGCAGCAAGCGGTGGATGATGGGCCTGGCTGTATAAGCACCGTACTGTTCCTTGAGGAGCAGCTTGGCAGGGACTATCACGTCGGCATCCACTGTCCAAAAAGGCACGCGAAGGCCTTTCGCAACCACCTGCCGCCAGTGCTCAGTCTCGCGTATGGGGTTTTCATCGCCGACCACCAGCGCCGGCCGCACTTCTTCACAGAACTTCAGCAGATTGTGCTCGGGATAGCGGCGAAGCACAAAACCAATGCCGCGCTTCTTCAGCCGTCGGGCGATCGCGGGAATGCCCTGGTTCAAGAAGTGGTAGTGGCGCAAGTTGGCGTGAGGATAAAAAGGCACCGGCGCGAAGAACACAACGCACGGTTTGTCGAGGGCGTTCGCCGCTCGCACCGCAACTTCCAGAGCAGGATTATCCAGAGCCCGCTGCGAGCGCTGCATCCAGTAGACAACGCACTCGCCGCTGGGGTCGGGCAGTCCGGCGCGGCGAATGGTCACTCGCGGTTGAGACGCCAGGCGCTCAAGTTCATCCATACTCTACAGAACTAACACAGCGGCGCACGATGTTTCCTGGAAAACAGCCTATTTGGATGATGGCCTGGAGTGTATAATTCGCGGCCATAAGCACTTTGCACACGTGGGAGGAGGCGTATGCATTTCTTGAGATTCGCAGCTTGGATGGCCATCTGCGCCGGCTTGTCTGTGACCGGGTTTGGCCAGAACACAGTCAAGATCGGCGTGATCACTTCGCTCACCGGTAGCCAGGCGGCTTTCGGCGAGGCCCACAAAAACGGCTACTCCATTGCGCTGGATGAGATCAACGCCAAGGGCGGAATCCTGGGCAAGAAGGTCGAACTGGATTTCTACGACGACCAGAGCAAGCCCGACCAGGCGGTGCAGGGCGTTTCCAAACTCGTGGACCAGGACCACGTCACCATGCTTCTGGGCGCTTACTCCAGCGAGAACACCAAGGCCATCATCAATCCCGTGACTACGCACCAGATCCCTTTGCTCATCCCCACGGCGACGGCGGATAACGTGATGGATTCGAAATCGCCCTGGGTGTTCCGCATCTGTGCCGGGGCCAACGACTACGCCAAAGCTACCATTGAATTCCTGAAGCACAACGGCAACCCCAAGACCATGGCCATCGTGTACGAAAAAACCAATTTCGGGCAGGCCAACATGCAGGCCATGCAGGAAGCCGCTAAAGCCGCCGGGATTAACGTGGTCGCCACGGAAGAGTATGAGGCCAAGGCTCCGGACTACAAGGCCGTCCTGCGGCGGGTGAAGGACAAGAATCCTGATGTGATTTACTTCTGCTCCTACCTGCTCGACGCCACCACCCTGATGCGCCAGTCCCAGGAAGTGGACTTCAACCCGAAGTATTACACTTCGGCCGGTACAGGCTTTGCCGCTGCCGAGTTCCCTACCGCAAAAGGGGCCGGCAAGAACGCAGAGTACACATTTTCCGTTTCCCAGTGGCTGGCGGACGCCCCTTGGCCCGGATCCAAAGAATTTGACGCGGAATACTTCAAGCGCACCGGCACCCATCCGCAATACCACGCCATGCAGGCGTATCAGACGCTGATGACCGCCGCGCAGGCCACCAACAATGCCAAATCTCTGGACGCAAGCAAAGTGCGCGACGCGCTCAAGAACATCAACTTGAAGACCTCCGCCTTCGGGCCGGTCAAGTTTGACGCGAACGGCCAGAACCAGCACATGGTGCTGATCACGCAGGTGCAGGGCGGAAAGTATGTACTGGTCTATCCGCCGAACTTGGCCGCCGCCAAGCCGATCATTCCAGCGCCGCAGTGGTCCAAGCGGTAGGAAAAGGAAGCGTCCGGGTTGACCTCTTTTCTTCAAGCCTGCATGGACGGGCTGCTCACCGGGGCGCTGTATGCGCTGATCGGGATGGGTCTGGCTTTGATCTTTGGCGTGATGCGCATTGTCAACTTCGCCCACGGCGCATTCCTCATGCTGGGGATGTACGCGAGTTGGGTGCTTTTTGACAAGTTCAACATCAATCCTTACCTTGGTTTCATTCCCGCAGGCTTGCTTCTTTTCACCTTCGGTTATCTGGTCTATCTGGGCCTGATCCGGCCCATCCGCAACCGTTCCGACTTCATGCAGATCCTGATGACCACTGGCATCTCGCTGATCCTGGTGGACGGCGTACAGCTCAAGTTCGGCGCCGATTACCACCAGACCAATATCGAATTGGTAAACAAGACGCTGCGCTTCGGCTCGTTCACTCTGAACGCCGCCGCGTTGCTCTCGTTTGCCATCGCCGGCGCGCTGATCATCGGCCTGCAACAGTTCGTGGTGCGCAGCCGCACCGGACAGGCGCTGCGGGCCATCGCGCAGAATTCAGCCGTGGCGCCCCTGATGGGCATCAACGTCACCCGCATTCAAGGAATCAGTTTTGCCCTGGGCATCATGATGGCGGGGATTGCCGGCGCATTGCTGCTGCCCGCGCTCTACCTCTTCCCCACCGTCGGCGAAGATTACACGCTTAAGGCCTTTGTGATTGTAGTGCTGGGCGGAA
The DNA here is from genome assembly GCA_964521445.1 of uncultured Acidobacteriaceae bacterium. Classification (GTDB taxonomy): domain Bacteria; phylum Acidobacteriota; class Terriglobia; order Terriglobales; family Acidobacteriaceae; genus Angelobacter. Next base: position 7,640 of record CAZFRV010000037.1, read on the forward strand.
TGGGCTCGATTGAAGGCGCCGCCATCGGCGGACTGGTGCTCGGCGTGGCCGAGAGCCTGACGAGCCTCTACTTGGGCAACGAGTGGGCACTGGCAGTGGATTTTGTGCTGTTCTTGCTAGTGTTGTCTCTCAAACCCAGCGGCATCTTCGGGAGGCAGCGCGCATGAGAAACAGAAACCCTTACCGCGGATCGCCGCAGATGAGCGCCAGTAACAAGAATGGCTCGGAGATGGCAGAGAGAGCATCCTGGATCGAGACAAGTGTCAGGGTCCGAGTTTACTCGGGCCGCAAGAGCTTCGATAACAACCCGGCTTTAGCCGCTGGAGAAACAACGTAAGTGGCTGCTACATTTCACAACCCGGTCCGTGTGTGGAAGCTTCTGGCGCTCCTCGCTGTCGTGATCGTCTGCGCGCTCGTGCCTGCTCTCGTCCATAACGACTACCTGCTACAAGTCTTCTTCCGAATCGTCTTATTCGCGGCGCTGGGCTTGGCCTGGAACCTGGTAGGCGGCTACGCCGGGCAGCTCTCGCTGGGCCACGTGGCCTTCTTCGGTGTGGGCGCCTACGGACTGGCGATGTTCACGGCGCGCGGCATTCCCGTGTGGATCTCGATCGTTCTCGCTGCCGGGGTGGCCGTGATCTTCGCGGCGATCATCGGACGCATCGTCTTCCGCTTGCGTGGGCCGTACTTCACGCTTGCGACGATCGCTTTCGGCGAGGTGCTTCGCCTGGGAGCCACCAACCTGCGCTCCACCGGCGGAGCCATCGGACTGAGCACGCCGCCGCTGTTCTCCGGTCAGAATTTCTGGAAGCTGTTTTACCTCGCGGCTTTGGTTCTCGCCCTGATCTGCTTCCTGGTCAACTACGCAACCTCGAAATCGCGCCCGGGCTACTATCTGATGGCCATCCGCGAGGATGAGGAGACTGCCAGCGCTGTGGGCATTGATATTGCCGGTTACAAACTGCGGGCTCTGGTGATCAGCGCCTTCCTGACTGCGCTGGGCGGTGCGCTCTACGCCAGCGCTTTCCAGTACATTGTGCCGGACAGCGTTCTCACGATCGAAATCTCAGTGCAGATCGCCATCATCACCATGCTGGGCGGCGCGGGGACTTTGCTGGGGCCGATCGTGGGCGCGGTGCTGCTGCTCGGCGCTTCGGAACTATTCAAGAACCAGTTTCAAGAGAGCCATCTGCTCATCTACGGAATTCTGATCGTGGTAGTGGTGCTGTTCCTGCCCGAGGGCATTGTGGGCGGATTGCAGCATCTCTTCCGCCGCAAATCCAAGCCGCCGACAACCGCCATGCCCACGCCGGCCACGACTGCCGAAGCCAAAGGAGGAAGCTGACGTGGCGCCGGTCCTCGAGCTTCGCAACGTTTCCAAACGCTTTGGCGGATTGCGCGCTGTGAAGGAAGTCTCGTTCGTCATGGATGCCGGAGAGATCCTTTTCGTCATCGGGCCAAACGGCGCCGGCAAGACCACGTTGTTCAATCTGATCAGCGGCTTCCTGCATCCCGATGAAGGTTCGATCGTCTTTCAGGCGCAAGACATCTCGCGCATGCCACCGCATGCCACAGCTCGGCTCGGTATCGGACGCACGTTTCAGATCGTCAAACCGCTGCCCACCCTTACTGTTCTTGAAAACGTCATGCTGGGCGCGTTCATGCACACCGCCAGCGTGCATCGCGCGCAAGAGGAAGCAGGAAAGATTCTCGATTTCTTAAAGATGTCTCACCTCGCGGCTCTCCAGGCGCGAGGACTGCCCTTGGCCGCGCTCAAACGCCTGGAGATCGCGCGCGCCCTGGCCACGCGCCCGAAACTGATTTTGCTGGACGAAGTAGTCTCCGGGCTTACTACCAGCGAGGCCCTGGCCCTGGCTGAACTGATCAAACGCCTGCCCGAATGGGGCGTGAGCGTTGTGGGCGGCGTGGAGCACGTGATGCAAGTGGTCATGAAGATCGCCGACCGGGTGGTGGTGCTCGACTACGGCTCCAAAATCGCCGAAGGCGAGCCGGCCGACGTCGTCAAGCAGCCTGCAGTGATTGAAGCTTACCTGGGCGCGAAGTACAAGGAGTTGGCGCGATGAATGCTCCGCCGATGCCGCCAGGAAGGCCTGCTTCGTTATCGGGCGCACCCGATGCCACGCCCTTGCTGGAGGTGGATCAAGTAACCGTGTACTACGGCGACCTTCAGGCGTTGTTCGGCGTCACTCTCCAGGTGCAACCGGGCGAGATCGTAACCTTAATCGGCGCTAACGGTGCGGGCAAGACCACGCTTCTCCGCGTGATTTCGGGCCTCAAGCATCCGGCTGCCGGCACGCTGCGCTTCGCCGGCCAGGACGTTTCGCACATTCCCGCTCACGAAATGGTCGCTCGGGGAGTGAGCCACGTTCCCGAGGGGCGTCAAGTCTTTCCTTTTCTGACAGTTCGAGAGAATCTCTCACTCGGCGCTTACACTCCGCGGGCGCGCGCCAGCATGAAGCTGTCGCTGGAAGAACAACTCGCGCTGTTCCCGCGCCTCTCCGAGAGAATGGACCAACTGGCCGGTACGCTGTCCGGCGGCGAACAGCAAATGGTAGCCATCGCCCGCGGCCTCATGGCCCGGCCGAAACTTCTGTTGCTCGATGAACCTTCCCTCGGCCTGGCGCCCAAGGTAGTGGATGATGTCTTTGACAAAATCCAGGAAGTTCGCAGCGCCGGCATCACCATGCTGATCGTTGAACAGAATGTGGTCAGCGGCCTGAGCATCGCCGACCGCGGCTACGTGGTGCAAAACGGCGCAGTCGTCCTCGCTGACACGGCCACGAATCTGCTCACCAACGAGATGGTCAAGGCGGCGTATCTCGGGTTGTAGCACGAACCGGTCCCTTCGCCATTCCCGCTTCTAACTCCAGTCCGTTGTCGCGGGAACTCGCTAAAAAAAACCTTACCCAGGCCACTGAAGCAGCAACTCTGCTCATCCCACATACCGCCGATTTCGACGGGGTACGATGCGTTGAGGTCGGCGACCCCGTTTTCTACCCGGTAAAACACATTCATCCCAGGGGAGCAATTCAAATGCGCCACCAGGTGCCGCGCCTCTCTTTTCGGGCTAGCCTTGCGCTAGGCCTGCTCTTTTCAGCCGCGTTTCTCTCAGCTAACGCCGGCGCGGCGACTCCAGCTTTTGTGCAGGTCAACAGTGCCGTGCCTCAGTCGTCCTCGGTTGCCACTGTGGTGGTCCCTTTCGCGGCTGCTCAGACGGCGGGGAACCTAAACGTCGTCGTCGTCGGCTGGAACGACACTGTAGCGCAAGTCGCCAGCGTTTCTGACACCGCAGGCAACCTTTACGCCCTGGCAGCGGGCCCAACACCGGGAACAGCGCTGAGTCAGTCCATCTACTACGCCAAGAACATTGCGGGCTCAGCCGCGGGCGCCAACCAGGTGACGGTGACCTTCTCGCCGGCGGCGGCGTTTCCTGATATCCGTATCGTGGAATACAGCGGCATCGATCCTGTGAATGCCGTTGACGCCCGTGTGGCAGCCGCGGGCAACGGCGCCAGCAGCAACAGCGGATCAGTGACCACGAGCAATGCCAGCGACCTCCTGGTGGGCGCGAACATGGTGTTGACCGGAACCAGCGGCCCAGGCTCGGGCTTTACCAGTCGAGCGATCACGAACCCTGATGGCGACATTGTGGAAGATCGAGTTGTCACTGCTGCGGGAAGTTACAACGCCACGGCTCCACTCTCGCCCTCGGGAGCCTGGGTGATGCAGATGGTGGCGTTCCGCGCCGCCAGCGGCCCGCCGGATACCACGCCACCCACCGCTCCCACGAACTTGAGCGCCACCGCGGCCAATGCCTCACAAATCGGGCTGACATGGACGGCTTCGACTGACAATGTTGCCGTGACCGGGTATCTTATCGAACGTTGTCAAAGCAGCGGATGCTCCAATTTCGCACAGATCGCAACCTCCACCGGCACGTCCCTCACCGACGCAGGATTGACAGCGTCCACAACCTACAGCTATCGGGTGCGGGCTACTGACGCGGCCGGCAATTTAAGCGGATACTCCAATACCGCAACCGCCACCACCTCGACCGCGCCTCCGCCGGTTCCTGCGCCGACTTTCGTGCAGGTCGCGAGCGGCGTGCCTCAGTCCTCCGCCGTCAAGAGTGTGGCTGTGACTTTCGCGGCTGCCCAGACCGCAGGAGACTTGAATGTTGTCGTCGTCGGCTGGAATGACACCGTAGCCGCAGTCAGCGGAGTTTCCGACACCGCAGGCAACGTGTACACACTGGCGGCGGGGCCGACGTCCGGGTTAGGGCTCACCCAGTCCATCTATTACGCCAAGAACATCGTGAGTGCCAATGCGGGCTCCAATCAGGTGAAGGTGACGTTCTCAACCGCGGCCGCCTATCCAGATGTCCGAATCCTGGAATACGGCGGAATCGACCCCATCTACGCTCTCGACACAAATGTAGCAGCCTCAGGCAGCAGCGCCACCAGCAACAGCGGACCAGTTGCCCCTGCCAACGCCGCCGATCTTCTGGTCGGCGCCAACGTAGTGTCAACCAGCACCAGCGGCCCCGGCTCCGGCTTCACGACGCGCACGATCACCAACCCCGATGGTGACATTGTGGAAGATAAAGTCGTGAATGCAGCCGGAACTTACAGCGCCGCGGCGCCGCTGAACTCTTCCGGTCCGTGGGTCATGCAGATGGTTGCATTCCGCGCTGCCGGACCAGACGTAACTCCTCCCACGGTCACTATTACTTCTCCAGCGAATGGAGCAACTGTGCTGGGATTTGTGAACGTCACCGCGGATGCCCGCGACAATGTCACCGTGGCCGGCGTCCAATTCAAGGTCGACAGTGTGAATCTTGGAGCGGAGGTAACGACGCCTCCTTACACGATCTCGTGGGACACATCAGCACTGACGCCCGGCACCGTGCACACGCTTTCCGTCGTAGCTCGGGATGCAGCCGGGAACACCGCCAACAGCTCGGTGAATGTAACCGTGCAATCGACGAACGGGATGGGACAGTGGCAAGGGCCCTTTAGCTGGCCGATGGTCGCCGTCAACATGAACCTGATGCCAAACGGCAAAGTTCTCATCTTCGATGGTCAGACCCTGGGCGCGTTCACTCAAGTGTGGGACCCGGTGAGCAATACCTTCACGCCGGTGACTGCGCCAGACAATTTGTTCTGTTCCGGCAACACCAGCTTGCCCGACGGCAGGGTCTTCGTCGCCGGCGGACACATTAATGCCCACGTTGGCCTCAGTACCGCCAACATATTCAACCCTCAGTCGCAAACATGGACCCAGGGTCCGGCGATGTCCAATGGCCGCTGGTACCCGACAACGATACCTCTGCCCGATGGCCGCATCATTGTGCTTTCGGGAGAGAGCACTTGCGACGGCTGCGATGTCACCCTGCCTCAGATCTATAACTCTGTAACCAACACGTGGTCCACGGTCAGTGCAAGCTGGTCCTTCCCCTACTATCCGCACGCATTCGTGCTGCCCGATGGACGCGTGCTGGTATCGAGCACGACCGAGGCTCCCATCGTCAGCCAGGTGCTCAACCTGAGCACGCAGACTTGGACGGCGGTAGGATCGAGCGCCCTGGACGGCGGCTCGGCTGTCATGTATCAGCCGGGCAAGATACTGAAGGCGGGCACCTCCGTGAATCCCGACACCGCGGTTCGGCAATCGTTCGCAACCACTTATGTTCTCGACATGACCCAGACTTCCCCGGCTTGGCAAACCGTCGCGTCAATGGCATTCCCGCGCACCTATGGCACCATGGTCCTGCTGCCGGATGGGAACGTGTTTATGGAAGGGGGAGGACGGACCACCGCGGCCACCGACCTCTCCGGCGCGGTGTTGCAAGGGGAGATATGG
>CAZFRV010000038.1:0-11147 GCA_964521445.1 uncultured Acidobacteriaceae bacterium
AACGCCGGACGGCCTGGGGCGCTACAACCATTTTCAGACCGGTTCCATCTATTGGAGCCCGTTAACCGGAGCCTATGAAGTACAAGGCTTGATTCGCGACCGATGGGCCATCCTGGGCTGGGAAAAGGGCACACTGGCCTATCCCATCAGCGATGAAACCGATGAGATCGACGGCAGCGGACGCTTCAGCCTGTTTCAGCATGGGTCGATTCACTGGAACCGCAGCACCAATGCCATCACCGTGAATTCCAATGCCGCTATTCTGATCGGACCCGGACATGCCGGCACGAATCGTCCCGGCTCCGATATCGCCAACATGGCGTTGCCGGCGGCCAACCCCGCCATGTGCCAGCAGCAGTGCGCCGACAATGCCTCCTGCCGCGCGTGGACCTACGTCAATCCAGGAGTACAAGGGCCGCAAGCCCACTGCTGGTTGAAAGGAAGCATGCCGCTGGAAGTGGCCGATGCCTGCTGCACTTCGGGCATCAAGGTCGATATGCACCCAGCGACGATTTCCGGGTTGTTCGGCGCCATGGACCGGCTGGGATCGGACTATGCGAGCTTCGATCTGGCGGCTCCTGACTTCCACCTCTGCCAGGGCGAGTGCGCCGTCAGCGGCGTGTGCCGCGCTTGGGCCTACGGCGAGGTTCCGCCTTATAGCAACAACGCGGGGCACTGCTGGCTGAAGAACGCATCACCTCCCGCGACACCTAATGCTTGCTGTATTTCCGGCTCGAAATAGTGCCTGGCAATGCGCGCCACTTCCCTTGGGAGTGGCGCGTCTGCTGACTTCCTCCGAAAGCTACGGCTGATTGGCCGTCAACTCCTCGAGCTGCTTTTTGGCGAAATCGTCCTTAGGATTCAGCTCGAGGATCTTCTGGAAATCCGCTTTGGCTTTTTCTGTTTCGTTGTTCGCCTTGTGGGACATCGCCAACAGGCTATAGCTCCACAGCGATGGTGGCGTGTTCACTTCGACGTTCAGCTCCATGATGGCCACAGCCGCTTGCGTCTTCTTCTGCTTGAGCAGGCTCTCAGTCAACTGGTTCAGCGGAGTTTCGCCAAAATCATATTGGCCATCGCCGTAGTACTTCTTTCTGAGATCGCGGTAGAGAGCGATCGCCGCGGGAATGTCTTTCTTTTCCAACGTTTCGGCCAGGACTGCGTTCATGGTTGTCGGTTTGGCGAGCCCGTGGTGACAGGTCACACATTGCACCTGGTTCGGCGCCGGCCGTCCCAGCTTGGCGATGTATTCCTGGTTGATGGCATCCACCATGCGCAGCATGGACCGCGCGGTCTTCTTCGTGTCCTTCTCATCGGAGGCAAAATTGGCGTCCTTGAGGCTGACTCCCTCTTTTGACGCATGACAGTATTGGCAGCGCACGTTCAAACTAAAACAAAATGTCCGCATGATGCCAATGAGTTCTTCCCTGGGAATGTTCTTGGGAAAGAACTGTAAATTCGTGAAATCGGTGGTCGCCTGGGCGTGAGCGCCAATCGCCCATAACAACGCCGTCGCCAGGAATAGTTTTGCTGCAAGCGAACCCGCTATGCGAAAGCCGAAGAACATGTCTCGCCCTCCCTTGCGTTTTGCTATTCGTTTCCAAGCAGTGTTCAAAAAGTAGCGCCTTGTCCAACTACCGTGGTGGACAGCAATCGAATTTCCTGTGCGGGATTTGTCAGGAAGTTGTCAGGAGAGGGCAAAGTTGATGGCGAAGCACGGACCGCCCGCGCTGCCGGTGCTATACTCGCTTCTCCCAATGACGGTCTCGTACTTCTGGCGCTCCAGAAACTCGCGGACAGCCTTGATCGTCCTGCTGTTGTTGATCAGCTTCGCAACCGCAAGCACGCTGGCCCTACACGCTTACTATTCGGATGTCTCCCAACGGGCAAGCGCGGAAAACGTCCTGCACGACTATTCCGCTCTGGTTGCCGACGAAGTGATCCGTAGATCGGCAGTCGAAATTGGCTATTCCGGATACTACCCGCTGATCGGGGCCGTGGTTCATGAGATCCAGCAAGCGGGAGGCTTATCTGGGACGACGAACGCGACTTTTCTCTCAGCCCAAGACGCACGAGTGAAACACGCTGCGGACCTCGCAAAGAGCTACTTCCAGATGGATCCCTCAACCGGCGGGGTTACCTTCTTCGGCGAGGAGCAGCACGCCGATGCGCCCGATTGGCTGCGGCAAGGTCTCCAGCAGCTTTCCGCACAGCACGGCGACGCCGGCGGACAAGCCATTCGCTCGCCCATTGGAGAAACTCCCCGGTTATTCATCGCTGCGGCCACGCAAGGGCCACAAGGCCGGAAGAAGGTCGCCGGGTTTGAAGTTGATCTTCGTGTTCTCACGCAATGGTTTGGGGCAGCCCTAAACCGCCAGCCGCTGGTTCCACCATCGCTCGGTCACGGACAGGTGACCAACGCCTTCGTAGGAGCGATCATTCGCGACCACGGCGGAGTGGAGCGATTCAGGCTGGGCGACGGGCCGCCCCCGCGATGGGCCGTCACCAAGCCCTTTGGTGATATCTATCAGGGAATCTTCACAGGCTTCACGGTAGAGACCTCGATCGATCCCCGGGTTTCGCGGCAAATCGTCATTGGGGGACTGCCTCCTTCCCGGCTCCCTTTTTTCCTGGGGATGCTGGCGTTGAATGCGGGCTTGATCGTCACGGCTATCTTGCAGCTTCGCCGGGAGATGGCTTTGCAGAAACTCCGGGACGAGTTTGTTTCCAGCGTTTCCCACGAGCTGCGTACACCGCTGACGCAGATCCGGATGTTTGCTGAGACCCTGTTGCTGGATCGCATTCGGTCGGACGAGGAGCATCGCCGGTCTCTCGAAATCATCGATCGCGAAGCCCGCCGCCTTACGCAGCTGGTCGAGAATGTTCTGCAGTTCTCGCGAGCGGAAAGAAAGATTGAATCTATGGCGAAGGAAGAGCGGGAGCTGGCTCCTCTCATTCATGAAATCGTAGATGACTTCGCATCCGTGTTACACGGCGACCAAACGCGCTTCGAATGTCGTTTATGTCCCGGCCTGACCGCCAACGTGGATCCTGACGCGCTTCGGCAAATCGTCATCAACCTTCTCGACAACGCTCTGAAGTATGGTCCGAAGCAGCAGGTGGTCATCGTGGGACTCGAGCCTTGCGACGGCATGGCTCGCGTCTTCGTGGATGACCAGGGACCCGGCATTCCTCCCGCCGATCGAAAGCGCGTCTTCAAGCATTTTCAAAGGCTCGAGCGCGACCGGCAATCGGCCGTTGCCGGCACGGGCATCGGTCTGTCCGTGGTAAGAGATCTAGTGACGAGGCACGGCGGCCGCTATTCGGTGGTGACCGGAGATCGCGGCGGCGCGCGGTTCGTTGTGGAGCTGCCGCTCGTCGCCATGGACAGCGTGGCCCTCAAGGTGCCGGCGGAGGAGTCACGATGAGCCGCATCCTGCTCATTGAGGACAATCGCGATCTCGCGTTCGGTCTCCAAAACAACCTGGAGATTGAAGGCTACGACGTGGAGACCGCGGAAAACGGCAGAGCCGGCTTGCAAGCTTTTAGCAAGGCGAATCCCGATCTTCTGATTCTCGACCTGATGCTGCCGGAGTTAGACGGCTTTCGCGTCCTGCGATCGTTGCGTCAAGAGGGCCGCTCAACCCCAATCCTGGTGCTGACGGCGAAGGGAGAAGAAGCCGACAAAGTCAGAGCCCTGCGAATGGGGGCAGATGATTATGTAACCAAACCATTCGGCCTTCTCGAACTGCTAGCCAGGGTGGAGGCCCTCTTGCGCCGCGCACACGCGGGCCGCGCCGCCGTAAGTGATGCGATGGAGGTTCAGCGTTTCGGCGTCATCGAAGTCAATCCCACGGAGCGCACGGTGTACCGCGCGTCTCAATCGGTGGAGCTGGCGCCGAAAGAATTCGATTTGCTTCTCGCTCTGCTGCGAGCTCGGGGCGCGGTTGTCTCTCGGCTTCAACTCATGCGGGAGGTTTGGGGATATTCTTCGGCCGTCGTCAGCCGGACCGTGGACACGCATATTGCCGAGCTGCGCCGTAAGCTTGAAGAGAATCCCGCATCTCCCCGTCATATCCTGACGGTGCGAAAGACCGGCTACCGAATCAGACCCTAGTGAAGTGTCCTCACGAAGGCCTCCACTGGTAAGCATCGCGGTCATATCCGGAAAATAGCCACCCTCGCGACGACGCAACCCCGCGTCTCGTCGCCCAGCGTCGATATTGCCGCGACGAAAGTGGGATTGGAACTGAGCAAAAAAGAATAAAAGTCACTGTTACGACCGAGTGGGCTCCGTCATCTAAATATCTATCAGCCCAAACCCGTGGGAGACTATCGCCTTCATCGAGAATTTAAGGAGGATGAGATCATGCGCAATACTGCAATTGATACTGATGTCTTGATCGTTGGCGCCGGGCCTGTCGGGCTGTTTCTGGCAAATGAATGCGCTCGGCGAGGACTGAGATGGCAGCTCGTCGAGGCGCGCGCATCACAGTCAGAACATTCCAAAGCACTTGCAATTTTTTCCTCGGACGCTTGAGATCTTGGGGATGTTGTTCGTTGGCCATGGCGCAAGGAAGATACTTTTTCTGCGCAGGCGCGATTGTGAAGCCACTGGCTACGGGCTGAGTGGCGCCCAATTCCAGCGGAGACAAGCGCGCCGGGCTAATATAAAAGTTTATCTCTGCGACAGATTGTCAGAGAGTTCAACTACGCCGTCATCGCTGATACGTATGCGGCGCGCCTGTTCCGGGTTCTTGCAGGGAGAGAGATTCCCCAGTCGAAATCCATGACCTTCCCTCCACTCGATGCTGGCTGAGTGCACGCACTCCTCGGGAGGGTCGTCCGAATCGGGGCTCCAGAATTGGGGAGTTTCTTCGGCCTCGGAGAGGATGGTTGGGGGCTGTATTTGAACGGCCGTATGAAATGGGGCAGCGATTTTCGACATGGAAACGATTGTTGCCGGTGATGTGAACCGGCCGCAGCTCAAATAGGAGGACGCCTCCGTAGCAATTCGGATGGCATCGTAGAATGTCTCACCGTGCCGGTTCTCGATTCCTAGCCAGTAAACTTCGTGGGAATTTCCTTCCTTGCTGACCACACGGTAGACCCGCAGATTGTGCCCGGAATAGATTTGACGGCTTTTGTAGATGATGGTTCCTTCAGGGGTTGGCGAGCTACTGTGCTCTATTGCATGCGCCGGTTCTGGCGCTTCGCTCAGGGAAGCGTCTGCGGGCTCGATCGAAAGCGTGCTCTGTGGTTTCTTCTGCCCGCGCACAATGAAATGGAAGAGAGAGCCTTTTTTACCAGGCGAGCCTAGTACCAGCAACCCTGGCGTCTTGATCACAAGCGCAACTTCGCCGTAGTGAGGAACATAAGCCGCGGGGATCGGTTCACTTGCAGAATCCAGCCGTTGAGCGGCTTCAGGGAGGTTCGCGGCTATGAACGCGCTCGTCGGCGGAGGAGCCGCCTCTCCGGCGATCAGGTAAAAGTAATCATGAGCAGAACGGCTGTACGTCCCGAGAGGTTGGTTGGCATCGCACCAAAAGTCATTCTTCGCCGCATGCCAGGTACAGCGAAATCCTGAGCGCGTTGCATTCCCGGAATCGGAAGCAGTACACACCCCCCCGCCTTCGTTGTTATTGCATTCCAGGGAAGCCAGCACCGCCGGCGGCTCAGAGCGGAAGTCAAGCAGGACGTGGTAGTCGGTGGAGTTGCTGGCGTTCGCCCCGTCCTCATCCACCGAGAACGAAAGATCGAATAGCGCGATTGAAGGATCAGGGGTTGCGGGTGCGACACCGGCGAAGCTGCAGTCGCTTTCCTTGGAATTGAAACAGGCCGCCAGTTTCGCCGCTTCAAAGATTAACGCAGGCTCCATCGTCTTAAAGCGTTCTTCAGGCTTGGCTTCGGATATTAACTGCCACCATCTTTCCTGCCGACTCTCCTGAAAGTTCCGACGGCCGACTATGACCGTCCGGGCATAGACCAGCAGATTTGCTTCCGAGGCGCGCCCTTGCAACACTTCAGGCACCGTGGCGGCAAAATAGAACTGGATCGTCGTGAAGGCAGAATTACCTGAAAAATCGAATTTATGTTTAGCGCCCGGATACCATGCCAGATGGGGACGCTCAGCGAGTTGAACAAACTTCAGGACCGGATGACGTTGATAGTGAAGCGAAATGTTGGTGTTCTCCTCATCCAGATGGCAGCCAAAAGTGGCTTTCGGAGGGATGGGTTCTTGAGTAAATGCCAGAACGGCGGTGGCAGCGAGCAGCACAAGGATCGAGAACCGGGACTTCACGGGCTCATTTTAGCTCACGTGTTATGTGGCTGCTCCCGGTCCTTTTGCCTTCGGGTGGCTCGAGAAAAACCATGACCCGGCCGATCGACGTGCCCAGACACCGGGCGAGTGGCCGGCAACACAAACCCCATCCTCTGTGGGCGACCGCCGATATTTTCATCTTTCATTAACGCCGCGGACACGTATCTTCAACATCCGGCGGCTAGGCTTTCCCGGAACTGCAAACCGCTGCGTCAGCAGCATTCGGAGGAAAGCATGGCAAGCACATCCCTCAGTAGAAATTGGCGGTCGACGGCGACACTGGCGTTGTTTATCGGCGCGCTGATGTCGATCTACATTCCCGCATCCAGCCAGGAGAACCGCTCCGACGCCGACGACCGGAAGACGGAAACGCCGATCAAGCACGTTATTGTCATCATCGGCGAGAACCGCACTTTCGATAATATCTACGCCACTTACGAGCCCAAACATGGCAGCGTCTGGAACCTTCTCTCCAGAGGCATCGTCCACTCGGACGGCTCGCCTGGTCCGAATGCCGGTCTGGCGACGCAGTTTCAGCTCCAGACGATCAATCCAATCAGCTACTTCATTGACACCCGGAAGTTGATCAGCCCGGGCAAAACCGCTTACTCGCCGTTCCTGCCGACTCCCGAAGCCGGCAGCGCTCCGCCGCTTGCGGTTACGCTGAGCCAATTCCTGAAGGATCCCGCGGATAGCGTTGCACCATTTGACGCCAAGACTTTCTCGAACGCGGAACTCCACACCATCTCGCCGGCGCTTGAATTTGGGGATTTGGATCTGCTCACTACGGGCGCCACCGGCCTCCATAACTGCCAGGCCGATCCGACGCTGCCGCCAACGGCTTGCCAGGAGCCGGACACGCGCATTACGAATTTCAACAAGCTGCCCAACACCTCGTTCCAGATCACCGGCCCCAAGGTGCCCTATGACAGCTACACCGGTGACATGGTGCATCGCCTGTTCCACATGTGGCAGCAATCGGATTGCAGCGTGCTGGACGCGACCGGTGACAATCCATCGGGCTGCAAGAACGACCTCTATCCTTTCGTCGGAATCGCCCGCGGCGACGACAGCGGCGCAAGTTCGATGGGTTTTTACAACATGCAACGAGGCGACGCGCCGCTCTTAAAGCGCCTGGCTGACGAATACACCATGAGCGACAACTACCATCAACCGGTGATGGGCGGAACCGCGGCACAGCATATCATGATCGGCACCGCCGATGCGCAGCCCTGGTTTCATGTGGGCAATTTCCCGGCGCAGCCCCCGGCCGCACAAGTCGCCAATCCCACTCCCAAGAGCGCGACCAACGTCGCTTTCACGACTGATAAGGCTTGGACCGAATGCGGCGATCCGACTCAGCCCGGGATCAAGCCGATCATGGATTACCTCAAGTCGCTGCCATGGCGGCCCGACCTGACCCCGACGAACTGCGCCCCCGGCACGTTCTACATGATCAACAACCTTCGTCCCGGCTTCCTTTCGAATGGCCAGCTCAACACCGCGGCCATCAATGCCGGTACCGTAGTGCCGCCGTCTTCCTTGCGCACCATCGGCGATGCCCTCAACGAAAAGCACATCACCTGGGCTTATTACGGGGGCGGATTCAACGCTGCAGCCCGCTTCGACAACGGCTCCACCGATCCCGTAGACGTGATGATCGGCACTGGCGGCGACTTCTATTGCGACATCTGCAACCCGTTTCAGTACTCCCAGTCGATCATGGGCGATCCGGTGCAGCGCGCGGCGCACATCAAAGATGCGGTGGACTTCTTCGATGGTCTTGAGCACGGTCATTTGCTTTCCGTGTCCTATCTGAAGCCCGATAGCTTTGGTGACGGCCACCCCGCCAGCTCCAAGCTCATTATTTTTGAGGCGCTGATCGATCGCGTTCTCGATGGGCTTGAGAGGCATCCCGAGCTTGCGGAAGACACGGCCTTCATCATCACGTTTGACGAAGGCGGCGGCTACTTTGACTCCGGCTTCTTTCAGCCGCTGGATTTCTTCGGCGATGGACCGCGCATCCCGCTGATCATCGTCTCACCCTTCACCAGAGGCGGCCACATCAGCCACACCTACGCCGATCACGCCTCGATCGTGAAGTTCATCGAGCGCAACTGGCACTTGAAGCCGCTGACCGGCCGTAGCCGGGATAACCTTCCCAATCCGGTGATGGATCCGCACCATCCATATGTGCCTCTCAACATGCCGGCTGTCAGCGATCTCTTTGACTTGTTCCACTTCGACAATGACAGAGATAAGGACAAAGATGGAGATAGGTAAGACGTTGTTGTAGCTCTTGAGCCGCAGCTTCTGACGGAAAGCCATGCTCAAGACTGACGCCGGCCTCACCCGCACATGGGGCCGGCGTCAGTGCGTTTTGGGTCGCTGCGGCGCGTCTGGCTCATCGGAGACCGATGCCGACCTGAGAAACGCCTGCTGGCCATTCCAACCCGCGTCAGCGGACAATGAGTTCCACCTAACTTGGACGCCAAGCGGCTGGGGTGGACTAGCCGTCGTGCATGTTCTCTCCGCCGGTTCTCGGAGCGTCTTTTTCTTGGCTCTGAATGGCGTCCTTCAGGGCGAGAATCGCTGCCTTGGCCGTTGCCTGCACCTCTTCTACCGATCTGTTCAACTCCGGAACGAGCGCGACAGGAACAGGGCCGTAACCACCCAGATATCTGGGCTTAAGTTCTTCCACGGCAATGTCGATGTATCCCAAACAAGTAAGGACAGAGTGGCGGCTGGAAATAGTGGGACCGGGCAGGGCGACGTTGTGAGCCTCCAGTAGCGCCACCAACTGGGCACGCAGCCTGGCTGCGTGTTCCGTCGCCAGTTGCTTTTCCCCCGCGGTCAGGTCCTGGATGTATTTTGGGAAGGGACTGAGAGAACTATCAGCAGCTATGACCGACTCAATGTCGGCCAGAAGCCGGTCAACATACTGGCAGCTGACCAGCAGCCTCCGCCGATGATGTTCGTTTAGTTCGATTGGCTCGTTCATAGAATTGTGCCGGGCGGCCACGCCACGCCATGATTTCCCCTCGATCTTAGATGATTCTGGTGTTGGGAGCACCCGGCAAGCGCCAGCTAAAAGAGTTTCTGAAAACGCTGACCGGCGAGCCGATCCCGGAACAATTCCCCGGGTTGCACAATCCTTAGCAAAGGGGAGTGCGCCACAACCTAGACCAACTTCCTCGGTACCGCAGAATGGGCTTCAGGAAAGCGCTGTAATCCCTTTGGACTAGTGTCTCCCGATTGTTCGAGCGACGGGCTATTGGAACGGCTCCCCCGTTTGACCTCCCTTTCCGCAAAATGTTATAAAAAACGTTCTACTGGGCCCGGTGTGTGCCGGAGGATTGTGCTCCGGCAGCCGCAGCCAGTGGTTCCGACGCGGCCAAACCTCAAACCACGGTTCTTGATGTGGAAGCGCGTTTCCGGAAATGCCGGTTAGGGCGTTAGTAAACTCAAAAAACCCACGCTATTTTGCTTTGTTGGAGGGATTCTTATGCACACCAGGCTCGCAACGGGCCCGATGGACGGTGTAATTCGCGCACGCTGGATTCTGGCCCTGATCGCCGTAATCGCGGTCCTGGCGTTCGTTCTGCCAGTGGCCCAAGCCCAGTCTTCGCACGCTGCGACCGCGGTCCTGAACACCGCCATCCAGAACAACGACCAGGCAGCCGCTCCTGCATCCGCTCCCGCTCAAGAAGCCGGGGGCGAGGCCGGCCTGAAACTGCCCGACATGGGCAGCGTGTCGTTCCTGGGTGGGACCAGCGGCTTCAGGCTCCTCTCCTATGGCCTGATCTTCTGTGGCCTGGGTTTGCTGTTTGGACTGGTCATCTTTATCCAGTTGAAGAACCTGCCTGTGCATCGCTCCATGCGCGAGATTTCCGAGCTGATCTATGAAACCTGCAAGACCTACTTGGTCACGCAGGGTAAGTTCATCCTGATCCTGGAAATCTTCATCGGCCTGGTGATCGTGCTGTATTTCGGCCTCCTGCAGAGAAACAGCGCCGGACGCGTGGCCATCATTCTGGCCTTCAGCCTGGTAGGGATCGCCGGCAGCTACGGCGTGGCCTGGTTCGGCATCCGCGTGAACACCTTCGCGAACTCGCGCACGGCGTTTGCCGGACTGCGCGGCAAGCCCTACCCCATCTATTCCATCCCTCTCAAGGCCGGCATGAGTATTGGCATGCTGCTGATCAGCGTGGAGTTGCTGATCATGTTGTGCATCCTGCTCTTCGTGCCCGGATCCTACGCCGGACCGTGCTTCATCGGCTTCGCCATCGGCGAATCGCTGGGCGCGGCCGCGCTGCGTATTGCCGGCGGCATCTTCACCAAGATCGCCGACATCGGCTCCGACCTCATGAAGATCGTCTTCAAGATCAAGGAAGACGATGCCCGCAACCCCGGCGTGATCGCCGATTGCACCGGCGACAATGCCGGCGACTCCGTCGGTCCCAGCGCCGATGGCTTCGAGACCTACGGCGTCACCGGCGTGGCCCTGATCACCTTCATCCTTCTCGGCGTCCACGACCCGACCATCAAAGTTCAGTTGCTGGTGTGGATCTTCGTGATGCGCGTGATGATGCTGGTGGCCAGCGCCGTCTCCTACTTCGTGAACGAAGCCTGGGCCAGGGCCCGCTACGCCAACTCCGACGAGATGAACTTCGAGACGCCGCTGACCTCGCTGGTGTGGATCACCTCGATCGTCTCCATCATGCTCACCTTCGTGGTTTCGAAGCTGATCATCCCCGAGTTGGGCGGCGACAGCACGCTGTGGTGGAAGCTGGCCATGATCATCTCCTGCGGCACCCTGGCCGGC
>CAZFRV010000039.1:0-3911 GCA_964521445.1 uncultured Acidobacteriaceae bacterium
GGCGCTGACTACCACGACCGGGCGGTCACGCAGGCGCTGCCGCACAATGGCGGCGGCGCAATCAATGGCCTTCGCGTCCTGTACCGAGGTGCCGCCAAATTTCATTACGATCATGGCTGCACCGTCGTATTCGCGCCGGCACGCAAGAGAGGTTGATCGCTGATCAACGCAGGTATCCCTGGGCGCGAAGCAGTTCGCCGTTCAAGACCGCCGCTCCGGCAGCGCCGCGGATGGTGTTGTGGGAAAGGACCGTGAACTTCCAGTCGAATATGCTGCACGGGCGCAGCCGTCCAACCACGGCGGACATGCCCCGGCCACGGTCGCGATCCAGGCGGGGTTGGGGACGGTCAGGAGCGCTATCGTAAATTACCGGCTGCTCGGGCGCCGATGGAAGTTTCAATTTCTGCGGCAGGCAGCGGAAGTCGTTCCAGGCCGCGATGATCTCTTCCGCCGGCGCCGGTTCGCGCAACCCGAGAGAGACGGATTCCATGTGCCCGTCTTCGACGGCCACGCGGTTGCAATGCGCGCTGACCCGCACATCAGCAGGAACCACGCTGGTTCCATTGAGCGATCCCAGAAGTTTGCGCGTTTCCGCTTCCAGTTTGGGTTCTTCGCCGGGAATGTAAGGAATCACGTTGCCGAGAATATCCAGAGATGGCACGCCCGGATAGCCGGCTCCGCTGACCGCCTGCATGGTGGCGACGAAGACTTTCTCAACGCCGAATCGGCGATAGAGCGGCGCCAGGGCTAAGACCAGGCCGATGGCGGAACAGTTGGGATTGGTGACCATGAATCCGCCACTGTCCTTGTACCACTGCTGGACCTTGATCAGCTCGGTGTGGTCCCCGTTGACCTCGGGGACGACCAAAGGCACGTCCTCTGCCATGCGGAAGGCGCTGGAATTGGACACCACGGCGTGACCGGCGGCGGCAAAGGCCGGTTCAATCTGTTTGGCCGCCGCGGCATCGAGGGCCGCAAAGATGAGCTGGGGCGCGCGGCCGTCGGGCGCAGCAGGGGACACCTGCATTCCGGCGATTTTCGGCGGCAAAGGCGAGCTCAAGTTCCATTTGGCCGCTTCGGCATAGGGCTTTCCCGCCGAGCGGTCTGAAGCCGCGAGCCACTCGATTTGGAACCATGGGTGCGCCTCCAACAGTTGAATGAAGCGCTGACCCACAGTCCCGGTGGCGCCGAGAATGCCGACTGGGATTTTGCTGCTCATGGGTGCCTAAGTCATAAATTCTAGCATCTTGCCCGAGAGGCGATTCGGGGAGGGACCAAGAAGCAAATAGCCTGGCAAACAGCAATTAGCAGCTAAAGCTCGCCCACAAGATTCACGCAGACGCCGGCTTTGGCTGTGCTAATTGCTAATGGCAATTGCGATGTGCTCTTTCACGCCGACTCAGCTGCGGCGAGCGCTTCTTCCTTCTTCTTTTTGACCAGGTACTCATCCGCAAACACCGCGACCAGAGCAGCGGTCGGGACTGATACCAGGGCGCCCAGCACTCCCGCGAGCGATCCTCCCAACGCCAGGGCTACGATGACGGCCAGGGGCGACAGTTGGAGGGTTGAGCGCATGACGCGCGGAGAGAGGAAGGCGCTTTCGAACTGAACGTAGACGGCGTGAAAGATGATCACGCCCAGAACCTTTTGCGGGGAGTCGAGCGCGGCCACCGTGGACGCGATCACCAAAGCGCTGATGGGCCCGGCAATGGGCACGATATTGGCGATGCCGGCAAACATGGCCAGAACGTAGAAGTATCTAAGGTGCAGAAAGTAGTAGGCGGCCAGACTGGAAAGTCCCAGGCAGCTCATCAGCAGCGCCTGGCCGATGAGCCAGTTGCGCATGCGATGTTCAGCGTGCAGCAGGGTGGAGCGCAGGCGGGCCTGCTGGCCAAGAGGGAACAGCGAGACCGCCCAGCGAAACGCGCGTTCGCCATCGATGATGAAGTAGGCCGTGAGGATCACCGCGGTAAAGATGCCGAAGATCCCGCCCGCCAGGTTCAGGAACAGTCCGCCCGCGCCGCCTACGATCTCCGCTGCCAGCTTTTGGAGCTGCGCGGTGTCAATCTTGTTCGCGAAAGGCACGTGACGCAGACTTTCGCTCAGGGAGGCCAGGTGCTTAGGCCAGTCGGCGGCAAATTGACGGGCGTCGCGGTAGATCGGCGGGAAGGCAAACGCCATGAAAAGCGTGGCGGCCAGCGCCAGGATCAGGATGAGAAAGATCAGGGCGAAACCGCGGCTGGCTCGCCACTGTCTCAGCCGCATCCGCTGAATCACGCCGATGGCCGGGGAAAGCACCACCGCGAACAATGCGCTGACGTAGATGAGCAGCAGCACGTCGCGCACCAGGTAGGCGGTCCAGAGGACCAGCAGCACGCCAAAGAAAAAGAGAATGTCAGAACGGTGGTTGTTCACGGTAAAGAGTCGCTCTCCGCCTGGCTGCGTTCATGCTCGCGGCGCTTGCGAGCCAGGAGCCCTAACCTTCAGAATCGCTGGCGTAACAAACTACGGTAGCCGGGGTCTCACGCCGAGCGTGAGGAGCCGTCAGTCGCGAATGACCTCTACCCGAGAACCAGGGATCGAGATTTTGATCACCTTGTATTGGTCGTCAACCCAAATCACCCACTCGGGGTCGGCCCCCTTGTCGGTGTTCATGACGACCAGGCGTTGCGGATCCGCGGTCTTGAGGACAATCTTGTTGAGCTGACGCTGATCTCCGGCTTTGACCTGGACCTTTTCCAGGCCTTGCAACTCCACAGTGGCGTTGTAGGCAGAGTGCTGCTGGGGCACAAGGACCCCGTAATTGCCGGGGCCGCATGACAGGCGATTGTTCTGGACTGCGCACGCCGTAGCCAGATAGCGCCACACCAGGACCTCGCGCTGGGAGAAGAAATTGTCGTCCAGAATGGATGTGGAGAGCGGAAGGATGTGAGGCAGGTCAATCTTCTTCTGGTCGGCAGGGACCAGGTGCTCCATCAGAAGCTGGTCGTTGGGTTCCACCGAGGCTTCTTCGTGTACCGGCACGGTGGATCGCCAGGTATAGGATCGCAGGTCGCCATTAGGATTGACCTGCATCTCCGCGGTCTGCTCGGCTTGAGTCTTGCCGTCGTCCACCTTGAGCTGTGCGGTGACGATGCTGTACTCGCTCCGCTGCTCGATCTTGAAGGTCTCGGTGCCGACTCGCTTGCCATCCAGATAGATGCCGAAGCTGCCCGAATCCACCACGCGAGGTTCCAGCTTGCCGGCGGGCTGCTTGTCCTTATCGCCGGCGATTAGAGCGTTGGCGGCCAGCAGCATCGCGCTGACCAGGGCGACCTTGATGACGACTGCTTTCACGTCTTAGACCTCCGGTTTAACTCTTGCCGCGATCATGCGTTCGATTTCCGCCGCGACCTCTTCCACGCTCTTGCCCATGGTATCGGCGCGGAAGCGGGCTTGCTCGTAAGCGCCGCGTCGTTGCGCATACAACCGAGCGAACTCTTGCTCGTCCCGGGCCAGGGGCCGTGCCTTGGCATCGTTCTCACAGCGCCGCCGCAATTCTTTGAGCGGCGCCTCCAGCAGGACGCTGATGGCGCCGGCTCTCTCTAGAGCACTCCAGTTTTCCGGCCGGGCAAAAGCGCCGCCGCCCGAAGCCACAATCAATCCGTTCCCGGAACCCGTGTAGCCTTCTAAAGCCGTCTCCGGTTCCAGAATCTCCCCGAGCGCGGCGCTTTCCATCCGCCGAAAAGCCGCTTCGCCGTCCTCAGCAAAGATTGCGGCCACCGACTTTTGCTGGCGCCGCTCGATCACTTCGTCCAGGTCCAGGAACGCGTATCCCAGCCGCCGCGCCAGCGCCTGGCCGACGCTGGTTTTTCCCGCTCCCATGAACCCGATGAGAAATACCCGCCGGGTTGGTTCGGTTGGGGACATAC
>CAZFRV010000040.1:0-6103 GCA_964521445.1 uncultured Acidobacteriaceae bacterium
GCAGAAGATCAATTTCACCATCCATTGCCAGTAGACGCCTGGCTCGTACCAAACTGCCCGGATGCTTTGACGTCCGGGCAGTTCTGCGTACGGAGCTGCGATTCACGCCTCACGACAGCCGGGCCGGGTCTAAACCCTAAAGAATCGTCTTTTCCCATAAAACTTCTCGCAATATAGGTAGGAAACCGGGTATATTGGTGCGTGCTGGCGCACAACTCCGTTAAAACGACCCGTCAATGACGCGCGAGCGAATTGAATTGAACGGACAGGACGAGTCTCCCACCCCGGCGGCGGCCCGCAATGGTTTTTCTGCGCGGACCCTGCATCTCGAAAACGACCTCGAGGACAACGATCTCAACAGCAACAACGACGAAGAAACGCGATTTCTGCGCACGGAAAAACGTATTCCCGTGCGCCGGGGCCCGATTGCCAAGAAGACTGCGAACCAGCTCAAGAGCGCGTTTGCGTTGGCCGCTACGCTGGCGCTGATCGGCGGCGTGGCCTGGGGTAGCCACGACTATGGTGTCCACGCGAAACGCTTTTTCCTCGCCTCCAGTGACAACATTGAAATCTCCGGCGTTCAGAACGCTTCGCGCAAGCAAGTGATGGAGATCGCGGGCGCCGATATCGGCCGCAACGTCTTCTCCGTACCGCTGGACGAGCGCCGGCTGCAACTCGAGAAACTTCCCTGGGTGGAATCGGCCACGGTGATGCGCTTGCTTCCCGATCGCTTGGCCGTGAACATCCGCGAGCGCACTCCGGTAGCGTTTGTGCAGATTGGGGCCAAGATCCACCTCGTCGACGCCGGGGGCGTACTCCTGGGTCCGCCTGCCAACCGCCAAGCCAAGTACTCCTTTCCCGTGATTCATGGGATCACGGAGACCGAGCCGCTCTCCACGCGGTCCGCAGTCATGCAGATCTATAACCGACTGGTGAACGAACTCGGCCGTGGCAACTACACGCAGCAACTGAGCGAGGTGGACCTCTCCGATCCCGAGGACATCAAGGCCACGGTCAACGACGCGGGGGGCACAGTGTTGATCCACTTGGGTTCGTCAGATTTTCTGGACCGGTACAAGCTTTTTGCCGCGCACATCGGTGAATGGCGGCAGCAGTTCCAGAAAGTTCAATCGGTGGACCTGCGCTATGAAGGCCAGATCGTGGTAAATCCGGACAGTGAGAGATCGGGTGATCGGGTGATCGGGAGATCGGGTGATCGGAAGTGACGACGAAGACATTCTTTGTGTTGTTCCTCATTTGAGGTTCGACACTTGAGCGCAGAATCACAGAGCCAAGAGCCAAAAGCCAAAGGCTACTGGTTAGCGGCTAATTACTAAATACTAACTACTAAGTACTCAGTAGGGGACCATGGCCAAGGGAGAAGTCAATCTGATCACTGTGTTGGACGCGGGCAGCGCCAAGACCGCGGCCTTGATCTGCGAAGTTGCGGATGCGGGCCTGCGCTATCGCGGCCACGCCGTGGTGGAAAGCCGGGGCTCGCGCAGGGGCATCATTGTGGAGCTGGACAAAGCCGCGCAGAGCATTCAGAAAGCCGTGGAAGAGGCGGAGAAGATCGCGGAGTGTCCGGTGGACAACGCGGTGATCGCGGTAGGCGGAGCGCATATCAAAGGTCTCACCAGCCGCGGCGGGGTCGCGCTCAGCTCGCGGCCAAGAGAAGTTGCCCGCGACGATATCCGCCTTGCGGTAGAGAAGGCGCGTTCCGTAAGTCTTCCGCCGGACCGCGAGGTGCTGCATCTTCTTCCGCAGGAGTTCATCCTCGATGACCAGGCGGGGGTGCGCGACCCGGCGGGTATGATGGGCCGCCGGCTGGAAGTGAACCTCCACATGGTGACGGCCGCATCCAGCGCCACGCAAAACGTGATCACCGCCGCCAATCGGGCCGGCTTGCACGTGGACAACGTGGTCTATGAGGGCTTGATGGCGGCCGATTGCACCCTCCGCGCCGACGAAAAAGAACTGGGCGTCTGCCTGGCCGACATTGGCGCCGGCTCCACGGAGCTGATTGTGTATTGCGACGGCATGGCCGCGTACACCGGCGTGGTGCCGTTGGGCGGCGATCACTTTACCAACGACGTTGCTGTAGGCCTGCGCACGCCGCTGCTGGCGGCGGAGAAGATCAAGAAGTCGTTCGGATATGCGCTCAGCAGCAAGGTGCCCGATGGCAACGAGATTGAAGTACCGGCCGTCGGCGACCGGCCGTCACGCCTGTTGCCACAGCGTTTCCTGGCGGAGATCCTGGAGCCTCGCGCCACGGAATTGTGCGAGCTCATACGCGACCACCTGCGCCAGGCGGGCGTGCTGGATCTGTGTAACGCCGGCGTGGTGCTTTCGGGCGGCGGTTCGCGGCTCAACGGACTGGCCCAGGTGTGCGAAGACGTGTTGAAGCGGCCGGTACGTTTGGCCTCGCCCGTTCCCATCGCCAAAATGCCGGCCAAGCTGGCTGAACCGGAGTTTGCCACGCTGGTTGGGTTGGCCATGTACGCGCATCGCACCACCGCCGCCAAAGTTACAGAGATGCAAGGTTTTGGGAACCGCTTGCGCGCATTGTTCGCCAAGCTGGGAGCATGAAGGAGATTGCCATGATTGCCAAAATCGCCGGAATTGCCAGAATTGGCGAACACTTGCTTCCGTTCCGGTTTTCAATTTTGGCAATTACCCGATCTTGGCAATTTTGGCAATTGTAGGAATCTTTTTGAGGTGCTTTGATGAATGATGACAAGCCTAAGACGCAGCTGCCACAAAGCGAAGTTCGCATCCACTTTAACGAGGACCCCAAAACCAACGCCAAGATCAAGGTGATCGGAGTGGGCGGTGGCGGGGGCAATGCGGTAAATCGCATGATCTCCGCGGGCGTGGAGGGCGTGGAGTTCGTGGTGGCCAACACCGATCTGCAGGCGCTGCAGATGTCGCACGCTCCGGTGAAGATCCAGCTGGGCACCAAGCTGACCAACGGACTGGGCGCAGGCGCCAATCCTGAAGTCGGCCGGCGCGGCGCTCTCGAAGACGCCGACAAGATCATTGAAGCGCTGGAAGGCGCGGACATGGTGTTTGTGACTGCCGGCCTGGGCGGCGGCACGGGCACCGGTGCAGCGCCGATCATCGCTTCGTTGGCCAGCGAGATGGGCGCGCTTACCGTGGCGGTCGTCACCAAGCCCTTCGCTTTCGAGGGACGGCGGCGTCTGGGCCAGGCCGAGCGCGGGCTCGCCGAACTGGTGGATTGCGTTGACACCATGATCGTGATTCCCAACGAAAAGCTGCTGGCGGTGGCGCACAACGCCGGGTTCTTCGAATCATTCCGTATTGCCGACGACATTCTGCGCCAGGCGGTGCAGGGAATTTCCGACATCATCACCATTCCCGGCATCATCAACCGCGATTTTGCCGACGTGAAGACCATCATGGCCGGCATGGGATACGCGGTCATGGGCACGGCAGTGGCCCACGGCGAACGCCGCGCCCTGGAGGCAGCGCAGGCCGCGATTTCGTCGCCGTTGCTCGAAGCCGGCGCTATCGACGGCGCTCGCGGCATCCTCATTAACATCACCGGCTCGGCTTCGCTCAAGCTGGCCGAGGTCAATGAGGCCTCCACCATCATCCAGAGCGCCGCGCATGAGGACGCCAACATCATTTTCGGCGCCGTCCAGAATGAAAAGATGAAGGAAGAGGTCAAGATCACGGTGATCGCCACCGGCTTCAAGAACGACCACCCGCAGCGCAAAGACCGCGGCGTTTCTACGGCACAAATGGCGATCTCCTCAGCGCGGACGGCAGGCGTCTATCAGCCGCCACAAGCCGGGGCGGGGGCGAGACCCAGTGTGAGCAATGGCATTAACGGTCTCAACGGAAGTAACGGCGGCAATGGCGGATTGCATGCGGCTCCGGTAGTCCGCGTTGCGCCCACGCGCGAGAACCCCAGCCTGGCGGCGGTGACCGAGGCCAGCATGACCGGCGTGGAGACGGACGACCTGGATGTGCCGGCGTTTATTCGCAAAAGGTGAGCGGATTCAGCCGCGAATTCACGCCAATGAACACGAATGATCCAAATTGCTTATTCGTGGCGATGCAACATGCATCTGGTCGAGGTGTTCATCTCAGCTCCGCGATGGATTTCTCATTCGCATGCGTTCGCGTTGATTCGCGGCGCCAGAGCTACTTCCTTTTCCAGCGAATGCCGTCCTTGGTATCTTCGACAATAATCCCAGCTTCGGTGAGTTGACTGCGGATGGCGTCGGCGCGGGCGAAATCGCGGGCCTTCTTGGCGGCGTTGCGCTCGTCGATGAGGCGGTTCACTTCGTCATCGGGCATGCGGTCTGCGACAAGGCCGGCTTCGGCTTCGCTCAGCTTGCCATGAGACTTGGCCCACTCCATGGCACGAGCAAGTTTTTCTGCGTCGTCATCTTTCAGCACGGAGAAGATTTCGTCGAACTGCACGAGCGCTGCGAGAAGCGGAGCTTTGTCTTCTTGACGCAACTCGCCGCGGTCGGCGGCGGTGTTGGCTTCGCGCACCATGTCAAACATTGCGCCCAGCGTGCGCGCGGTGTTGAGATCGTCTTCCATGCCCGCGCGCATTTCCCGTTCCGTCTCCGCGGCCAGGGCCTGGATCTGTTCATTCTTTCCCGGGGCCAGCTTCGCCATTTCTATGCGTGCTTTGAAAGTCCGAAGGCGCTCGACGGATTGCGCCGCCTGCTCCAAGCCGGCAAAGGTAAAATTCAACTGCTTGGTGTAAGGAACCGAAGTAAGTAGATAGCGGATGGAAGACGGCTTGTGGCCTTTGAGCAACAGGTCGCGCAGGGTGAAAAAGTTTCCCTCGCTCTTGGACATCTTTTTGCCTTCCACCAGCAGGAAGCGCACATGCATCCAGAAG
Organism: uncultured Acidobacteriaceae bacterium; assembly: GCA_964521445.1. Classification (GTDB taxonomy): domain Bacteria; phylum Acidobacteriota; class Terriglobia; order Terriglobales; family Acidobacteriaceae; genus Angelobacter. The sequence goes on from CAZFRV010000040.1 coordinate 4,886, forward strand.
CGGGCGAAGGTCTTGCCGGTGAGCGATTCGGACTGCGCGATCTCATTTTCGTGATGCGGGAAAACCAGGTCTTCCCCGCCGGCGTGCAGGTCAAAGCTCTCCCCCAGATATTTCATGGACATCACCGAGCACTCGATATGCCAGCCAGGACGCCCCGGGCCGATGGGACTCTCCCAGAAATGCTCGCCGGGTTTAGGCGCTTTCCATAGGGCGAAGTCGCGTGCATCGTCTTTCTCGTATTCGTCCACGTCCACGCGAGCGCCCACTTCCATCCCGCCAAAATCTTTCTTTGACAGCTTGCCGTACTCCGGAAACTTGGCAATCGAGAAATAGTACGAGCCATCCTCGGTGCGGTAGGCGAAGCCCTTCTGTTCAAGCTTCTGGATGAACTCGGCCATCTCCTGAATATGCTCGGTGGCGCGGACCAGGCGCTCGGGGCGTTCCAGGCCCAAGGTCTGCATATCTTCCAAGAACGCCTCTTCGTATTTGCGGGTGTATTCCTGGACGCTCCTGCCTTCGCCTGCGGCTTTGCGAATGATCTTGTCATCCACGTCGGTAATGTTCATGACGTGGTCGAGTTTGTAGCCACTCTGGCGCAGGAATCGGCGCAGGATATCCACCGCCACAAACGTGCGGAAGTTGCCGATGTGGCCGTAGTCATAGACCGTGGGGCCGCAAGCGTACATGCGCACGGTGTTATCGGCCGAGGGCGAGAACTCTTCAACCTTGTTGCTGAGCGTGTTGTAGAGGCGCAGGGACAAACAAAGATTTTAGCAAAATAGCCGCTAGCTACTGGCTCCCAGCCGTTCGCGCAAAGCGGACACCGCCAGCTAAGCGCCGTCTTTACCCTCAACCGTCCTGCTCTCTGCGCCGTGGTGGCGCAGGTCGAGAGCCACGCGCACTACATAGTGGACGCCGGAAAGAACGGTCAGCGCCCTCGTGACGTTGAATCCAAGCTGCCGCCCTTCGGCGATCCAATGGTCAGCCCGGACCTCGTGCAAAAGCACGAAGAGTATGGTCCCGATCTGGGCCACAGTGTTGGCCTTACCCAGCCAGCTCGGCCGGAAGATTTTCATGGCGCCGGTCACGTACAACAGCGTGCAGATGATCACGATGATGATATCGCGGCTGAAGACCAGCACCGTTACGTCCAGCGGAATCCTGTGGGCTGCGAAAAGCACCAGGAACATGGTGCTGAGCAGGAGCTTGTCGGCGATC
>CAZFRV010000041.1:0-5680 GCA_964521445.1 uncultured Acidobacteriaceae bacterium
CCGGCGCCGCCACCGCGCCGAAGCCGCTGATCGCAGAGTTGGCTTCCACAGAGATTGCCTGACCGGTGAACTCAAGTCTTTCGTTTACGGCCGGCTGCGGCGGGGCCTGCAACGCGAATCCTTGGCCAAGACCCGGACCTCCGGGAGAGCCCTTCCGCATCGAACCAGGACTCAACGCGGGACCAGCCGTGGGCTCAGCGGTGATTTCCCGCGTGAATTGGGGAACTGGACGCGCTTTCATGAGCGCCGCGCGCACCGAGTCGCGAACGAAGTCGTGCACCAACGCCTGCTGGCGGAAACGCACCTCGGTCTTGGAGGGATGCACGTTGGCGTCAACCTCCGCATTGGGCACTTCGATGAACAGCAAGACTACTGGAAAGACCGTCGCCGGCAGGATGTTGCGGTAGGCCTCGGTGATCGCATGCTGGACCAGGCGATCGCGCACCAGCCGGCTGTTCACGAAAACGAATATCGAGTTGCGGTTCAGCTTCTGCACTTCGGGTTTCGAAACAAAGCCGTGCACGCGGATATCGCCGGGGACGGGCGGCGTGTAGTCCTGGTCCCGTCGCCACGGCGGCGGCTCGGGAATCCCCACCCGCTCCAGCTTCATGGCCGCAGCCAGCGGAATCAGCTGGTCCAGGGTCTCCCGGCCGAACACCTGGTAAATGCGCGCGGAATGCGACTCGACCGGCGCGGCCACCAGCATGGCGCTCGTGGCGGAGTGCAACTCGAAATGCTTCTCCGGATGGGCCAGCGCGTAGTGCGTGACCAGCGAGGCCACGTGGGAAAGCTCCGTGGACTCGGCTCTCAAGAATTTCTTGCGTGCCGGGGTATTGAAGAATAGATCGCGGACAGCCACCGAAGTTCCCATAGGCAATCCGGCTTCTTCGACGCGCAGGATTTTGCCCCCGGCAATCTCCAGAAGCGTGCCTCCCGGCTCGTCCGGGGAGCGCGTTTCGAGAAGCACGCGGGCCACGGAAGCGATCGAGGGCAAGGCTTCACCGCGGAAGCCGAGAGTATGGATATTGAGCAGGTCGTCGGCGTCTTTGATCTTGGAAGTGGCATGCCGCTCGAAAGCCAGCAAGGCATCGTCGCGCACCATGCCGCAACCGTTGTCGGTCACTTGAATCAGTTTCCGTCCGCCGCCCTCCACCTGGACCTTGATGCGCGTGGCGCCGGCGTCGAGCGCGTTCTCCAGCAGTTCCTTGAGCACCGAAGCCGGGCGCTCCACCACCTCGCCGGCGGCGATCTTGTTGGCTACGTGCTCGGAGAGCAGGTGAATGCGTCCCATGGCACCAGTTTAACCACAAAGGACACAAAGGAACACAAAGGAACACAGAGGAAGGCAATGCCCAGTTCGGTGAACGAAGAGAATGGCGCGTCGGGAACCACGAAGACGGTTGGAGGGAAGAGGCCGGTGCGGCCTCTTCGGCTAACCTTCGTGTTTGTGTCCTTTGTGGTTACCTCTACTTCTGGGAGTTCAACGGCGGCGCCGGGTATTGCGGCAGCTTTTCCCGGGTGCGGTTGGCCCGCTGGATGTCCAACTCATTGAACAGAAGCGAGGGCGCGACGATAGAACTGGCCAAGGGATCGGCGCGGTTGTACACGTAGGCGTCGTTGCCGGCGGCGAGAATCTCGTTGCGCAGCGCGCGAGTATTCAGCTCTTTATCTTCGAAAACGGCGCCGCGTACCAGCTCCGTGTGGCCGTCGGCGGTGTAAACCCGCCAGAGCAACCGCGGAGCCAGTCGTGGGCCGGTGGTTTCCACGTAATAGCCGTAGGGACGGCCCTGGTCCTTGCACATCTGGATAAGCCGTGCCTTGAGGTCGGCAAACGGAACTCCGTTGGCAGCGCTGAAGATCAGGTTTGAAATCTGGGGCTTCGGCGCCCCGGCCAAGGCACTGCGCCCGTGGCCGTTCGAATGGGGAAAATCGCGGATGGGCTCGCGGGCCAGCAGGAAGTTGGTGAGCACGCCTTTGTCGATCACGGTTACCGCCTGGGCCTGAACGCCCTCGTCGTCGACGTCATAACTGCCGGCCAGGGTCACGCCATCGATCTTCCTCACGCTGGGATCGTCGACGACGGTGAAGAACTCGGGCAGAACCCGGCTCTTGTAGTACGAGTTGTATTCGCCGCGAGTGCGGGCCGGGTTCCCCAGCTCGGGACGAACGCCGAGAATGTTGGGAACCACCAGCCGCTCAAACAATGCCGTGGCCGCGTCCGCGGAGAACAGCACCGGGCCGCGATAGTCGTCCTCCATCAGCGGGGCTTTGGGGTGTTCGGCAAATGTGCCAATCAGTTGCCGCGCGTCTTTATCGATCTGCTCCTGCCGCGGCAGTTCTTCCGGCCGCGTGACCACATAGGCGTGGCTGCGGTCCAGGCGCATGCCGTCATCGGCCTGCGCGGACCCGGAAAACGAGTAGATATACGTTGGTATTCCCGAGCGGAGCACCGCGCCCTCGGTATTGACGAAATAGCGGTTCAGAACACGGAAGCGGAGCACGGCACTGGAAGACTCGAGCAAGGGCTCGCTGCGAAAGATCTCCGAAGTGGAGCGCAGCATCTGCTTCCAGGTATTCTGGTCGGCCTCCAGCCTGGCCAGGTCACGGAAGGCCTGCGCCGGTTTTTCCCTGGAGAAATCCGCAACATCACTTTCTGTGACCACGTTCTTGAGAGCAGCCTGCTTCTCGGTGAGACCGCTGAGCGCGGATTTGTATGCCTTGTCGGTAGCCAGCCACAACTGGTGGCGCAGAGCCAGTTCGTTGTTGTCCGTGGGCAGGACTTCGAAGCTTCCCTGGCCTTCGCCGTAATAGCTGTCCTGCTTGTAATCGCCGATACGGACCACCACCCGCACCAGGCGGCCGGCATTCAGTTGTTCTTCGCGCAGAGCGCCCAGAGTCGCATCGGCCTGATAGTCCTGGATTTCGGTGACCTGATAGTCGATATAGTAAGGGCGTTCCATCCCACCCAGCTGCAGCTTCTCCTGAGAGCGCTTCAGTTCCGCAACCATGGCTTTCAGGACGGGATCACCGTGGTCGTCGAGGGTAACCGCGGCCGGAGCCGGAGCCGGTTGATCGTCGGCCCGCACCTGCGGGGCCAGGGAAACCAGAAGAAGAAGGAACAAAGACGAGAGTCGACGCATTTACCGGGCCTCCTGCTTGTTGGGGTTCGGGCCTGCGGCCATGTCCGTCTTGTCAAAACCCGGCGGGGGCAGGACTGGCGGACGTTCATGGCCTTGCGCCATTTTCTGAACTTCGATCTCGGAGAACAGCATGGCCGGCGCAGCCGCAGCCACGGGAACCGAGCCAGACTCGGCGCCGCATTCGCCATTGAATACATCCGTCTTTTGCCCGGTCAGAATGATCCGGTTCAGCGCGGCCAGTGGAGTGCCGATGATATCTACGCCGCGCACCAGTTCGTCGGGACGTCCATCCGGATACACTTTCCAGACCATCAATGGCATGACCTGAAACGCCTGCGGCATGTTGCGCAAGGTCAGGGTGAAGCCGCCCGCGATGTCCTCAAAATAGAGTCCGAAAGGCTTGCCTTGCTTCTTGACTTCCTCGATCAGCAACTGGCGAAGCTGGCTATCGGGCACGCTCTTGCTGGAGCGTACGATCAAATTGCCCTGGCGCCCGACCGGCATCAATCCGTCTTGCGCCCGTCCGTGGCCGTTGGAGTGCTCAAAGCCTTTCACGGGCATTCGCGACATCAGAAATTGTTTCAAGATTCCCTGGTCGATCAGCTGCACGCGCTGGCCCTTCTCGCCTTCTTCGTCGAAGTTGTAGTTCCCGCTCAGTTCCACACCGCCGAGCGTCGCCAAAGTAGGATCGTCTTCGACGCTGAGGAACGACGGCAGCACCGCTTGTCCCACCATCTTGGTAAACGTCTGGCCTTCATTCTCTCCGCGCTGCCGCTGACCCTCAAGCCGGTGGCCAACCACCTCATGGAAGAACACCGCCGCCGCTCGCCCGGAGAGCAGGGCCGGACCGCTGAACGGCTCAACGACGGGAGCCTTCTTCAGGCTCCGCAGGTCTTGGGCGATCTTATCGATCTTGGCGATGATGATCGGCTCGGGCGCCAGCTTATCGAACGAAGCGGCATCAAATGTTTCCGACCGCGCCAGATCCATGCCGTCTTCCGCCCGGGTCTGCCCCAGCGCCAGGATGCGAATGAGAGGCCGTGAGTCCAGGATGCGCGCGCCCTCGCTGGAGACGAAATAGTGCGTGGAGTAACGCACTTGCAGCACGACGGTGGAATTCTCAATCTCGGGATATTTCGTGAAGATCGCCGAATACCGCCGCAGGCGCTCTTCCCAGGCCTTACGGTCGAAATTCTGCGGCAGGATGGCTTTTCCGATGTGCACTTCTGGCTTTTCCGTGGAGAAGTCCGCGGAGGAATCGTCCTCCGCCGCGCGCACCTTGGTCTTGGTCTTTACTTCCAGGTAGGCTTGCGCGGCCTTCTTGTACATTCGATCGGTATTCAGCCAAAGCACGCGAGCCATCGCGTCCGATCTGTCATCCAGCGGCAGCGTGGTAGTGGTGATGGCATTGAAGCGGTTCTCGCCGTGGGTGTTATCGAGCTCGCGATCGCCCACTCGGACCGAGATATCCACGGAACGCTCATGTTGACCGACGTCAGCGACAATCGCGCCGTTGCTGGCCACGATGTAGCCGCGGGAATCGTCGTCGGCGGAATAGCTGATGAAATAAGGGGCCGGGTCGGCCTTGGCCAGCGACGTCATGGCCCGGTCGAGCTCCTGTTGCATCGTGCGCATCAGCACCGAGTCGCCGCTTCCCGCGGAAATTGTCTGCGCCGAAGCCATGGAGACGGTGAGCGAAGCGAGAAATAAACCAAGCAAGAAAGACTTGGAAGATAACATGGTATCCAAGAGTGTACCTGAACCATTGGACACCGCAAACGTTACCTTGGGACGGATTGACTTTTTTTAACTGTTTTCCCTGAATTCCGCCTTAAGGAAAGCCCGGATCAACCGGGAAGCATAAGGTCTTTACACAGTCCGCCGATTCCGGGCTGGCAGGCCACCCTTGGTCGCGATTAGTGCGGTTGGAGTCTACTCTCCGGCGCTCTTGGCTTGCCGCGGTTTCCATCGCAAGACAGGTTTGCGGGCAGCGGCGGTCTCATCCAGGCGGGACACGCGCGTGCTGTGCGGCGCGCTCTTCACCAGGTCCGGATCATCTACGGCTTCGCGGGCAATGGCCTTCATGGCGTCGATGAAAAGGTTAAGTTCTTCGAGCGACTCGCTCTCCGTCGGCTCGATCATCATCGCCCCAGGGACCACCAGCGGGAACGACACCGTATAAGGATGGAAGCCGTAATCGATCAGGCGCTTGGCAATGTCTCCGGTCTTCACGCCTTTTTGCGCCTGAAGATGGTCGCTGAAAACCACTTCATGCATCGACCCGCTGTTGTAAGGCAGCGTGTAGTCCGGCTCCAGTTTCTTGCGGATGTAGTTGGCGTTGAGTACTGCATCCTCAGTGGTCTGGCGCAGACCGTCATAGCCGTTGGCCATGATGTAAGCCAGCGCGCGCATGTGCATTCCGAAATTCCCGTAGAACATCCGCACCCGTCCCACCGATTGGGGACGGTTGTAATCAAAGCCCAGGGTGCCGTCGGGCTTTTCGAGAATCGTCGGTTTGGGCAGAAACGGTTCTAGGGTCT
>CAZFRV010000042.1:0-12885 GCA_964521445.1 uncultured Acidobacteriaceae bacterium
TGGCTATTCTTCCGATTTGGATTGCGATAGGCCCGAGAGCGCTATGGAGAGCCGACATTGGGCTTTGCTGGGTAGCCGTCGGTCTCTGCGACCACATCACTCTGACCCGCCTCCTGCCCAAGACGGCGCCTGGGGACAATCAATGAGTGATGCAACATCTCAGCTCCCCTCGCCCAACCGGTTGATTCATGAGCCGGCTCGACTCGCCATCCTGACCGTCCTGGCCTCCTGCGTTTCCGCTGATTTCGTGTTTCTACAGGGGATCACCGGGTTGAGCAAGGGCAATCTTTCTGTCCAGCTCTCGAACCTCGAGCAAGGCGGGCTGGTGATCATTAGCAAGGAAATCGTCGACAAGAAGACCCGGACTACGGTGCAGCTCTCGGAACAAGGAGCCACGGAAGTAGAGCAATACTGGCGGACCATGGACGAGATTCGTGCCCACATGGCCGGAAAAGCGAAGCGCTTGCGTCCACGAAGAAATCAGCCAGGTCGTATGGCAGGATGTGATCCGAGCGTAGAGCCTGCGTGATCCGGCCCACTCACGCGGAAACGCGAGTTTCATCGCGCATCGGCCTACTTGTCATAGTGCAAGAGCGAAAATACTTCTGTCCCTTCAAACTTTTTGCGGCCGTTGAGAAAGTCCAACTCCACCACGAAGCCCAGGCCGGCGATCTCCGCGCCCAGCGACCGGGCGAGTTGGGCGCAGGCGTTGGCGGTGCCGCCCGTGGCCAGCAGGTCGTCCACAATAATCACTTTCTGGCCGGGCTGAATGGCGTCTTTGTGGATTTCCAGGGTGTCAAGGCCGTACTCGAGCTCGTAACTCCACTTCACGGTTTGGGCAGGAAGCTTGCCTGGCTTGCGAATGGGAACGAAGCCGGCGTTCAGGCGATACGCCAAGGCGGGGCCAAAGATGAAGCCGCGCGCCTCAATGGCCAGCACAGCATCAATCTGCGCGTTGAGGTAGTGCTCAGAGAGGGCGTCAATCAGCGTGGCGAAGCCCACTTTGTCTTTGAGCAGGGTGGTAATGTCGTAAAAGAGGATGCCTTTCTTGGGAAAATCGGGCACCTCGCGGATCAGTTGCTTGAGATGGTCGCAGTTGGTGCGGCGCGGAGGCTGCTGCATCGGAGTTACCACGCTCCTTCAATGCGAAAATTCGTGAGCCCGGCTATCGGTTCAGCCGGCAATTCCTTCACTTCATCCACGCGCGCGGCCCGAGGGCCATCATGCAACTTGCCCAGCAGCGTCGAGTGCTGCTGCTCGCTGCCCATGGCCAGGACCTCCACGGAGCCGTCCATGTTGTTCCTGACCCAGCCGGCCAGTCCGAGCTGCCGGGCTTCGTAATCCACGAACCAGCGGAAGCCCACACCCTGCACCCGGCCGCGAACGATGTAGCGCCTGGCAATCATCCGTCACGCGCGAGAGAGGTACGCGCCCTCGGCCGTGTCCACGCGGATTTTCTCTCCTTCATTGATGAAGGGCGGCACCTGGACGATCAGGCCGGTCTCGGTCTTGGCCGGTTTGGTGACGCTCGACGCCGTGGCCGACTTCAACCCCGGTTCGGTTTCCACCACCGTGAGCTCCACCGTCTGCGGCAGCTCGATGCCTACGGCCTTGCCGTCATAGAACTCCACCCGGATCTGCAGGTTGGCAGTCAGGTAGTCCACGGAGTCGCCGAGCACGTCTCGATTCAGGTGGACCTGCTCATAGTTTTCGGTATTCATGAAACAGTAGGTGTCACCGTCCTGGTAGAGATACTCCATGGGGATCTCGTCCACGGTGATCTTCTCGATGGCGTCGCCGGAGCGGAAGCGGTGCTCAAACATGGCGCCTGTGCGGATATTGCGGAGCTTGGCCTGGATGAAAGCGCGAAGGTTGCCGGGCGTGCGGTGTTCCACGGTGAAGACCGAGTGCAAGTCGTTATTGTGCTTGATGATCATCCCCGGACGCATCTGGGTTGCTGGAATTGCCATGACGAAAACTTTTCTCCTTGAAAAAGCCGGCCTTGATTGGTAAGTCTTGCCTGCTGCCAAGTGGGAGGCAGCGAAACAGACAGCAGCGGCTCCCGTCAGGTAAGGCCGCAAAGACCAAGGTGAGATTCTACCGCAATCGCGGCCTCATCCGCATCTTGCGGCTCGGCATTCCGATCCGGAAGCCGCGCGCCTCGTCCGGCCGAAGCGAGCGATCCCAGGTGCAACTCTGAGCGCAGGAAGCTGGGACAACATTTGCGCTGTGCTCCTTTTCTAAGTATCTGTCTGGGGATGTCCGCTTGCATTCCAGAGTTGATGAAGGAGAGAACCATGAGCGCAGTCGAACGGCGGGAAGAAGACGAATCGTTGCCGCCGGATTTCATTGATGAGGGAGGTTTCGGCAGGGCCCTCGCTTTGGTGCTGGCCGGAATTGGGATCGGCGCCGGATTGGCCTTGTTGCTCACGCCGAAGCGGGGCGACGAGGTCCGCGAAGCCATTGGCCGCGGCTATCGCAAGACGGTCGAGGGCCTCAGCGAGCGCGCCCAGGACCTGCGAGACCGCGCCAATGATTTGCGAGAAGACTTGCGCGAGCGCGCTCCTAACTTGCTCCGTTTCGCGCGCCGCCGCGTCGAGAAGCGATATCGGGAAGGCTGATTCTCGCGGCGCGGCATCCTCCTGGAAAGGTTTGAGGGTAGGGCCGTAAGCGCATTGCGTCCCGGACCAATTTCACCCGGCTCGAGGACAAACTGTCGCTGCCTGACCCACAATCAGAGACAATCTGGCGCACTGTGTCCGTCTTCTCATCGCCATATTGCCCCCTCGTAAACAACGTTAAGTCTATATTTATTAACAACTTACATCTATCCGCCTAGAGACCGGCCCTCAGCCTGCATACCTACACCAGTGCTGTTCGGTGAGGTGTCGGTGAATATCAATCTGAGACCGATGAAGAAAGGCGCAGGAGCGTTTGCCGCTGTCTTATTCATCCTTATAGGCACAACGACTGCATTCGCGGCCCATCGCAAGCTTTCCCCGGAACTGAATGACAAGCTGTCCAATCCGGCGGCCAGCCTTCAAGGTCCCGCGGGGAACGGATCGTTTGTTGACGTCATCATCCAGTTCAGGCCGGGAGCAAAGTTGGACAATGGCATCACCAAGGTGATCGGCGCCGGCGGACAACACAAGAGCCGGCTGGACATCATCAACGGCAGTCTCTTCAGCGTACCCGCAAGCCTGCTGGCAACGCTGGCCGACGACCAGGATGTGACCTACATCTCACCTGATCGAAAGACCATCAAGCTCGGCAGGGTGGACTTCATCATGGATGCCACCAAAACCACGTCGATCATCAATTTGGGTTATACGGGCGACGATGTTGGGGTCGCCGTGATCGATAGCGGCGTGAAAGCCAACCATCCCGACCTGACCGAAGGGAACTACAACACATCTCGAGTTGTCTACAGCCAAAGCTTTGTTCCGGGCTTGGACGCCAGTGATCAGTACGGCCACGGCACTCATGTGGCCGGGATTATTGCCGGCAACGGCAACGCCTCCGGGGGATGGATGATCGGCGTAGCGTCGCGGGCCAACATCATCAACCTGCGCGTACTGGATGCGAATGGCGCGGGGACCGATAGCGCGGTCATTTCCGCCATCCAGCGCGCCATCCAGCTCAAGAACACTTACGGCATTCGGATTATCAATCTTTCCCTGGGGCGCAACGTCGCGGAGAGTTATACGCTGGACCCGCTTTGTCAGGCGGTGGAGCAAGCCTGGAAGGCGGGCATCGTGGTGGTAGTGGCCGCGGGCAACGATGGCCGCGATAACACCATGAACACGAATGGCTACGGTACCATTACGGCGCCCGGCAATGATCCCTACGTGATCACAGTCGGTGCAACCAATACCCACGCCACCGATACCACGTCCGATGACACCATGACCAGTTACAGTTCGAAGGGCCCAACTCTCTTCGACCATGTGATCAAACCCGACCTGGTGGCGCCGGGTAACCAGGTTGTCTCTCTGCTGGCCAACGGAAGTACTCTCGATACGCTTTATCCGCAGAATGAATTATCGCCGTCCCTGTACGGGGGGCGTTCGTACAGCGGCGCTTCCTACGTTTACATGAGCGGCACCAGCATGGCTGCGCCGATCGTCAGCGGAGCTGTAGCCTTGATGCTGGAATACATGCCCGACCTTACGCCGGACCAGGTCAAAGCACGATTGATGATGACGGCAACCCAGATGCCCCAATCGTATGGCACGGAGCAGGGAAACAACGGCAGCACCTACAACACGCAATACGACATCTTTACGGTCGGCGCCGGCGTTCTCGATACGTATGACGCCATGGCGATCAGCGGTACTCCTAACGGCACAGCACTCTCGCCCATTGCCGTGCTCGACAATTCCGGCAACGTCCTGCTGCAAGCCGATCCATCCTCCGTCTGGTCCAATTCAGTCACCTGGGGCACCTCCGTGGTTTGGGGCAATGTCCTGGTGAACGGCACTTCAGTGGTTTGGGGGAGCTCTGTGGTGTGGGGCAACAGCACCATGCTTGGCAACAGCGTGGTATGGGGCAACTCTGTGGTATGGGGTAACTCTGTGGTATGGGGCAATACAGTCACCGGCTCTTACTCGGAAGCCGGCGACTACGACAAAAACTAAGCACGACGAAGAGAAATTGTACGGTCCCAGCTTGGGACAAGAGATGGTATGAGCCAATTCCCCGCATCTGCGAAGATCTTCATCGTGCTGACGGTAGTGGCAGGCTTGGCCGTTCTGACCTACGGGTTCGTTCATCTGCAGCCTGCTGCACCTCTACGACTGCTCGTTTTCCTGGCCGCCGCGGTCGCGGCTTCGCGCCTCAAAGTGAAGCTGCCAGGCATCAACGGCGCCATGTCCGTGAACCTGCCCTTTTTCCTGGTGGTGGCCGCCCAACTCAGCGTATCTGAGGCGCTGGTGGTGGCCGGCGTCAGCAGTCTGGCGCAGTCGTTCGGCCGGGCCGGACGCAATCAGCCGGTGCAGATCGTATTCAACTCTGCACTGTTGATCAACGCTGTTGGGCTGGCGGCTGTGACCTTCACTGCCGCGCTCGAACGCCATCTGTCATTGCCCTTGGCCGTCGGCGCTGGCACCTTGGCATATTTTCTGGCCAATACAGCGCCTGTAAGCGTGGTGCTGTGGCTCGCGGAAGGAGCGAGGCCCTTTTCCACTTGGCGCCGCATCGCCGATCTTACTCTTCCCTACTACTTGCTCAGCGCCACCGTAGCTGCGATCGTGTGCTCAGGAGCCAAGAACATGGCATGGACGGTCCCCCTGGGATTGTTTGCCGTCATGTATCTAACCTACAGGTCCTATCGTGTGTATTTCGCACGCTCGGCCACAGAACACGGCCACGCGATTGACGCGGCGGGCTGAGAGAGAGCGCGGGCCAGCGCGGCAAAAACCTGCGCGAGATTCTCATTGTTCGCTGGTGCGAATGATCTGCAAGGGAACAGTGTATGCGCCCTTCTCGGCGACGGTCACAGTCTGGCCTTTTTCCGCATAGGGCTTCAGGAGTTCAGGATGATCCATCAGCTCATTCAAGTCCACGTCGTCGAAAGCCAGTAGCTGGTAGCTGCCGGGCGGCACTCCGCTCACCGTGAATGTACCTTTGCTGTCCACACCGATCTTGCGAAAAAGGTCGGAAAAGCCGCGTTTGGCTTCCTCAGGAAGGAGCACCACGGAACCCGAGACCGGCTGGTTCTTCTCGTCCACCACAAATCCGGTGATGTGGCCGCCGTTGGGGCTGAGCACCAGTTCCATGGCCGCGCGGCGGTCTGAAACCACCACGTCATTCCTCTCCATCTCGTGACCGGAAATCCGTACTGCCTTCAGGTAGTAATCCCGATAAAGGCCGCGCGCAAACACCGTATAGTGGTCGCCGGGATGCAGGCTGGCTTGGAATTCCATGGTTGGGGGCCGGGCGGAGACGGTGGAACGCGCTGCAGTTTCTTTGTCCTGGAATTCCAGCGCGATGCGTCGGAAAGGAGTGTCCGTCAGCGCAGGATCGTCGACGAGTACGCTGCCTGTAACTTCGGAATCGGGCAGACCGACCAGCAGCACGTTGTCCAAGCCGTGGGGGCCGACAGCCACCGTCTGCTGGGTGGTGTAGGTGCTGCCTTCCACGCTGAAGGAGGCCCGCAGGGTGTAAGAGCCGGGCGACACTCCGCGGACTTCAAAGGTCCCGTCTTTGGGAGAAACCCTGACGTCGCGTATGGTTCCCTCCAGAAACTCGGTCCAGGACGCGCTGACCGCCGGATTCTCCGCAGGCGCGCCGCTGAGCCCATTGGTGATCTTGCCCCGAATGGAGACGCTGGGCATGGTCATGAATATGAAACCGGCGTGCACCTCATCTCCGGGACCGACGGGCAGGGTCTGGGCTTCAAGAAAATCGCTGGTGCCGGGAAAAAAGAGCGGAGAAAAGGCGGTGTCGCTCTCCGGCGGCGCCTCACCGGTGCCGGCCGTCTCCAGCAACCCAACAATCCCGCTGGTGGCGATGACCTGCAACCCTTTGGTCTGCAACTCGGGTGTGATCTCAGCGAGGACGTAGTAGCGGCCCGGGCGCACATCATAGATGCGATAGGTGCCGCGGTCATCGGTCAGGCCGACGCCTTCCGTATCCAGAACCATGCGGCCCTGGCGGTAAGCGCGCGACAGCAGTTTGACTTGCACGTGCTGCATGGGGTCTGAGTGCTCATCCACCACCTGGCCGGTCACTACCGCAGAGGGCAGAAGGCGCACTACAACGTTCGTGCGGTGATCCCCAGGAGCGACATCCAGACGTGATTGGAAAGCTGCGAGGCGGAGATCAGAGAAGAAACTTTGCCGGTCCGCCGAAAGCCGGTAGATCGCCGGATCAACGTCTCTGAAGACAAAGTGCCCGGCGCCATCGGCGCGGACGGACCTGGCCAGGGATGGTCTGCGCGCATTGCGCAACACCACGGTGGCTCGAGGAATCACCCGTCCGTTCCGGGCGTTGATCACCGAGCCTTCAATCACGGCGCGGTCCGGCGGCGGATCGGCCGGGCTAGCCGCCTGCTGCCCCAGGGCAAGGGCGGACATCACAAGCAATATTGCCGGCGCCAACGCGGCTCTGTGCATAACCAGACGCCTCGCGAATCAGTGGAAATCGATTGTAAACAACCCAGTTGAAACTTCGGTTAATTTCGGCTGTAACGGTTCTTCTTTTTTTCTTCGTGCCGCTCCAGGGCCAACTGAATCAGCCGATCAATCAGCTCTGCATAACCGAGCCCGGAAGCCGCCCACAGCTTAGGATACATGCTAATCGAGGTAAATCCGGGCATGGTATTGATCTCATTCAAGTAGATCTGCTTTTTCACGGGATCCATCAGGAAATCCACCCGCGCCAGCCCAGAGCAATCCACAGCCTGGAACGCCCGGACGGCCATTTGTTGCACATCTTTCATCTGTTTTTTTGTGATCTTGGCCGGGATCACCAACTGCGAGCCCTCGTCCAGATACTTGGCGTTGTAGTCATAGAAGTCGGCGGAAGGAACGATCTCACCGGCCACCGAAGCCTGGGGCTGGTCATTGCCCAGCACCGAACATTCCAGCTCGCGGGCTTTTTGCTTTTTTCCGCCCACGCCTTGCTCGATGACGATCTTGCGATCGTAAGCGGCGGCTACGTCGATCGCCGGGCTTAATTCCTTGCGGTCCCGGACTTTGGAGATTCCCACCGAGGAACCGAGGTTGGCGGGTTTCACAAAGACGGGATACTTCAGCCTGCCCTCGACCTCGCGCACGACGTCTTTGCTGCTTGCTTCCCAATGGCTGCGCAGGATGGTCACGTGCCTGACGATGGGCAAACCGGCCGCCGCGAAAAGCTTCTTCATTACATCCTTGTCCATACCCGCGGCCGAGCCGAGAACGCCCGCGCCTACGTAGGGGATATCGGCTAGCTCCAGCAGGCCCTGGATGGTGCCGTCCTCGCCAAAGGTGCCGTGCAGAACCGGGAAAATCACATCCACCGCGATGCTGTGTTCCGCGGCATGGCCGGCGCTTGTCGCAGCCGCACTCTCAAACGGAACCAACCCGTGCGACTGGGGCACCGGCGGCACGATCACCGCCTCGCCCTTGGCCAACACGGCCGCGCCGGGCGTAGCCTCCGGATCGCCCGCGCGAAGATGCCGTCCACCGGCTTCATGCCGGCTTTCGCCGCGCAGGAGACGCTCCGCGTGCGCCGGCGTCAGCCAGTGGCCCTCTTTCGTGATGCCGATGGGCACGACTTCATATTTGTTCTTGTCGATGGCCTGGAGAACGGAAGCCGCAGAAAGCAGCGAGACTTCGTGTTCACCGCTGCGCCCGCCAAAAAGAACGCCAACCCGGAGTTTTTTCATTCAGGATTACTGTAACTTAGCACTCAGCACTCAGCAATCAGCAGTCAGCAAATCCAAGCAAATAGCAATTAGTAGTTGGCAATTAGCGCAAGCTGAAGCCAGACCAAAACAGAAATGCAGCGGTATCGCACACCGCCGCGATTCGGCTTCAGCTGTGCCACTTGCTATTTGCTAGTTGCCATTTGCTCTTTCACAGTCCCGTCTGGTCGCCGCTCTGGCAGGCCTTGCTGGTCTCGCGCACGAAGTCGGCCAGCTTTCCTTCGGTCTGCTTTTGCAACAGGTCTTCGAGCGTCCTGGACACCATGGGGTCGGCCTTCAGGATGCCTTTGTAGGCCTTCAGCGCGCTTTCCACCCCTGCCGTGTATTGGGCTACAACGTCGCCCTTTTTGTCGGGGTGTTCGATGAGAAACACGACGTTGCCGAAGACCACCTGCCCCATGACCTCCGGCGTGTACCTGTACCTGGAGTCGAGAAAGTCCTCACCCAATATCGTGGGACAGATATTGATTGTGATATCGGGAATGCCGTCAATCCAATCGAGCGCCCACTTCTTCTCCGCGTACAAGTTCTTGTCCAGCGGCGTTTGCTCGAGCTTGTGGGCAAGGGCCACAAAACGCTGGCGCTCCTCCGGCGTGGAGGGCCCGCGCTTGGGCTCGTCCTGGGCTTGGGCGACGGCGAGAGAATTCAGAGCCAGGACGGCAAGACCGACCCACAAGGCTTTGCGCATTTTGCCTCCGTAGAGACGCGGCATGGCCGCGTCTCAAAATTGTACAGCGTGACAGGTTGTTTGTGGCGCGAGGAGAGACGCGGCCATTCGGTCGTACGTTATGGCCACTCCGGAAAAGAGTTACAGGATCTTCTTCCCGAACGCCGAAAGCGTCAGCTCCACAGCCAGGTCTGCGGTGCGATTATGCTCGTCGATCACCGGGTTGACTTCCACGATCTCAAAGCTGGTCATACGTCCGTGGTCGGCGATGATCTCCATGGCCAAGTGGCCTTCGCGGTAGCTGGCGCCACCGCGCACGGGCGTGCCGACGCCGGGAGCGTCTTCAGGATCGATCCAGTCCATGTCCAGCGAGACATGATAGCCGGCGGTGCCGCGTCCGGCCACGCGCAGGGCTTCTTCGATCACCGTGCGCATGCCGCGCTCGTCGATGTCGCGCATGGTATAGACCTCAATGCCGGTCTCTTTGATGTTTTCTTTCTCCCGGGCATCAATGTCGCGCACGCCCACCAGCACGCAGTTCTCCGGCTGCACCTTGGGCGAGAAGTTGTAGATGTTCCCCAGGTCGGATGGACCGAGCCCCAGAATGGCGGCCAGAGGCATGCCGTGGACGTTGCCGCTGGGAGAGGTTTCCGGAGTGTTGATGTCGGCGTGGGCATCAATCCAGATGAGCCCGACTTTCTTTTCCTGCCGGCGATAGAACTCGGCAACGCCGGCCATGGTTCCCGCGGCCACCGAGTGGTCGCCACCCAGCACCAGGGGAACTTTTCCCGCTTCCAGAGTCTTCAACACCATCTCAGCGTGCTTGGTGCAGGTGGCCACAATTTCTTTAAGATACTTGGCGTGTGGGTCGCCCTCTTTTTTCTGCTCAGGGATGGCCACGGCCACGTTGCCGCCGTCTTCCACCACGTGGCCCAGGGCTTCCAGACGGGCTTCCAGGCCGGCGACGCGCACGGCCGAAGGGCCCATATCCACGCCGCGCCGGGCCTGTCCCAGATCCAGAGGCACGCCCAGAATGCGGATCTTCTTAGGCGTAATGTTGTCCGCAGCCGCGGGAGGTTTGGCGGCGTTGTCTGTCTTCGCAGCGGGGAGTAGAGCTGTTGTTTCCGGCGTCATAAATCTGTCCTGGTCTTTCTTCTTTCTTGCTTCTAGGGGTAGATGCGCGTCAGGGTCCGGGCGAAGGGAATGGTTTCGCGGACGTGTTCAAGGCCGCAGATCCATGCTACAGCGCGCTCAATGCCCATGCCGAAGCCCGCATGGGGCACGCCGCCATACTTGCGCAAATCCAGATACCACTTGAAGGCCTCTTCCGGCAACGCGTGCTCGCGGATGCGCTTCAACAACAGCTTGTAGTCGCCGATGCGCTGCGAGCCGCCGATAATCTCACCGTATCCTTCCGGCGCCAGCACGTCCACGCACAGCGCCAGGTCCGGACGCTCGGGATCAGGCTCCATGTAAAAAGCTTTCACCTGCGCAGGATAACGATGCACCATTACCGGCTTGTCAAACTGCGAAGAGATATAAGTCTCATCGGGCGATCCGAAGTCGCCGCCCCATTCGAATCTGGCTTCCACCTGGCCCTTGGCGTGGCCTTCTTGCAGCAGCTTGACCGCATCGTCGTAAGCGAGACGCGGGAAGGGCGGCTTGATGTTTTCGAGCTTGCTCAGATCGCGTCCGATGGTTGCCAGATCGGCGCGCCGATGCTCCAGCGCGCTTTGCACCAGGTGGCTGATGAAGTTCTCCGCCAGCTCCATGATGTCATCCAGTTCGGCGTAGGCCACTTCCGGCTCCACCATCCAGAACTCGGTGAGATGGCGGCGCGTTTTTGATTTTTCGGCGCGGAATGTAGGCCCGAAGGAATAGACCTTGCCTAGCGCCATGGCCGTGGCTTCAATGTAAAGCTGGCCGGACTGGGTAAGAAACGCTTCTTCGTCAAAATAATCCACTGGAAACAGCGTGCTGGTGCCCTCGCAGGCCGCGGGCGTGAGGATGGGCGGATCGGTCAGGGTGAAGCCGCGTTCGTCGAAGAAATTGCGCGCGGCGCGGATGATCTCCGCGCGCACGCGCAGGATCGCCCCCTGGCGCGGCGTACGCACCCACAGATGCCGGTTCTCCATCAGGAAGTCGATGCCGTGCTCTTTGCGGGCGATGGGAAAAGGATCCTCTTCCGGCACGCGCTGGACGACTTTCACGTCGCTGACGTCCAGCTCATAACCACCGGGAGCGCGCTTGTCGGCCCGCACCTTGCCGGTGACGATGACGCTGGATTCGTCGGTGAGATTCTTCAGCGTGTCAAAAATCTCGGGCGAGACCTGATTTTTCGGAACCACGCCCTGGATTACGCCGCTGCCGTCACGGAAGATAGGGAAGATCAGCTTGCCGCTCTCGCGCTTGTTGTAGAGCCATCCCCGAATTGTGACTGACTGGCCGTCGTGCCGCCCGATTTCGGCGATGGTGGTCAGAGGAGATTGGGTGGTTGTTGTCATGTGATGTCTCATCCTAACGGCGTGTCATCCCGAACCCTGGGCCCAGCGAACGGGTGAGGGATCTGCTCCGCTGGTCCCAGGCAAATAAGGTTCTGATCTTCACAAATCACAAACAATAGAGTGAGCGGAGCCGATTCCTCGCTGCGCTCGGAATGACACTCGCTCAAGCAGGTCGATACTCACAGGCCTCTTCATTCCGCCGCCACCGCAGCCGCCTCCAGTTTGCCGTACGCCTCTGTCATTTTTCCAGCCACGTCCATATCTTCTTCGCCTTCCACTTCCAGCAGCAATGCCGGAGCGCGCGGCGCGGCCCGCAACGACTGCATGGTCTGGTTCCAGTCGATGGTCCCATTGCCGGGCCAGAGGTGCAAATCGCGATCACGCTGGTTGTCATGGACGTGGGTTGATTGAACGCGGTCTTCCAGCACGCCGAAAGCCTGGTGCACGGAGCTCATCATGTGCGCATGCCCGGTATCAAAGCAGACGCCGAGATCGGGATAATGCAGGGCATGCAGCAACTCCATCAGACGCTCCGGCGTGGCCAGATCGTTGGGAGTGTTCTCGACCAGAAGGGTCACGCCCAGCGGCCGGGCGAACGCGCGCAGGTGCTCAATGGAGCTGAGCGCAGCCTCGAATTTACGCGGATCGTCCGCCTCGTCGGTGCGGCCGATATGCTGCACCAGGAAGCGGAAGGGTGCGTATTCCGCCACTTCGATGGCCCGCTTGATCTCGTCCATGGCGTCGATACGATTTCGTTTTTCCAGATCCACAATGTTCAGCGGCGGCGCCCCGGAGCGGAAGTCGTTGCTCGGGTAAATCGGCGAGTGCATGGAGTGGAACTCCACCTGCGCGGTCTTGAACCAGCCGCCGATTTCCTTGACATGCTCTTTCTCGTGGTAGTTAAAGTGGCCGCGCGCGGCAAAAATCTCTATCCCTTGGGCGCCGCCGCGGGCAAAGGCGTCCAGCAGGCCGGGATGCAGCCGCTTCTTGATATGCACGTAGCTGGAGATCGCGCGCAGCATCAGTAACCTACCGCCTTGCCGCCATTGCGTCCGTCGGACGCGCCCAGAAGGTCGCCGCTCTTAGGATCCACGGCGATGCACTCGCCGTCACTCCAATAGCCTTGCGCTTTGATCTTGTGGCCGCGGGCCTCGAGCAGTTTGATGGTGTCCGGCGAGACCCCGACGTTCTCAATGTAGATCTGATCCGGTTCCCATTGATGGTGAAAGCGGGGAGCGTTCACTGCCTGCTGTATGTCGAGCCCAAAATCCACCACCCCCATCAGGATGTTGGTTACGGTGGAG
>CAZFRV010000043.1:0-5547 GCA_964521445.1 uncultured Acidobacteriaceae bacterium
CTTCATGGGCAGCAACTTACTGAATTCGTCGGCAGTCATGGCTTTCGCAATTCCCAGCACGGTGATTTGGTCGTACCTTGCCTTTGGAGTCGTTCTCGCCCTCGGGCTGGTCACGATCTTTCTTGGTGGCGATTGGCAAAAGGCGCGAGGATGGGACAAGTTGATTCTGTTCGGGCCGCTTTTCTACGCGGCGCCACTTGCGGCTTTCGGCACCGAACACTTCACGCTGACGAAGGCCATTGCGTCGATCGTGCCGCGGTGGATTCCGTGGCATCTGTTTTGGGCGTACTTCGTAGGCGCTTGCTTTATCGCAGCCGCGCTGAGCCTGGTGACGAAGATCCAGGCGCGTCTCGCCGCGAGCTTGCTCGCCTTGACGTTTTTTCTTTTTGTAGCGCTGATGGACGCCCCAGCTTGGGCACGCCATCTGGGGGATCGGTTTGGTCTGACGTTGACGCTGCGGGAACTATCCTGCAGCGGCGGCGCTCTGGCGCTGGCTGCCAGCCTCACCGAGCCGGGGCGCGAGCGCGGCAAGCACGTCCTGGCATCGATTGCGCGATACTTCGTTGCCATTCCTGTGCTGTTTTACAGCTTCGAGCAATTCATGCACGCCGATCACGTGCCTGGCGTTCCGCTGGAACCGCTGACTCCCCAGTGGATCTTCGGACACGCCATCTGGACGTTCCTGGCGGCCGCGGTTTACGCCGTCGGGGGTATCCTGTTGCTTGTCGGCAAGAAAACCCGCGCAGCAGCCACATGGATTGGCTTGACCGTGCTCTTCGTGGAGTTAGTCGTCTACGTGCCGATCGCAGTCGTGGAACGCGCCAGCCTCGACAACGGCCTCAACTACATGGGGGATACACTGATGTATTGCGGCGCCATTCTTCTGCTCGCGGGCGCCATGCCGCGCGAAGCGGAGCGGCGGGAATCATCGGCCGATCAGTGGTCCCACGAAACCGGCGCCGCCCCAAACTAGCGGGTTAACCGATTTTGACCGCGACGGTGGGTCGAGCCGCGCATTCATGGCACGATACACCTTGTCCATCCCGCCTGCGCCCAGCAGTGACTGGATCTCATAAAGGGCCGAGTTTCGCGCCAGGAGGTAACCCAGGGGGGCACCCCAGTTTGTTGGGATGACCGCAAAACAGGGGGCGGCGGGCGAAGAAAAATCGGGGGATCGGAACACCCGGAAATCGCCGGAATCGCCGTGATCGCTACGATCGGAAGAGGATCACGTTCCGCTATTTGCTAATTTCCCCGCTTCCGGTAACCTGCCTTAGGGGGAACCAAGCTCGGAGCCAGAAGCTAGCAGCTAATTCATGAAAATTGCCATACAAGGCGAGCGGGGATCATTCAGTCATCAGGCGGCGCTCAAGCTGGTGCCGAAGGCCGAGGTGGTGGCGTGCAGCCGGTCAGTCGAGGTCTTTGACGCTGTGGATTCCGGCCGCGCCTCCGCCGCGGTGATTCCGGTCGAAAACACTCTGGCCGGACCGGTGGGTGAGCATCTGGACCTGCTGCTGGAGCGCAACGTCTTTATTCAGCGCGAGCTGAACCTGCGCATCGAGCACAACCTGATCGCCGCGCCCGGCGCCAAGCTCAAGGACATCCGCCAGGCGCTGTCACACCCGGTGGCCCTGGACCAGTGCCGCCACTTCTTCCGCGACCAACGCGGAGTGACAGCGGTTGGGTTCTATGACACGGCCGGCGCCGTTAAGTTCTTGATGGCCAATCGTCTGCGCGACGCCGCCGCTATCGCCAGCCGTCAGGCCGCTAAAGAATATGGCGCCCGAGTGCTGCTGGCCGGCCTGGAGGACGACACGCGTAACTTTACCCGCTTTTTCTTCATCCAAAAGAAGAAGAAGATCTTGGCCAACGCCAGCAAGACTTCCCTGGCCTTTTCGCTCAAGAACGTGCCGGGAGCGCTGTTCAAGGCGCTAAGTGTTTTTGCCTTACGCGACCTGGACCTGAGTAAGATTGAATCGCGTCCGGTACGGGGCAGGCCATGGGAGTATATGTTTTTTGTGGACTTGCTCCGCGGTGACGACCCGGCCATGCGCTTGGCTCTACGGCATCTGGAAGAAATCGCGGGTGTTGTGAAGGTTTTGGGGGTTTACCCGGGGGCGGAGAGGTAAAAAAGTGCAGCATTTGCCGTAGGACGAGGCAAATATCTCGCGTACAATCTGCCTTCCCCGGCCAGCAGATGTACAGGCTGCATCTTTATCATGGATACGGTCATCCAATGTGAGCGTATTATTATCAAGTATTGACCGATTAAGGATTCATCATGGCTTCTGAAACACGTGAGCAGCAAGCCGTATCAGTCGCGGCGCCTGAGGAGGAACGTACCCCCCAATTGGAGGGGAACAACGTTCCGGTTCTACCGGTGCGAGATACCGTCCTGTTCCCGCATGCCGTCTTGCCGCTGACCGTGGGGCGCGAGAGCTCCATTCAGCTCATTAATTCTCTTGGGGAAGAAAAGACTATTCTGGTGGTCGCGCAGCGCGAGGCCAGGGTGGACATCCCGCAGCCTACCGATCTTTACAGCATCGGCACGCTGGCCACGATTCACAAAGTGGTCAAGATGCCCAACCAGAGCCTGTTTGTCTTTACTGAGGGGTTGCAGCGGGCCAGGATGGCCGAGTTCACGCAGTTGACGCCTTTCATGCGCGCCCGCGCGGAGTTGCTACCGGACCGGGAACTCGACCAATCGCCGGAAGTGGAAGCGCTGCAGCGCAACGTGCTGACGTTGTTCCAGCAAATCGTGGCCGGTTCGCCGACCCTCTCCGACGAGTTGCAGACCGTGGCCATCAACATTGAAGAGCCAGGACGCCTGGTGGATTTTGTGGCCTCGTCACTGCCTTCGCTTTCCACGCGCGACAAGCAGGAAATCCTGGAAACCACTGACATTCTGCGCCGGTTGCAGATCGTGAACCATCATCTGGCTAAAGAGTTGGAAGTGCAGCAACTGCGCAACAAGATCCAAACGGAAGTCCAGGACCAGGTGCAGCAATCGCAGCGCGAGTACTACCTGCGCGAGCAGATGAAGGCCATCCAGAAAGAGCTGGGCGAGCAGGACGAGGCCCAGCGCGACGTGGAAGAGCTGCGCCAGAAAATTGAAGCCGCGGGCATGCCCGAAGACGTGAAGAAAGAAGCGTTGAAGGAGTTAACCCGGTTGTCCCGCATGTCGCCTATGGCTGCCGACTACTCCGTGACCCGCAACTACATTGAGTGGCTGGCGGTGCTGCCTTGGGCCAAGTCCAGCGGCAAAGAAGTGGATATCACCAAAGCGCAGGAGGTCCTGGACACGGACCATTACGACCTGAAGAAAGTCAAAGACCGCATTCTGGACTACCTCTCCGTGCGCCGGCTCAAGCCGAGCATGAAAGGGCCGATCCTCTGTTTCGTGGGACCTCCAGGTGTGGGCAAGACCTCGCTGGGACGCTCGATCGCGCGCGCGCTGGAGCGGAAGTTTGTCCGGCTGTCGCTAGGCGGCGTGCACGACGAAGCTGAGATCCGCGGCCACCGCCGCACCTACATCGGCGCATTGCCCGGACAGATCATCCAGGGCATCCGCCGGGCCGAGACCAACGACCCTGTCTTTGTGCTGGATGAAGTGGACAAGCTGGGGCGCGATTTCCGCGGCGATCCTTCATCGGCGCTGCTGGAGACGCTCGATCCCGAGCAGAACTCCACCTTCCGCGATAACTACCTGGACGTGCCTTTCGATCTTTCCAAGGTGCTGTTCATCTGCACGGCCAACATGCTCGATACCATCCCTGAGCCGCTGCGCGACCGCATGGAGATCATCGATCTGCAAGGCTACACGGAAGACGACAAGCTGCATATTGCCCAGCGCTATCTGGTGCCCAAGCAGATCGAAGAGAACGGACTGAAACCGGAACAGATTGAGTTTTCGGAAGAGTCCCTCCGCTTCATCAGCCGCCATTACACGCGCGAGGCCGGCGTGCGCAACCTGGAACGCAACATCGGCACGATGTGCCGCAAGCAGGCGCGGCGCATCGCTGAAGGCAAAACGGAAAAGCTGGTGGTAACGCCGCAGGTCGTGCAGGAGTTCCTGGGCGGAATCAAAATCCGCATCGATACGGAAATCGCCGAGCGCACGCGGCGCCCGGGCGTGGCCGTGGGCCTGGCGTGGACGCCCGCCGGCGGAGATATCCTGTTCATCGAAGCCAACAAGATGAAGGGCAAAGGCGGGTTCACCATGACCGGACAGATCGGCCAGGTGATGCAGGAGTCCATGCAGGCGGCGCTGACCTGGGTGCGCTCCAACGCTGAAAAACTGCATATCGACGAGGACTTCTTCAAGGACCACGACATCCATATTCACGTGCCGGCCGGCGCCATTCCCAAGGACGGGCCGTCGGCGGGCGTGACCATGGCCACCGCGCTGGTGTCACTGCTGCGTGATCGTTCCGTGCGTCCGCTTACCGGCATGACCGGCGAAATCACGCTCAGCGGCAACGTGCTGCCTATCGGTGGTGTCAAGGAGAAGTTCCTGGCGGCCAAACGCGCCGGTGTGCGAGACGTGATCCTGCCCGCGGACAACCGCATGAACGTGGACGAAGACCTCACGCCTGAACAGCTCGAAGGCGTTACGCTTCACTACGTCTCGACCATTGAAGAAGTGCTCGAGATCGCCCTGCCCGGGTCCAAACAGCAGGAGCGCCAGGACGAGGAAACTAGAGAGCGAGTCCTGACCAGCGCGGATTGATGTCCCTGTCGCTTCGTTCCTAAGGATAAAAGGCCGGGGCGGCTGCGACGTGGGGACCGCCCCGGAGTAAATCGTAAACTGCGCTACAGCTCTATTGGCTGTTATTGTATTAGACGCAAAAAAGGTCCTGGCGGTAGCAACAAACCTGGAACCTGACAAAACTTAACCAGAATTGACCCGGAGCTACGGTACTTTCCGGTAGGTTGGTGGTAATGCGCGTTCGGGTGCTGCTTTTTGGGCAGCTCAAAGACATCATCGGCCGCCAGGAAGACTCGCTGGAGCTTGAGCAGGGGGCCATGCTCTCCGCAGTAACGTCGTACTATGCGCAACGTTTTCCCGGCTTTCAACCTATCGCAACCTCGATTGCCTGCTCGCTGAACCAGGAGTATGCGGCCGGCTCTGCCACGCTTCACGATGGCGACGAGGTCGGCCTGCTCCCTCCGGTCAGCGGCGGCAAATCCGGATTGGAAGAGCTCCAATCCCAGCATTGCGCCATCGTCCGCTCGCCGATCGCTACCCAACAGATCACCGACGCGATCAAAGCGGGCGAGGACGGCGCCACCCTGGTTTTTGAGGGGATCGTACGCAACCATAGCCGTGGCCGGCGCACGCTCTACCTGGACTACGAGGCCTATGAAGCCATGGCCCTCAATGAGTTACAGCGGCTATCGCATTCCGCCCTTGAACGCTTTAGCGTGCGCGATGTGCGCATCGTTCACCGGCTGGGGCGCATCGAGATCGGGGAAACCAGCGTGCTCATCGTAGTGGCGTCGGCGCACCGCGCGGCCGCATTTGAAGCCTGCCGCTGGCTGATCGAT
>CAZFRV010000044.1:0-7219 GCA_964521445.1 uncultured Acidobacteriaceae bacterium
ACCGCCATGCCTCCGTACGTAATTTCGTCAGGAATGATGAAGTGCTCGAAATCAATGAACGTGGCGACGATCAATCCCGCGAGAAACAGGCAATAGATCAGCGCCAGCGAGAAGAGGACCAGCAGCAGGGCAATCGGCCAATCCGCAAGCTGCCAGAGCGTGACCACGGCGTGGCTGAGTCCGGTGCGGCGGCCTACAAACTCGGCGAGAGTACCGCCATAAAGGACAATCGCCAGGACCACGGAGCTCAGCGCCACAATGGTCACCGTCAAGCCGATCGCAATCACCTTCCGTTTCAAGTACGGACGCGATTCCTGGACGCGATATGAATAATCCAAGGCGTCCATCAGGGCACTCATGCCGCCAGACGCCGACCATAGCGCCACAACCAGGCCCAAGCCCACCTTCCACCCGCCGCTCTCGGCGGCGATCTCGCGGACCGTGGTTTCCACCAGCGCCAGGGCAGAAGGAGGCATGACCCGCCCGAATTGCGCGACCAATCCGGCGCGGAAGCTGTTGTTTTGGGCAAAGAGGCCCACCACCGCAAGCAGAGCAACAATCATGGGGAACAGTGCGAAAATGAAGTAGAAGGAAAGCGCGGCGGCCTGCGTGAATATCTCGCCTTTGAAAAATCGGAGCAGCACGCGGCGCGCCAGCTCCAGCGGAGTGAGTCCGCCCAACGCCCACAAAGACGGCTTCCGCCGGCCCGCTTCCGCCGGCCCGCGGCGGCTTTCAGCGTTGCGTTTGCGCTGACGCATCGAACTCCCCATAGTTGTTGAGATGGCAGCTGTTCAGATCGAGGATAGATATTCGCGGAAAAGTCGGTCAGGGTCAACTGAAGGGGTTTCCATGAGCACCCCGAGGGAGCGAATGAAACCGGGCCATTGCGTTACACGGCAAAAACTTGTGAGGGCGTTCGCGCCGGCAACCAACTTCAAGCGTGCGCCATGTTCCGCCTGGACACCGAATTCCATTTCGCTCCCATCAGAGTGAGAGAGAAAAGAATGAATTACATGTAAGACGCTCAAACCGGCGCGAAGGTAGCAAGAAGAGTGTAAAAAATTATTAACAGTTTTGCCGGGAACCAAATCGCTGCCCCAGCGTATTTACTATTAACCAAAGAGTACTGCGGCCGTCAAAGGTTGCAGGAAGATTGGGAAATCAAAGACAGGATCATACGTCATCAGGAGGCGATTTTATGGACGCGAAGTGGAACAACGTGATTGACAGGTTCTCAGTAAGACTGTTGCTGTTGGCCGTGGGGTTCGGGGTCTGGCTCGCTATCAGCTACACCGTGCTGGCTGCGTAAACAGTCAGGCTCTGGCTGCGAACACTATTTCTGCACGCGGCCGGCGGCGAGTGCTTCAGTGCCCGTCGGCAATCCTGACCCTGAACCGTAACGCGAATCCACGTACTCGTTCAGGATCTCGATAAACTCGGCGACAATCCGGTCGCCCTTCAGCGTGGTCATCAACCGTCCGTCAACAAAAACAGGCGCTTTCGGTTCTTCGAAGGTGCCGGGGAGTGAAATCCCGATGTTGGCGTGTTTGGATTCGCCGGGACCGTTGACCACGCAGCCCATCACCGCCAGCTTCAGCTCTTCCACGCCGGGATATTTTTCTTTCCACACCGGCATGCTGGTGCGCAGGTAGGACTGAATCTGCTCCGCCATCTCCTGGAAGAAGGTGCTGGTGGTGCGGCCGCATCCTGGACACGCCGTAACCTGCGGGGTGAAGCTGCGAATTCCCAGCGACTGCAAGATCTGCTGCGCCACCGTAACCTCTTCGGCGCGGTTGCCATTCGGCGCCGGCGTCAGCGAGACGCGGATGGTATCGCCAATCCCTTCCTGCAACAGCACCGCCAGTCCGGCCGTGCTGCCCACAATGCCGCGAGCGCCCATGCCGGCTTCCGTTAGCCCCAGGTGCAGCGGATAATCGCAGCGCGCCGCCAGGTTGCGGTACACGTCAATCAGGTCCTGCACGCCGCTGACCTTAGCGCTGAGCAGGATGAAGTCATGCGGCAGCCCGGCATCTTCCGCGATCTCCGCCGAGCGCAGCGCGCTGACGACCATCGCTTCCATCGTCACGTCGCGGGCGTCTTTGGGCTCGGTCAGGCGTGAGTTCTCGTCCATCATCCGGGTCAGGAGCTGCTGATCGAGCGACCCCCAGTTCACGCCGATCCGTACGGGTTTGCGGTTCTTGACGGCCACGTCGATCATGGCGCGGAAGTTGTTGTCGTCCTTGCGGCCCACGCTTACATTGCCGGGATTGATGCGGTACTTGGCCAGCGCCTGCGCGCACTCCGGATACTTCGTCAGCAGCAGGTGGCCGTTGTAATGAAAGTCGCCGATGATCGGCACACGGACGTTCTGCTTCTCCAGACCCTCGACGATCGCCGGCAAGGCTTTGGCCGCGGCGTCATTGTTCACCGTCACGCGCACCAGTTCGGAGCCAGATTGGGCCAGTTGGGCCACCTGGGCCACGGTGCCGGCGACGTCGGCGGTATCGGTGTTGGTCATGGACTGCACCACCACCGGCGCCTCGCCGCCCACGTGGACGTTGCCGATCTTTGCGGTTACGCTCTTCCTGCGCTGTATCTGAGCCATTGTGCTTAGTTTAACCGATTTTCCGTCGATCCCCGACGTTCCAGGCCTTCGGTTACGTGATTGGCAACTGCAAACGCTTAGCTTCTAGCTGTTAGCCCTTAGCCGTTGGCCCGATCCGCGTTTGTCCGCGTTCATCCGCAGTAAGGTCGTGTCGGGGTTTTCCGATCACCCGGTCTCTTTTGGGCAATTCCGGCGATTTTGGCAATCTTTCTCTATCAGTGACATCAGTGTGATCAGTGGTGAGGTTTTGTTTCTTGGTCCTCTATGTTGTTGCAGAATTCGCGCCCGCCAATCCCAACTCGGCGGCAATCGCTTTCATGGCCTCGATGCAGAAGGCGATATGTTCTTCCAGATCCACACCCATGTCGGCGGCGCCGTTGATGATGTCGTCACGGTTCACGCTGCGGGCGAAGGCTTTGTCCTTCATCTTCTTGCGGACGGATTTGGCTTCCACCTCGGCCAGCGACTTGCCCGGTTTGACCAGCGCGGTGGCGGTGATGAAGCCGGCCAGTTCGTCGCAGGCAAAGAGCGTCTTCTCCATTCTGCTCTCCCGCTTCACGCCGCTGTACTCGGCATGGGAGAGGATGGCGCGGCGCATCCAGTCGGGATAGCCGCGCTCTTCCAGGATCTTGTTGCCGACGAAGGGATGCTCCTGGGGCGTGGGATATTTCTCGTAGTCGAAGTCGTGCAGGAGGCCGGTGATGCCCCATTGGTCCTGGTCCTCGCCAAACTTGCGGGCGTAGGCGCGCATGCAGGCCTCCACCGCCAGCATGTGCTTGCGCAGGCTCTCTGACTCGGTGAATTCACACAAAAGGCTCCAGGCTGAATCTCGGTTTATCATGGTTTTTGCCTTGTTTCTCCTTTTATTCTCCCGTTTACACCGGTAATATGCCGTTGGCTCCGGAATTTTTAGGTTGACAGCCGTAAATTCATGATTGACACTAACGCAAGTTGCTGGATCGCGCTGTAGATTTTTGGAGCAAAGCCGGCTCTGGCACTCCGAGAAACTATTCATGGCGACAACCCTGGCACCAGTCGACTCCCGGGAAGTAGTTCGTTGTGACCACTGCCATCTCGTCCAATTTCGGACCACCAACAATCTTTGCAGAAAATGCCGGACCTCGCTCGATGAAGATGAGCCCGAGCCCATCCTGGTAGAGCAAACGCCGGTGGTGGCGGCCACGAACGGCACCCGCTCGCACTTGCAGATTGCCGCGGCCATCCGCATGTTGCGGCAGAAGTCTGGACTCAGCCAGCGGCAGCTTGCGCTGCGCATGTCGGTACCGCGCACGTACGTCTCCAAGATTGAAAACGAGAAGGCGGTGCCTACGCTATCGTCGCTGGAACGGCTGGCGAATGCGCTCGAAGTTGGGGTAGCCGACCTGTTGAAAGGCTCCAGCCGCACTCTGGATGACGAAATCGACGATCTCATGCGCGATGATTTTATCGCCCAGGTCATGCCGTTTCTGGACAAACTGGACGCCCTGCAGCGTTCCACCTTACTGGCTCAAGTGCGCGATCTGAGCCTGCATCCGCGCCGGACGGCGTAAGGCAAGGTCTTTAGCCGCGAATCAACGCAAACTCACGCGAATCAGAGAATGTCCTTTGATTCGCGTCATCGGCGTGAATTCGCGGCTTGAAGTTTTTGCGGTACGACGCCTTATTGTTCGGCGGCCTTCTCGTGATGCGAGTGTACCGAGCGGGCGATCAGGGCCACGCCGCCTACCAGCAGGATCAACATGACCAGCGTGTTAAACAGGCTGGTTGGCTGGAAATAGATGTGCATGTTGGCGATCACGCCAGCCAGAATGAACAGCCCCCCGGCGATCGTCAAAAACCAGCCGACTCTACTCTTGCCGTTGAAGAACAGAATACCCACGCCGAAGAGCATGGGGATGAGCGTGATACCGAAACTGTTGGCGCCCCAAAAACTCCAATAGGAGCCGACGACGCTTACCTGGTTGGAGATGAGGTATCCGCCGACGCAACTCATGATCAGGCCCATCACAAACTGGCCCAACCCGCCGGGGGTGCCGCCTACGTCGCTGAAGGAACGGTCTGCCATGGCGCAGAGCATAGCAGCATTTCACCGGGAATTGAAGAACTGTCTACAAGACTCCATAACTCAATGCTATGCTGTGGCGGATGCCTCGCAAGCTCGCTCTATCAGTCGCACTAGCTTTGTCGGCTGCAGGATGGTGCCAGACCGTCCCTTCGGCAGGCAGCGCGGCCAAGCATCTGCAAACCCTGCTGGAGCAAAGACGCTACGTTGAGCTGGAGCAAACCATCGACCGGCAACTTTCTCCGGACGATGCCGTCCTTTTCCAGGGAATCGTGGCCAACCGGAAGAACCGGATAGAAGAATCGATTCGCCTGCTGGCGCCTCTGGCGCTCGGACTCGCGAGCGCGCCACCGTCCTGGCAGGAAAAGAATCTTCTATCTACTCTGGCGGACGATTACAGCAAGGCTTTCCTCTACGCGAAATCTGCCGACACATATTCTGCTCTTCTACGTCGCTATTCTAAAGTGCTTTCCCGCAATGAACGTCGTTCCGCCACCGACCGGCGTGATGAGATGCAATTACTCCGGGATGCTCCGCCGCAGACCGTGGAACTGAATGCGCCCTCCACGCTACAGTCAGTCCACGACAAGCCAGGATGGATCGAGATACCGGTCGAGGCCAACGGCAAGAACGAATCGTGGGTGCTGGATACAGGCGCGAACACCTCGGTGATCACCGAAAGCACGTCGCGCCGCATCGGACTGCGCCTCCTCGAGGGCTCTGCTCAGACCACCGATTACAATGGAACGCCTGTCAGTTTTCGCATCGGCATCCTGTCCGAACTTAAGATCGGAAATACCGTCTTCCATGACGTCGAGCTCCCAGTGGCCAGCGATCAAGCTTTCAACTTTGGTGGTTTCCAGATCCAGGGGATCGTCGGCTTCCCGGTTCAGTCTGCCCTTCGACGCATCACCGTTTATGCCGATGGCCGCGTTGGCATTAACGAAGCAGTAAGAGAACAGGGATCAGAGCTGTTCATGGAAGGACAAATGCCCATCGCCGTGGTACAAGCCGGCGGAGGGCAGTGCCTTTTCTCGCTGGATACAGGCGCGACAGGCTCCACTTTCAGCTCGCGTTTCTACCCGTTAGTGAAATCGCGGCTTACAGACAACATGCGGGCGAAGAGCGACCTGGCCGGAGCCGCCGGTGTGCGCCATTTTCACACATACAAAATGCAGAACCTGAGTGTGATCCTCGGCGGGCAAGAAGTGACCTTGGCGTCAGCCACTATCTTCCCCAAACCGGCTGGTAGCGGGATGGATGTATTCTTCGGAAATCTTGGCCAGGACATCTTTGGAGCTTTTCAGTCCTATACCATCGACTTCGAGCACATGACCTTCACCGCGCGAAAGTAACCCTGGAAATCCGAAACACTCGCGCGTACGCCGGAGTCTAAGCTTTTCAATGAAACCCGATTTATTTCGGTGGTCGGCGCTCGCCCTGCTTTTGTGTCTGGTGACTCTTCCAGGCGTGCGTTCGCAGGAGGCCGCCCGGACCGTTCACGTCTTTGTGGCACTCGCCGACAACGTGAATCAGGGAATCGTTCCCGTGCCGGCGAAACTCGGCAATGGGGCCGATCCTGAGCACAACTTGTATTGGGGTGCAGCCGGCGGCGTCAAGACCTTTTTTGCTCGAAGTCGCGAGTGGCAATTGGTCTTACAGCAACAACGACCCAAGCCGGGAATCCTGGAGCGTTGCGTCTTCAAACATCGCAACGCCAACGTTTACGTGATCGCAGACGCCTACCAGGGCGATCGCATCCAGCAGGCAATCCAAGACTTTCTGGGAGCCGCTGCAGGAGCGGGTCGTGAGAACGTCACGTTTAGAAGCGGCGCGAACGACACGGTCATCGCAGCCGGCGGAAACGCCAACCTGATCGCATACATTGGGCACGATGGGTTCATGGATTTTCAGTTGGCCGATCTGCCCCGGCAAACCAACCCGGCGCACCGCGAAGCAATCATCCTGGCCTGCGCCAGCAAGGCTTATTTTGCCGAACCTTTGCGCTCCACCGGCGCGTATCCGCTGCTTTGGACCACCGGACTGATGGCCCCTGAGGCCTACACGCTCAAAGACGCACTGGACGGCTGGATCCTCAGAGAAAGCAACGAACAAATCCGCCAGCGCGCCGCCATGGCATATGACAAGTATCAGAAATGCGGCCTAAAAGGGGCTCGCAGATTACTGGTGAGCGGCTGGTAAAGAGTAGCTTTCGCACGGCCTGGACCGCGCAGGAGGGGGGACAAGAGTCGCCCTGACGCTACTTTCTCTTCTTCTTACTTAGGTTCTGTTTCACGCGAAACTTCACGATCCGGGCCACCAGAGGAAGCGGGAGCGGCTCGGTGAACGGAAATTGTACAGATCCCTTGGCTCTTTTATATGGCGATAACTCCTTCTTGAATGCCTTGATCGCTGCCGCCCCCGGGTAAAACCCGATATGGCTTTTGTGGGCCGCGAACCAGACCAGGTTTCCGTCCAAGGCAAACGCCGGAATGCCATAGCTGATTCTTTCCCTGGCTTGGGGTGCAGCCTTTTTTACCGTTAGGCGCATC
>CAZFRV010000045.1:0-11415 GCA_964521445.1 uncultured Acidobacteriaceae bacterium
CTCCTTTGCTGGCGTGGTGCGCGATGATCTGGTCCTTGATCTTGTCGTAGGTGGCCTGAGGAACGATGTTCTTGCTCACCAGATCGTGTTTGGTGTTGTAAGGACGCCCATCAATGATTTTCTGAGAGTAGGCGTCGCCGATGCCGGGCAGTGCGCTCAACTGCTCTTTGCTGGCCGAGTTGATGTCCACCAGCTGGGCTTTTGGAGTTGAAGTCTTGGGGCTTGGAGTTTTGGTCGCGGACTGGCCCGTGGCTTGCGCCAGCGCGATTCCCGCCAACAACATGAGCGCGCCAAGCGCCGCTGCTATCCGAATGACTTTCCGGAACATAAAGATCGATCTCCTTCGTTGATAGTGTTGACCCTGCTCCGTGTCCCAGGCTATGGGGCAAAAGTCTAGCTAATTAGAGGAGAATCTTACAAGCCGAGGATGCTTGGCGAGGGGATCAGGCGCGCTTAACGCCCGTGTCGGTTTTGGGGTCCCAGGCGCGCTGCGGGCGCTGCGATTCTGGAAGGTCTCTGCCTTCCACCCGGTCATAGACATAGCGATCGCTGACCGTGCCCAGCGATTCATTGTAGAGGCTCACCTGGCCAAGGGCTTCGCGCAGTTCCTCGGAGAACTGGTGCAGGGCCTTCAGATGGTCAGCGGTCGCTGGAATCTCAGTCTTGGTGGTCTTGAGAAACTTCTGGTAGCCCTTGTCGATCAGGCGGGAAATCTCGCTGCCCACCAGATAACCCGGCTTGGCAAAGAGGCGAACGCCATCGTCGCCTGTCTTCTCGATCGCGGCAGAAGAGTTGTATTTCTTGAGGAACACGCGATTCTGCGTGCCGGGAGCTTCCAGAATGTCGAATCCGTGTTCGCGAAGCCACTCGACGGCTTCTTCATACGTGCGTTGCTTTGGTTCCTTTGCCATATTCACCTGTAGCGGGTTTGGATCACCCAGGGCCCCGAACTGTTGCCCCACCGGTTGAGGCGAACCGATACTCTCGCACATCGGGAGCCCTTCCGGCAACATTACTGTTGGGCAGAGAAGCCCCCCGACTGTGGGGTTAGGAACGATATCGATTCCGTAGGTGCGTTCCTGGGAAGCGGAGAAAGAATAAACCGGCGCCTATTCTCCCCCGAGATTTTCAGCGCCGGCTTGGAAATCCTCCCGCTTTCGCGGGAGGACCAGGCCGCTCATCTGCATCGGCCAACCGGGTCGCGGAGCAAGGCTCCAGCGGATCTTTCCTTCAAGATGCCGGTTCTTCATCGTCGCGGTCAACAACAAAAACGGCCCGATATTTACTGAATCGACAACCAACAAGATGAGGCGTGAGTCTCTCAGCTGTTGTATACTGTGCGCGACTTCAGGCGCGGGAGCCTTTATTATGTTTTTATGAACTCCCCGCCAAAGCTGTGGGGGCAGCTGCTTTTTGGGGTAATGCGAGGATTTATTTCTTAAAAAGAATTCTTACCTTGACCAGGAGCGCCCCGGTCGGGAGGGTCCCCTATGGACCTGATTATTATTCGTATTGTTTTTATTGCGATTGTTGCTATTGCCTGTTACCACTTGCAGCCGTTTGGGCTGGCCAGTCTTCGCCCCTGGATCGCCGGATGCGCCGGAGCCGGGATCGGTCTTGCCGTAGTTTTGTTTGAATGGCGCCTGCGCGTGGTAACACTCAAGCGCCTGATCGGCGCGGTGATCGGCAGCATTTTCGGTATTCTGGGCGCCTTCCTTTTCAGCGAAGTGCTCAGAAGGACCATTCCTCACCTTGAAACCCAGCGATTCCTTCAGCTGATGGTCATGCTCTTCATGTCCTACGTGGGGCTGGTCGTGGGCGCGAACAAGGGCGACCTGCTGAACCTGGCCGCGCTGGGCGGTATCTTTGGGAGCGAGAAGCAGGGACGCAAGAGCTTCAAGATCCTGGACACCAGCGTCATTATTGACGGCCGTATCGCAGACATCGCCGACACCGGGTTCATGGACGGCATCCTGGTGATACCCCAATTTGTCCTGCGCGAATTGCAACTGGTGGCGGACTCGGCCGACTCGCTCAAACGCAACCGCGGGCGCCGTGGGCTGGACGTTCTCCAGCGCCTGCAGAAGATCGTGACCGTGAACGTGCAGATCGTGGAGGACGATTTTCCCACCGTTCGCGAGGTGGACCTCAAGCTCATTGAGCTAGCCAAGGTGTACGAGGCCAAGATCATCACCAACGATTTCAACCTCAACAAAGTGGCCCAGCTCCAGGGCGTGGAAGTGCTCAACATTAACGAACTGGCCAACGCTCTGAAACCCATCGTCCTGCCCGGGGAGACCATGCGCGTCTTCATCCTGAAGGAAGGCAAGGAATATAACCAGGGTGTGGCCTACCTGGATGACGGCACCATGGTCGTGGTGGACAACGCGCGCAAGCTGATCGGGAAGAACGTTGACATCGCGGTTACCTCCGTCCTGCAGACAACCGCCGGGAAGATGATCTTCGGAAAGTTTGATGAACGCATGCGGCCCGGAGATCGGCCTGAGCCCAAGTTGGAAAGCGGCAAGACAGAGCTGAGAAAGCCCCAGCCGATTGTGGTGGAATCGGCTCCGCATCCACAGCCGGAGTGATGTTCCTCAGCCGGCTTCCTCGATGCGTAGTTTGCGGTTCTCCAAAAAAACCCGGGACTGGCAGGGGAAACCGCCGGTCGCCTAAAATGAGAGATCGGTTCTTAAGGTGTTAAGAGAAACCACGCTTGGTCTGCTGATTGCGGTGCTCGGCGCCGCGGTGGCTGGTGGCGTCCAAGCGCAGCAGGCCGCCCCCGCGGGACAGCTGCGAATCGCAGCCATGGACCCCAACGGCCAGCCTCTCAACGCTGTGATCGTCCGTGCCGAACGCGACGGCAAGATCATCGCTCAAGAGCGCACTACCCCATCCGGCTACGCTTTTCTTGGCGGGCTTGCCCCGGGCACGTACAAGGTTGTCCTGCAGAAACAGGGCTTCTATTCAGCGACCGTGGATCAGCTGGTCATCACTGCCGGCCAGACGCAGCCGGTGGAGGTACGGCTCCAGCCGGTGCGCGAGTACCGCACGGAGATTGAAGTCACGGCGCAGCCATCGCCAATCGATCCCGAGCAGACCTCCAGCTCCCAGGCTGTGACCGCCAGCGACATTGCCACCATCCCCTATCCCACCACGCGCGACTATCGCAACGTGCTGGGTTACATTCCCGGCGTGATCGCGGACGCGACCGGGCAGATCCATATGGCCGGCTCCAGCACCCAGGAGATCCAGGACTATGTGGATGGCTTCGTCGTCAGCCAGCCGGCTGGCGGGGCCTTGGCGGTGCGCGTGAATCCGGACTCGCTGCGCAAGATCGACGTCGTCAACAGCAGGTATTCCGCCATGTTCGGCCAGGGCTCAGGCGGGCTGACCGATTTCACCATTCAGGATGGTGACAATCACTTCCGTTTCAATGCCACCGATTTCATTCCCACGGTGCAGAACGTGAAGGGGATCGAGTTCAACAACTGGACGCCGCGCGCTTATTTTTCCGGGCCCATCGTCCGCGACAAAGTCTGGTTCAACATTTCTCACGAGGGCGAGTTCGATAACAACATCGTGAAGCAGCTACCTAACGGCGCGGACTCAAACACCGTGTGGCGAAGCTCGGAGCTGGTTCGGCTGCGTATGAATCCGACGGCGGGGAACGTGCTGACCGCCAGCTTCCTCGCGAATCCCCTCGATTCAGACAATACCGGCATTACAGCTCTCGATCCGGTTTCGGTGTCCACCAATGTACAGTCCAACATTTACCTGGCGGCCCTGAAAGACCAGATCACTATTGGCCAGGGAACCTTGCTTGAATTCGGCGTAGGGTTCCACTGGACCAGCATCAATTCAGTCCCGCAAGGGCTTTCTCCGTATGTGCTCACGCCCTCGGGGCGGACGGGAAATTTCTTCGAGACGTCGGACGCCAACTCTCAGAGGGCCCAGGGCTTTAGCAACTTGTATCTCAAGCCCTGGCGGCGTTTTGGCAATCATCAAGTGACCATCGGTGGGCGCTTGGACCGCGTGTTCCTCCACCAGTTCGATTCTCGCGTGCCGATCCAGTTCGTCGATGCAAACAACGCCCTGCTGCGCCAGATCACCTTCCAGAATGTCCCGGCTTTCGACCTCAGCACGCTCGAGTCCAGCGCCTATGTGCAGGACCGCTGGTCGGCCCTGGAGCGACTGGTGATCGAAGCCGGCGTGCGCTGGGACCACGATAGTTTTCTGGGGCAGAACATGTTTTCACCGCGCCTGGCCGGCTCTTACCTCCTGCATCGCCCCACGGAAACCAAGATCAGCGCCGGCATTGGCATTTATTACGATCGCACCAACCTGGCCCTGGTGAGCCAGGCCAATCAAGGTTCGCTGACCGACGTTTTCTTCGCGCCGGTCCCCAACACCACTCTCACATCTTTCGTCGTCAATCCCAGTTTGCTCAATATGCCGCGGTTCGTGAACTGGAGCCTGGGGGTGGAAAGCCGCTTACCGAAGAACGTCTATGTGAAAGTGGAGTTTCTGAGCCGGCACGGCGCCCATGGCTGGGCCTATGTCAGCCAGCCCAACGGGAACTTTCTGCTGGAAGATACGCGCCAGGACCGTTACGACGCGGTCCAGATCACCGCGCGCAAAGAGTTGAAGCGCGGCTATCCGTTCCTGATCTCTTACACGCGTTCCCGTGCTCACTCCAATGAGACCGTGGATTTCTCGCTGGACAGTTTCATCATCGGCAACCAGCAGCCGGGCCCCTTGCCCTGGGATGCGCCCAATCTTTTGCAGTCGTGGGGATCGCTCCCGTTGTTCTGGAAGCTGAAAAAGTTTGACATCGCTTATTCCACCATTTGGCGCAGCGGATTTCCGTTTTCTACCGTGAACCAGTTTGGCGAGCTTGTCTCGGCGCCGGGACAGTTCCGCTTCCCCGATTACTTCACCCTGAACATCGCAGTAGAACGGAAATTCAACTTCAAGGGTTACCGCTGGGCGGCGCGGATCGGCGTAAACAACGTCACCAACAGCCAGAACCCAACCACGGTGGACAACGACATCAATTCCCCCACCTTCCTGACCTTCTTCGGCCAGGGCCACCGGACGTTGAATGGACGCATCCGGTTCCTGGGCAAAGCCACGAAGTAAAAACCCTCGCAGAACAGGGACTCGCTTGGTTCAGATACCTTCTTGGCCAAGAGAGTTCCGGGATAAGATGTCCTATGGCTTCGCAAATCGGCGTCGGCGACGATGTTGTTTCTCCATCTCCGCAGTACTCGACGCGGCCCTCGTCCGTTTGGTCTGGTGACGTGGCCATTTTGGTTTACCTGGCGATAGCCACTGTTATTGTGCATGTGCTGACCGGCGGGCGTTACGGATTTCATCGCGACGAGTTGGCCACGCTCGAAGATTCGCGACACCTGGCCTGGGGCTATCCTGCCTATCCGCCGCTGACTCCGCTTTTTGGCCGTTTGTCCTTGCTGCTTTTTGGGACCTCGCTGGCAGGTTTCCGTTTCTTCTCCTCGGTGGCCCAGGCAGTCGTGCTGGTGCTGACGGGCTTGATGGCGCGGGAGCTCGGCGGAGGGCGCGGAGCCCAACTGGTGGCCGCCGCCGCCGCCGCTCCGTTTTGCATTGGTGCCGGCGCCCTGATGCAGTACGTCTCTTTCGACGGCCTGTTCTGGGTGCTAACTGCCTACTTCGTTCTGCGCCTGCTCAAGTCGGATGATCCGCGCTGGTGGATCGCCATCGGTTGCGTTATCGGCCTGGGCTTGCAGACGAAGTACACCATGCTCTTCTTCGTCGCCGGTCTTATTGTGGGCGTCTCGGCAACCCAGGCACGCCGGTACCTGGCGGGCAAGTGGTTCTGGTATGGCGTTGCCACGGCGCTGCTCATCTTCCTGCCCAACTTCCTCTGGCAGGCGCAGCACGGTTTTGTGTCGCTGGCTTTCCTGCGTCATATCCATGAGCACGACATCAGCATCGGGCGGACCAAGGGGTTTCTTCCCGACCAGTTGAAGCTGACGCTCTTGGCATTCCCACTTTGGGTGGCTGGTCTCGGTTTCTATTTTTTCTCGCGACCGGCCGCCCGCTATCGCGCCTTGGGCTGGATGTATGCGGTCCCTTTGCTGCTCTTTGTGATTGCCAAGGGCCGAGGGTACTATCTGGCTGCCGCCTATCCCATGCTGTTCGCCGCCGGCAGCGTGTGGGGCGAACAATGGCTGAGATCGCTGCGCCGCCCCTGGGCAGCGACGGTGCGAGGTTTGGCTTGGGCCGCGCTCACCTTCAACGTTGCGGTTGCAGCAGCCTTCGCACTCCCCCTAGCCCCGGTTAACTCCGCATGGTGGAAAATCGAGAGCAAGGTCAATGGCGATCTGCGCGAAGAAATGGGCTGGCCTGAGCTGGTAGAAACAGTGGCCGGCATACGCGATTCACTGCCTTCACAAGATCGCGCCCGCCTGGGCATTCTGGCCGGCAACTACGGTGAGGCCGGAGCGCTCAATCTCTATGGCCCCAAGTACGGATTGCCCCGGGCGATCAGCGGCATCAATTCATTTTGGCAGCGCGGCTACGGCGATCCTCCGCCGCAGACGCTGATCCTCGTAGGAATCTCGCGTCGCTTCATGGACCGCAATTTCACCGGTTGCGAGCTGGCCGGGCATACCTGGAACCGTTATCGCGTGGAGAACGAGGAGACACAGGACCATCCGGACATCTTCGTTTGCCGTGGCCTGCTTGATCAGAGCTGGCCCGAGTTCTGGAAGAACTTTCAATATTTCGGTTGAGACGACGATCCTTGCGTCGCAAAGTCGGGCTCCGGAGTGGCCGCAAGCAGCCTGCGCGTGTAGTCGTGCGCCGGCGCTGAGGTGATTTCCTCCGATGGCCCGGTCTCCACGATTTCTCCCTGGCGCATGACGGCGATGCGGTCGCTCAGGTAGCGGACGACCGGCATCGAATGGGAGATGAAAAGGAGCGTCAGTCCGAATTCCCGTTGCAGCCGTTTCAGCAGATTCACCACTTGAGCGCCCACGCTGACGTCGAGCGCTGAGACCGGCTCATCGCAGACCACGAATTTTGGGCGCAGGATGAGCGCCCGAGCAATGCCAATGCGCTGGCGCTGGCCTCCGGAAAACTCGTGGGGGTAGCGCCCCAGCGCGGATTCATCCAAGTCTACGGCCCGCAGCATGGTCACGGCGGCGTCGCGGAGGCCGGACTGCGACAGGCGCTGGCCACGCGTTGACTCCCGGTGAATTCGCAGAGGCTCAGCAACGACCTCCTCGATCCTCATGCGTGGATTGAGGGAAGCGTAAGGGTCCTGAAAGATGATCTGCATGTCGCGGCGCAGTTGGCGCAACCGAGCCGCCGAGGCCGCCAGCACGTCCTGGCCGTTGAAACGGACGCTGCCGGAAGTCGGCTCGATCAGGCGGAGAATCGTCCGCCCCAGGGTAGTCTTGCCGCAGCCCGACTCGCCCACCAGACCCAGCGTCTCCCCGGCCTGGATATCGAGGGACACGCCGTTCACCGCGCGAACTTCACGGGCCTTGCTCGCGCCAAAGACGCCGGCGTCCGAATGATAGATTTTGACCAGGTTGCGGACTTCAACCAGGGGCATGGCGTGAATCATAGTTCAGAACCCGTTCGACCAGTGACTGTTTCCGGTCAAACATGGTACTTGTTTGCGGGGGAGCGTCGTATGGTACGCTTTCGCCTTGCCGGAGCCTGCCGATTTTTCGGATGACCGCAGCTTGTGGGACGCCCTGCTGGGTGATGGCCGGTTTCTCATCGCCACGACCGGTATGGCCCTGCTGGCGAGCGGGATCTTTGCGATTGCTCAGTCCATCACCGGTCAGCTCCTGCCACACGATTTGCACGCCTTGGGAATGGATGCGAGTGCGCTGGCCCATCAGGCGAGCCCCAACCTTGTCCGATTCATGTTTCACGACCGCGTTGCTTTTGGGGGCACGCTGATTGCGATTGGCATAGCCTACTGGTGGCTGGCCGAATTCGCGCTCCGCTGCGGCGCCGCGTGGGGGTGGTGGACGCTCGCTCTATCCGGAGGCTGTGGATTCCTGAGTTTCCTGGCGTACCTCGGGTACGGCTACCTCGATACATGGCATGGCGT
The DNA here is from genome assembly GCA_964521445.1 of uncultured Acidobacteriaceae bacterium. Lineage (GTDB taxonomy): Bacteria > Acidobacteriota > Terriglobia > Terriglobales > Acidobacteriaceae > Angelobacter. Next base: position 8,114 of record CAZFRV010000045.1, read on the forward strand.
GGCCACCCTGTTGCTGCTACCAATCTATTGTGGAGGTATGTGGCGAGCGCGCAGGCGGGTGAATGGGCCTTTGAACGTGGGGTCATCTTGGACGACTACATATCGGCCGAAGACGCCAGCCGAAGCGATCGGCCGCAAGTTGTTGTTCCTCTGCGGCCTCGGTTTGATCGGCGCTGGAGCTACCATTCTCGTCGTCGGCATGACATTTGTATTTGTTCCGCAGGACGTAAGTTTCATTGGAATCCCCCCTGACAAGCTGCGCGCGCTTTCCCCAGTGCTGGTGCCTTTGCTTGCGCACGACCGAGCCGGCTTCGGCGGCGGGTTGTTTTCGGTCGGCGTCATCTTGGTGATGATGATGCGGCATGCTCCCATGTCGCGAAGTCTGGTGCAAATTGTCGCCCTGATGGGCCTCTTCGGTTTCGGAGCTGCGCTGGGAGTACATTTCGCGATTGGTTACACCGACTTTCGGCACCTGAGTCCGGCGTATGCAGGCTTCTTGATGTTTGCAGGCGGGACAGCGCTGCTGGCCCGAGGCTTATTTGCACGTCACTCCCTTCCAGGCAGCCCCGTGAAGACGGAGCAGGAAGCATCTGCGGCTCGCGGTCAGAAGTCTTAGCCTCCAAAGTCGGTAAGACGGCGCGGATAGTGAAAGCTCTCTTGGAGAATGCGAAGCGTAGTCGCTGGCAGCGAACGGCGCGAGTTATTGAAGTAAAAAGGCCTCTGTCTCCGATTCAGGATCTGCTCGCTTACCTGACTTCCGGCAACGATCAGCAATCACGAAGGCAAAGGCCTTTCCTACCGCCCGTGCCTGGTTGAGCACGTCGGTTTCCGCGCGGTAAAACTCGCGGCTCTCGCAGCAAGGTCTGTTGCACGCATGTAGTGGCTGCGAGCCCGTACGCCGAGCAGCCGGTCTCGGTCCAACGTGGGCTGAGGACAGCGCGCTATTTCTGCCGTGGGCTGCTCAGAGTTTGGAAGCGGCTGCTCTCTTCGGGGTTGCTTGCCGGAACATGCGCTGTGGGACTCTAGCCTCGGCACCTACGAGATAAATGTCTCGCAAGAATCGTCTCGGCAAGCGTTCCCTCAGTTGAAGGGAGAAAACTGCCTGGCGGACGCACGGTCCCAAGCGGAGAAGGGATTAAGGTCTTTGGTGGGCCGTGTCTGAAAGCCGGATCTAGGGCAGGAACTCTGGAATTTAGGTTGTGGCTACGCTCGGAAGCAGGTGCTCAGCATGTTAAAATTCATATAACTTCGCCGAGAGTCAATCACTTTGATTGAATTAGCGCCCTCCATCTTATCAGCGGATTTTGCGCATCTTGCCGACAACGTACAAGCCGTTGCCGACGGGGGAGCGACCATCTTACACGTTGACGTGATGGACGGTCACTTTGTTCCGAACATCACCATTGGCCCTCCCGTGGTCGCTTCCCTGCGAAAGGTCACGCGCCTTCCCCTCGATGTGCATCTGATGATCGAAAATCCTGATCAGTTCATTCCCGCCTTCGTGGATGCGGGTGCGGACTGGATTTCAGTGCATCAGGAGGCCTGTATCCATTTGCACCGTACGCTGGAGCTGATCCGCAGTCATGGCATGAATGTGGGCGTGGTGATCAATCCCGCAACGCCGGTGGAGACCCTCACCGAGGTGCTGGACATGGTGGACCACGTGCTGGTGATGTCGGTCAATCCGGGGTTCGGAGGGCAGAGCTTTATTCCCTTCACGCTGGATAAAGTGCGCAAGCTGGCGCTCATGCGCGCCGCCGGAAACGCCAATTTCAGAATTGAGATTGACGGCGGAATCAGTACTGATACCATTACCGGGGCCGTCCGCGCCGGTGTCGAGGTCTTGGTGGCGGGCAACGCGGTCTTCGGCCAGGGGAATCCCAGGGAAAATACGCAACAATTGCTCAAGCTGGCGCGGGAAGCCACTTTGCAAAAAGTTTAAAATCGCGGCATTTTTTTGAGGTAGGAATGTTACGTACAATCATCGCTTGCTTCGCTCTGACCTTCGTTTTTCTGCTGGCCGGATGCCAACACAAAGTCCAGAATCCCATGGCCGGCATTGACTCCAAACAGCCGGACAAGACCCTCTATGATCGCGCCATGACCTCCATGAAAAAAGGCCGGTTCCAGGAGGCGCGCACGCTGCTGGAGACTCTCATCAACGCTTATCCCGATTCGGAATATATTGCCCGGGCCAAGCTGGCAGTGGGCGACTCGTGGTACAACGAGGGAGGATCGGCTGCCTGGAAGCAAGCGGAACTCGAGTATAAGGACTTTCAGGTTTTCTACCCCAACATGCCGGAATCCGCCGAAGCGCAGTTGAAAGTGGCCACCATTCACTACCGGCAGATGGAAAAGCCGGACCGCGATTTTGGTGAAGCCATGCGCGCGGGCGAGGAATACAAGATCCTCATCCAGCAGTATCCGGATACTGCGCTGGTTGCCGAAGGCAAACAGCGGCTTCGTGAAGTACAGGAAGTCCTGGCGGAGCGGCAGTATCGTATCGCCCATTTTTACTTTTTGCGCGACAACCTGGCGGCGTCCCAGGCCCGTCTGCAATCGCTCATTGATTCCTACCCTCTCTACAGCGGGGTTGACCAGGCTCTTTACGAACTCGGCAGTCTCTACGAAAGAGAAGCCGCTGCTCTGAAGCGCCAGAACGTGCCGGATGCGCTCAAGGAGAAGTTGGTGGCGAATTTCCAGAAGAGCGCCATAGATGCTTACAGCCGCATCATCACCCGGTACCCCGCCATGGGCCGGGCCGGCGACGCCCGCAAGCGTCTGCAGGCGCTCAATGCTCCGGTGCCCACTCCGACGGCGGAAGCGATGGCCGAAAGCAAAGCCGAGCAGCAAAGCCGCGGGTCGGTCAGTCTGACGGCCAAGGTGATGGGCAATTTCAAGAAGCATCCCAATGTTGCCATGGCGCCTGGAACTGGCGAGCCCTCACTGACTGAAGAAGCGGTGAAGAACCCGGCGTTGATGGTGCAGGACCTCAGCACTCAACTTGGAGGAGGCACTGCTACGCAGAAGCTTTCTCTGGAACCGGTGAGTGCCGGTTCCGGCGCCGAGCCTGGCCCGAACCAGCCTCCGCCCGGCACGGCCCAGCCGCCTGCTGGAAATAATGCAGCTCCCTCTACAGACGGAGCGCCACCTTCGCCTGCGCCGCCCCAAGTCAACGAGGTGCAGAAGGACACAGCGACAAACACCCAAGGGACGGCCAGCGTCCAGGGAACACAAGGCAGCCAGCCCAGCAGCAGTGACAGCAAGCAAGAATCCAGCAGCAAGAAGAAAAGCAAGAAAGG
>CAZFRV010000046.1:0-8224 GCA_964521445.1 uncultured Acidobacteriaceae bacterium
GCCGGACTGCTCACCGCCGGCATCGTGGTGGCTTTGCAGAATGTCATCCTGGCCGTGGCCGGATATTTTTTCCTGATCGGCAAGTACGGAGTGCGCGTGGGCGACCGCGTCCAGGTGGCCGGGATCACCGGAGACGTTGTGGACATCGGCATGGTGCGCCTGCACCTCATGGAAGTTACCGGGGGAACCAGTCCGCGTCCTACCGGACGAGTGGTGGTCTTCTCGAATTCCGTGGTCTTTCAGGCCGGCGCGGGACTCTTCAAACCGATTCCCGGAACCAGCTTTCTCTGGCATGAAATCACGTTGACCCTCAGCCCGGAGAGCGACTATCGCCACGTGGAGCAGCGCCTGCTGGATGCGGTCAACAAGGTGTACTCCGAATATCGCGACCGCATGGAGATGCAGCGCCGCAACCTGGAGCGATCTCTGCGCTCCGTCCAGCAGGCTCCGCTGGCTCCCGGGAGCCGGCTGCGACTTACGCCTTCCGGTCTCGAGGTAGTGATCCGCTACCCCGTGGAGTTGGGCAACGCCGCTGAGATCGATGATCGTATGACCCGCGAGCTGCTGGAAGCCATTGGGCACGAACCCGGCCTGCGACTTCTGGGCGCGCAGATCGAGGCTAAGTCCGCATAGCAGAATCGGACGCGGAGTCCAAAATTCATCGCAGACACGCTGCCCAGGTTACGAGATAATAGTGACACGAGATAAATGACGCTGCGAGATAATGAAGACGTCAAAATCGGCTGCAATGGGACTTGAGCTTCTCGCCGAGACAATCACAAGCATTGAGAACATAGAGCGAACGCATTCGCGTGCTTGGGTTGCTCTGCACTCGTTGCGGTCATCAACAACATCGGCGTTGGACGTGCGGAGGACCGTGTGAAGACTGTATTCGTGATCGGCGCGGGGCCGGCAGGAATGTTCGCCGCGCAAAAGATCGCTCAAGCCGGACATGAAGTCATCATCCTGAATCGCGACATTAAACCCGGCGGCCTGGCCGAGTACGGCATTTACCCCACCAAAGACAAAATGAAGTTCGGGCTGCGCAAGCAGTTCGCCAAGGTGTTGAGCCTGCCCAACGTGCATTATTTCGGCCACGTTCCAGTCAGCACCGATTCGCCGGTCTCGGTGGAGGAGCTGCGGCAGTTTTCACCGTCGGCCATCGTCTTCGCCGTGGGCGCGCAGGGCACCAAGAAGCTTGGACTACCCGGTGAAATGGCGCGCGGCGTATATCCGGCTAAAGATTTCGTTTACAACTACAACCTTCTGCCGCCCTATACCACGCAGGATTTTTCGGTGGGCAAACGCGTGGCCGTAATCGGCATGGGCAACGTGATGGTGGATATCGCCCACTGGCTTCTGGTGGACGATCCTAAAAAGACAACGGAAGAAGTCATCGTGGTGGCGCGGCGCGGCCCGTTTGAAGCCAAATTCGACAAGAAAGAATTTACCTATGTGGAGGGCTTCCTGGATCGGAAGGCTTTTGACGACGAACTGCGCCGCATCCAACCGCAACTGGCCTCGGTGGGCCAGGACGTCAGCAAACTCGCCGAGGACACATTTCCCGTCCTGGCCAAGCCGCCGCAAGAAGTTCCCGGCGGACGCTTGCGCTTCCGCTTCCTGTGTTCGCCGCATAGCATTCACGCCGGCGCCGATGGCCGCATCGACCGGCTCACTGTCGTGGAAAACGTTCTCCAGGAACGCGACGGCAGCATCGCCTGCAAGGCTACCGACAAGACCGTGGACCTCGACGTGGACACCATGATCTTCGCCATCGGCGACGTGGCCGATCCCGCCCTCGGCCTTCCATATCATCGCGATGCTTACGTCACCAACCCCGCCCCCGGCGAAGATCCCAAGCGCGCCGCCGTGTATGAGCTCTTCGATCCCAAGAGCGGCAAAGTGATGGAAGGCATGTACGCGGTAGGCTGGGCCCGCAAAGCGAGCGAGGGCCTGGTTGGTATCGCGCGTCACGATGGCGAGGTCGGCGCCGCTCACGTGCTCAAATACCTGGAAGGCGCTCAGGCTGCCGATGCTGGCGCCTCGGCGCAGAAAGTCCGCGAACATCTGGAACGCAAAGGCGTGCGCGTGATCGACAAAGGTGACCTGGAGCTGCTGGGCCGCGCCGAAGAAAAGATTGCCCAGGAGCGCGGGCTCACATGGTTCAAGTTCGCCGAAGACGAGGCCATGCTGGCGGCGATCGAGGCGCATCGGGCCAAGACGGTTTCGGTTTAAGATCCAGAAATATGCCCGGTTGGGACGCTAATCTCTATCTGAAGTTCTCTGGCCAGCGCGGCCGTCCTGCGACCGATCTCCTCGCGCAGATCGAACTCGAGAATCCGCGGCGGATCATTGATCTGGGCTGCGGCACCGGTAACAGCACCGAACAACTCAATCGCCGCTGGCCGCAAGCCGAGCTCACCGGACTTGACAGTTCGCCGGAGATGCTGGCCCTGGCACGCAGCAACCATCCCGATTGGAAGTGGATTGAATCCACGATAGAAAGGTGGGCGCCGAACTCGGCTTTCAATCTCATCTTCTCCAACGCCTGCCTGCACTGGATCGCCGATCATGCCCTCCTGTTCCCCAGGCTGGTGAGCTACCTTGCGCCGGGTGGAGCATTGGCGGTGCAGATGCCCAACAGCTACCACCTGCCGGCGCACACCGTGATGAAAGAGGTCGCCAACGATCCCCAAGCGCCGTGGGCGCGCACCCTGGCGGGAGCGTCGGAGACGTACAGTGTCCAGCCTTTGACGCTTTATTACGAGACTCTGCGCAAACTGACCAGCCGCTTGAATATTTGGCAGACGGAGTATCTACAGATCATGGACGGCCCCCGCGCCATCCTCGATTGGGTACGCAGCACCGCCATGCGCCGTTTCACTGAACCTCTGCCCAGCGACGAACAACGCCGGTCATTCGAGCAGCGGTGCCTGGAACGGTACGAACAAGCGTATCCCGCCAATGACCAGGGCAAGACGCTCTTTCCTTATCGCCGGATGTTCATCATCGCGTATCGCTGAAACGCGGCACCGAGGATGCGAAACGGGGAGCTTGACCAGCTCCCCTGTTTCGCTTTTCAGTCATTTCTTATCATGATCATGCGGCTTGGATTTTGGCGCCGGCGCCAATTGGCCTTTTAGCGGATTGTGGAACAGACGGAAGAGGCGTTGGCGGGTGGCATTCGCTGCCGCCGCGTTTGACCAGTAAGCGTTTTGCAAGACAAACGTAAAGATCTGGTTGGTTCCGGTCAACGGCGTGGGCACCCCATCACCCGCGGCGCTGCCATGGCAAGACATGCAGGTCGTGTCCGACTGGAAGTAGGACTCGACAGCGGTATTGGCATAAATGTTCAGATTGATGGTGTTGGTGGGCGACTTGATGGGCCCGAAAATGTAGCAGGAGCTGTCCCCGGGAGAACACGGGTTCAGCGTGTTTACCATCTGGTAATACTGCCAGACCGTGCCCTGGAGCCGGCTCTGCCACTGTTGGTTCACGGTTTGCACGTCTTGGGGTATGAGCGTGACCTGGCAAATATTGTCAGGCGTGTTCTTGTTGTTCCAGGCGATATTCCCGGAAACCGCAGAAGGAGCCACGTTGTAACTGGACGTGCAGTTCCCGTTCGGCGTGTTGGCGGCAGCCAGCGTGGCCGGGACGCCCGAGGGCGGTATCGTGTTGTCGATCTGCTCAAAGCTGGCCCAGAACCAGGTAGCGGTGGTGGAAGGCGTCAGGCGAAGAATGTGCAGCCCGATCAGGCCGAAGAGCGTTGGCCCCTGACAAGTCTTTCCATCGGCCTGCATGAAATATCCCCATTGCGAGTAGTAACGGGGAATAATTTTGGCGTCGTTCACCGGATCCAGCACTCTCCATGTCGATTTGACTTCCAGCGCGCCATACTGCGCGTACGCCGGAAGACCCATTCCCTGCCCGGTTTGGGGAAAGCCCGCGAGCTTGCCATTCTTCTGATAGGCGCTTGCCTGGGTTGCGCCCTGAAAATAACCGTTGCCTTGGATGTAGGCGTACTCGGAGGGATCCACAAAGATTTGTTCCAGCGTGTACCAGCCTTCCTGATCGATCAGAGGACCGGTGAACGCTTCATTAGTGTAGCTCTTGGACAGCGTCGCCTGGGTAAAGGTCGAGTTATCGATGTACAAGGGTTGAAACCCTGGAGCCACGGGATTGCCGGCGCCGAGAGCGGGACAGCTGCCGGGAATCGTAACGGGCTGGCTGTATTGCGATCCTGGATCAGTGCCGTTGGCCAGCATGATGGTGCTTAAATCGCGATAGGTGGTCCACACGGTGGGAACCAGTGCTCCGTTGGACGCGGTGGCGCCGATGGTCAAGTTGGTGTCCGGCTGTCCACTGGCGCCCCCGGAATTCTGGGAAAGCGCCGGCCAATCCAGCGCAACGAAGGTTTGCCATCCGAAATTCAGCCAGTCATTTTGCGCTGGCGTCGGCGTGGGACTGGGACTCGGGGGAAAGACATCCACCGGCACTTGCCACGCGTTCGAACTCACCGCAGGTTTGGGTCCCTGTGCGACCGACCCGGTAGCGGGTGAAGCAGACTCCTTATTACACGCGATGCTTCCTACCACCAATGCAGCCGCAATACTTAACACGACAATGGCGCTCGTACTCTTCATTCAATTTCCTCTTTCTTTGCCGTTGTGCACAATCAAGGCGGGGACGGGTTTGTCCCTGCGTCTTTTTCGGAAACACGCTCAAGCCTGAATGTGAATTGGTTCAGAGGCTCAGCATACTGCGAGCGCAACGAGACGGAGATAGCAGATTGCTTTTGTATCGTTTTTGAAAATCGGGCTGACACCCTGGCTTTGTCGGACCAGGAACGCAGGCATTTTTGATACGATCTTCATCCCATGCTGCGCATGTCCTTTCATCTCGTTGCCTTCACGCTGCTCAACGTGACCTTCGCCACCGCCTCGGTCGAGAAGATCGGTTCCGACCTCTACGCCTACATCTCCACCAACGACTCAAGCGCCAACGCCACCTTCCTGGTCGGCGACAAGGGTATCCTGGTGGTGGATACGGGGCTGAACACGCAGGAAGGCCGCAAGCTGCTGGAGGAGATCAGGAAGATCTCGGCGCTGCCGGTGCGCTGGATCGTGAACACTCACTACCATCCCGACCATCGCGGCGGCAACAGCGTTGTGGGACCGGATGCTGTGATTATCAGCACGGAGTTCACGCGCGAGCAGGTGGCCCGCGATCTGCAAACTCGGGCCACTAAAAACGGCCCGGGGCTCCCCGCGGTGTATGCGCCGGTGGTGGCTATCGGCAGCGCGGGCAGCAACGATCTGACCCTTTATGTGGGCGGCCACGCAGTTCGCATCTACCATCCCGGCCCAGCGCACACACGCGGCGATCTGGTTGTCTATTTCCCTGGCCAGCATGCCATCGCCACCGGCGATCTTTTTCTTAACAACTCCTGTCCGGCAATGGACGATGGTGACATGGAAAACTGGATTGCCGCGCTGGACCACATCCTTACTCTACCCGTGGATCATGTTGTCCCCGGTCACTTCGAATTGGCCAGTAAGAACGAAGTGCGTTTCTTCCGCGATTACCTGGCCGATTTGCGTGACCAGGTCACGCGCATGCACGGCCAAGGCTTATCGCTGGCGCTGGTGAAGCAGAATCTGGACATGAGCAAGTACAAAGGTCTCCGCCAGTTTCCAAACTATGAAGCCACCTTCGCCGACAACGCGGCCGCGTACTACCGCCAGTTGGATGCGCGCAAACACGCTGGATCCGGTCCATCACGCTAACAATGTCACCGCGGAGGCGCGGAGAAAACAACAGAGAACCGTTTGGGTTGACGTCGCGCTGCAATTCCAGCGAGGTTACCGCAATCCCATTGGTTATGGTAAAAAGTGGAGTCTTCTTAGAAAGGTCCGAATGGAATACACAAATCTCGGTTCTGCCGGCGTAAAGGTGTCTCGCATCTGCCTGGGTTGCATGACCTATGGCTCACGGAAATGGCGCTCGTGGGTCATGGACGAAGCCGAAGGCCGCCCCTTCATCAAGCAGGCAGTGGAGTTGGGGATCAACTTCTTTGATACCGCCGATATGTATTCGCTCGGCGTAAGCGAGGAAGTCCTGGGCCGGGCGCTCAAAGACTTTGGGCCGTCGCGCGACAAGCTGGTGATCGCCACCAAGGTTTTCTGGCCGCTGGGCGACGATCCCAACCAGAAAGGCCTTTCGCGCAAGCACATCATGCACGCGATTGACGCCAGCCTGCGCCGTCTGGGCGTTGATTATGTGGACCTGTATCAGATTCATCGCTTCGACTATGAAACGCCCATCGAAGAAACGCTGACCGCGCTGCATGACGTAGTCAAAGCCGGCAAGGCGCTGTACATCGGCGCGTCATCCATGTTTGCCTGGCAGTTTGCGCAGATGCTCGCCGCCGCGGACCGCTTGAGCCTCAGTCGCTTCGTGACCATGCAGAATCATTACAACCTGGTGTACCGCGAGGAAGAGCGCGAGATGATGCCCTTGTGCCGGGCGGAAGGCATCGGCGTACTGCCCTGGAGCCCGCTGGCACGGGGACTCCTGACGGGAAACCGCAAGGCGGGAACCGTGCGCTCCCAGGCCGACGATTACGCGCACAAGCTCTACACCCGGGAGGCGGACGATCGTGTGGTCGATGTCGTGGAGCGGGCAGCGAAAGATCGCGGCGTGCCTCCGGCACAATTGGCGCTGGCCTGGTTGTTGCAGAAGCCCGGCGTGACCGCGCCGATCGTGGGCGCCACCAAGCCGCATCATCTCACTGACGCGGTGGCTGCGCTCAGCCTCAAACTAACGGCCCAGGAGATCGCGCAGCTCGAGTCGGCGTACGTGCCGCATCCGGTGTTAGGACACCACTAGGTATAAGCACGCAAAGAAACAGGCTCCTTTCAGATAAAGCAAAGGAGCCTGGCAGAGATCTAGCGCAAGGAGATAATCTTGGCTTTGATCCTGGATAGCAGCGCCTCCGGCATTTGCGGATAACCTTCCGAAAGCGCGAACTTTTGTCCGTTGCTGCTGAACATCCAAGAGAGAAGATCGGTCAACGCGGCGGCACGCCCGCTGTCGGTCAGCTTGTGGATATAGAGCCAGGTGAAGCTGGTGATCGGGAATGAGTCTGCGCCGGGCGCGTTGGTGAGTGAGACGTCAAATTTCGCCCAGTCGGAGCCTTCCACGGCGTGACACGCCGCCAGCATGGTCTGGGACGAAGCCTTCACATACTTCCCGGCTGAATTTAACACCGAGCCTCCCTGGAGACGATAGTCGTCAAGGTACTGGGCCTCAATGTATCCGATGGAGCTGGGCGTATTCTTTACTTTCTCGCCCATGTCGGAGCTGCGCTCCGCGGGGACTCCCACCGGCCAGTGCGGCGAAGGCGTACGGCCAATTCTCTCGCGGAATTTGGGGCTGGTCTTGGAAAGAAAGTCAGTGAACACATAATTCGTGCCTTTACCGCCCGGCCGGTAGATCACCTGGATGGGCGTGCTCGGCAACTGGGCTCCGGGATTGAGCTTGGTGATACGCGCATCGTTCCACGTTTTCACTTCGCCAAGAAATATCTCAGCCAGCAGCTCGCCGGAAAACCGCAGCTCCTGGTGCACGCCGGGCAGATTGTAGACCGGAACAATGGCGATGATCGCCGCCGGCACTTCGGTCAAATTGCCTTTGCTCCGCTCCTCCGCGGTCAGCAGGACCTCACCGGCGCCGAAATCACTCTTGCCATTGGTGATCTGGGTGATGCCTTCAGCCGTGCCGAATGGAACGTAATCCATCTGGACCGGCCGGTTCAGCTTGTTGTATTCGTCCTTCCATCTCTTATACAGAGGAAGGGGGACGGTCGAACCTCCGCCGACGATGACAATTGCCTTCTGGTCGGCTGCGAAGAGTGAAGAAAAACAAGCCAGCAGAGCCAACGTCATCCATTTCTTCCACCCGGATCGACGCTGGAGTGGATTACCAAGAACTACCGTTCTGTTTGCCCCCCACCGCTCTTCTTTGCTTGCGATAACGGTCTTGCAAGTCCGTGCTTTCATGGAAACTTCTCCTTACTTTACTTACTAACTGCCCGACCCCCTCAGGCGTTTGATGGGTCTCGGCATTATTTTGTCGGGGAAAGTCTGGGTAGTTGCGAGCGGGAGCTTTTTCCCGACTGTAAAGTTGCCATGAATATACAATTAACAAAATCTGTCAGCCAGTT
>CAZFRV010000047.1:0-7766 GCA_964521445.1 uncultured Acidobacteriaceae bacterium
CCGGCAGGAACGCCGATTGTCGGGAACAAAGACAAGACGCTTTCTCTTATCGAGCTGACATCCCAGGCGCTGCGCGTATCCCGGCTGAACCAACCTGGCAGCGCTCCCTTTCACCTCAAGGCTGTCGTGCAGGGCACCAGCAACCGGGCTGCGGACTACAAAGCCGAAATCGAGGAAGATTGGATTGCTCCGGACAAATGGCGCCGGAGCGTCAAAACTCCGGAGTTTTCTCAAAGCTTGATCGTCAACGGAGACAAAGTATCCGAAGTTGACACCGGCGAATACTACCCATTCTGGCTGAGGGACTTAGTGGTCGCGATTTTCGATATCGTACCCCAGGAGTTCACACCCCGGAACCTGCTTGTGGAGACCGCCAGCGTAAAGAACGGCGCTCAGCCCGACGATATCTTGCGGACGCGCGCTCGTGACGTCACGGCTTCCGGGACTTGTTCCCGATGGGAGGACACGGTTGGGGTCACGCCGGCACAAAACACAGTATTCAGCACTGTCTGCTTCTCCGGTCCTCAACTCCTGAGTGCCGTGAGCATACCCTACTATAACGCTCGATTTGAAGAATATGAAGATTTCAAGGACAAGCGGGTACCACGACTCCTGAAGGTCTTTTTGCAGTCAGACACAATCGTTGAAGCGAAAATCACTCAACTGAGCGAGTTACATCACCCTGACGAAGCTCTATTCAGCATCCCTCAACCAACTCCGGAAAGGGAACGCATCTACTCGGTGAGAACCGATGAAACCGATGCCCGAAAGCTGCTGCTTGACTCGCCGGAGATTGCCTGGGCCCCGGTCAGCGCCGGCGCGACTAGTGGCGTGATGAGCATTGCCATCTACGTTGACAAGAACGGAAAGGTCCGTGAAACCCGGCCGCTGAAAACCGACAATACCTACGCTCAGGATCAAGCGCGGAAGGTGGCGGTTCAGTGGCACTTCAAACCGCAGGAACGCAATGGGGTGCCGGTTCAGATGGAAACGCTGTTCACGTTTTCCTTTCAGACGACCGCGAGCAATTTGCTTCCTTTGCTAACAAACGATCAGGCTCGCAAGTTGGCGATCACCAAGCCGGAAGCCGCTCTTTCGAACCCCAAGTTTCCGAAAGGGATGGAATACACAGTGCGCATCGTCGTCAATGAACACGGCCTCATCACCGACGTGCAGAATGCGAACCGCTTGGACCCAGGGCTCTTTACTGGCGCAAAAACTGCCCTAAGCTTGTGGCTCTTCCACCCTTACGTCCAGCACGGGAAACCGCAAGTGTTTCAGGCTGACATTACCTTCCACGTCAAATAGAGACAAGCCTGCGTTTCGTGGCACAGGTCTGAAAAGCACCGGGCGAGGCAAACTAATCGCCGGCAACCGCCGAAAGGTCGCTGAGCCTCTCCGCCGATCGTCTCGTGCGCGCCGGTGCAGTTTCCCTCATGAACAAGCCGGCGATCACAACAGCGATGGCTCCGCCAGCGGCAATCCACAGCGGCGTCGCCAGACCGAACCGGTCGGCCAGGTTGCCGGAGACGGAAGGCGCCAGTGCGCCGCCGAAGATTTCACCCACCAGCGTGGAGAGTCCAATCGCCGTTCCGGCGAATCGCGGGGAAACGCTCTCGGTGGGAATAAGCACCAGCACCAATGCCGCCATCCCCTGGCCGCCATTGGCGACAAAGCCGGCCATCGCCATCAGCCAGGGATGGCTCACCAGGAACGGCATCTGGTAAGTCAGCGGCACCACGGCGGAGACCAGGGCGGTCAGCAGCAGCACCGGCTTGCGACCCCATCGGTCAGAAATCCAGGGCAAAGTGAAGCCCCAGAGAAATTCACCCAACCCGCTGGCGCCCAACACCAGTCCGGCGAAGGTCGCGGAATTCTTGGAGACCTGGGTAATGTAGAGCGGAGCAAAGGCGTGCATCACCCACAGCCAGGTCATGAAGCCGGCGCTGGCCAGGCAGCAAAGCCACATGTTGCGATGCCGCAGCAGAGAAAAATAATCCGCCGGTGACGCCCGGTGCGAAGTCTCCTGCGCGTCCCGCTTGCGCTCGCGCACGTACCTCCACAAGAGGATCCCCAGGATGAGGCCCGGGGCTCCGGCGACCATGAACGCCGTTCGCCACCCGAAGCGTGCGGCTACCTGCGTGGTCAGGACCGGGGCCACAGCGTGCCCGACCAGCGCCGCGGCGCTGACTACGATCCCGATGTTTCGTCCGCGGCGCTCCGGGGCTGACGATTCTTCCACTGTCGCGGTGATAGTGGACCACGTGGGGCCTTCAGCCACGCCCATCAGAGAGCGCACGAAAAGCATCTGGCCAAAGCTGCGAGCAATTCCGGAAAGCCAGGAGAGAATGGAGAAAGCAAAGACCGCCGGGATCAACACCGGCCGCCTGCCAACCCGATCGGAGACCGCGCCAAAAATCAGCGACGCGAAGGCCCACGCCAGAGCCAAGCCCGAGGCCAGCAAGCCTACTTGGCCGCGGCTCAAGTGCAGCTCCGGCACGATGAAAGGCGCCAGGTAGAGCAGGCTCATGCGGTCCAGAAAGACCGCGCCCCAGGTGAGAAACACCAGGATCACCAGGCAAATTTCGTACTTCCTCGAATTCTGCGTCATGGATCTCTCCTGGGCGGACCTGAATCTACTCCACAACACGGTGACCGCGTGTGCGACATTCGCCTTAGGATTTGAACTTTTCAATCTCTTCCTTGGCGACAAGAAACCCGGTGTTGGCTGCCGGGACACCGGCGTAGACGGCGGCTTGCAGCAATGCCTCCTTCAGATCGCAGGGTTCCAGGCCATGCTGCAGGCCGGCGCGCAGATGGAGACGAAATTCTTCCCAGCGTCCCATGGCAGCGGTGACGGCCAGCACCAGCAAGCGGCGCGTGCGCTGGTCCAGGCCAGGGCGGCTCCAGACCGCGCCCCAGGCGTAGCGCGTGATCAGCAATTGAAAATCGCGGGTAAGCTCGGTGGCCGACGCCATGGAGCGGTCCACGTGTTCATCGCCGAGGACTTGGCGGCGCGCGCGCATCCCTTTTTCGAGTGGATCTTCAGCGTCAGAGGCCAGCAGAAACTCGAGCACAGCCGACGTAAATGACCGCGGCCGGGCAAGGTTGGAGAGATGGGCACCCGGCAGCACGACCGATTTGGCGCCAGTAATCTCCCGGGCCAGCACCGCGCCGCAGTCCGCCCAGGGAGTGGAGGGATCGCTGTCACTGCCGATCACCAGCGTGGGCACGCAAATCTTGCCCAGCAGCTCTCGGTGATCGACGTCGCGGAGTGCGCCGCAGCAGGCGGTGTAGCCGGCAGGATCGGTCCCCAGGAAGATGGCGCGGGTGGAGGCCGCGTGGGTATCGCCGCGGGCCAGTATTTCCGGCGAGAAGAAGCGCTGCATGGTCAAGTCGACAATCGCCCGCATGCCGCCTTCGCGCACGGCTTTACGACGCGTCTCCCACAACTCCGTGGTGCCGAATTTGGCCGCGGTGTTGGCCAGCACCAACGAGGCCAGGCGCGCAGGCGCATGGAGCGCCAGCCATTGGCCGATAGCGCCTCCCATGGAGAGTCCGCAGAGGGCAAATTTCTCGATGCGCAGCGAGTCGGCTAGCGCCAGAACATCGCGGGCAAGCTGTTCGATGGTGAGATCGCTCTGGGGAACGCCGGAGGCGCCATGACCGCGCGTGTCATAACGCAAGACCTGAAAGTGGTCGAGCAGGTCCGGCATCTGTGGCGCCCACATCTCGTGGTCGCAGCCCAGAGAATGGGAGAGCGCCAGCACCGGCAGGCCCCCACGTCCTTCGAGCCGGTAGAAGAGGCGCGTGTTGTCAACGTTGAAGAAAGGCAAACGATTACTCCTTGGGGTGGCTCGGGCCGGCGGCGGAGTTCTCTTCCGCAGAAGCCAAAAGGCGATCTTGAAATTCTTCGGCCACGCCCAGATAGTTATCCGGATTCTCGAGATCGCGCAGCGCCTCCCGATCCATGTGGTCTCTTGCTTCCGGCATCTCGTGCAGCACTTCGCTCAGCTTGCGTCCTTGCTCGGCGCTCTTCCGGGCGGCGGTTTCCATGATCTTGTAGGCTACGTCGCGACCCAGTTTGTTGGCGAGCATCATCATGGCGCGCTCGGCAAACACGGCGCCGCGCGTGGCTTCGATGTTGGCGCGCATGCGCACAGGGTCGATGGTCAGACCTTCCGCGACCTCGGCCATGGAAGCCGCAGCCAAGCCCGTGGCCCGAATTGTGCGGGAGACGGTGGCCCACTCTGCCTGCCATCCGCCCAGTCCGCGCTCGTGTTCCTGCGCCATGCCGGAAAGAAAGTCGGAAACCAGTCCCGGCAGGTGATTGACGGCAGCCAGCGTGACCGCGCATCCGACGGGATTACGCTTGTGGGGCATGGCCGACGAGCCACCTTGGCCCGGCCCGCCCGGCTCGGCAGCTTCGCCCACCTCGCTCTGCATGAGCAAGCTGATGTCGCGCGCCATCTTGGCCAGCGATCCGCCGAGAACTCCACAGGCGGACACCACCGCGGCCAGGCGGTCGCGATGAGCGTGCCAGGGGGCATCCGCATAAGCAAGATCAAGCTCCTCAGCCAGCGCTTTGCCGACGGCCAGGCCCTGCTCGCCAAGCGCCGCCAGTGTCCCACTGGCGCCGCCGAATTGCACGACCTGGCTTTCTTCGAACGCGGCGCGAAGGCGCTGGTGACTGCGATGGATGGCAGCAAGCCAGCCCGCTGCTTTCAGGCCGAAAGTGGTCGGCGGAGCGGGCTGCAACAGAGTGCGGCTGAGAATGACGGTGTGCCGATGAGCTTTCGCCAGTCGGCGCAGCCCTGCTTGCAAACGCCGCAGGTCGGATTCAAGAATGGCCCGGGCTTTTTTGAGCAGCAGGACCAGCGCGGTATCGCACACGTCTTGGCTGGTCGCACCCCAATGTACGAATCCTGCCGCGGACGGATCTCTTTTGCGTACTTGTTCGGTGAGCGCTTTGACCAGCGGAATAGCGGGTGTTCCCGAAGCCGGGACCTCGTGGACCAGCGCCGCCGCGTCAAATCCGCCAACATGGGCGCACCCGGCGATGGTTTCGGCTGCGCTGCGCGGAATCACGCCCAAGCCCGCCTCAACGCGAGCCAGCACAACCTCAAAGGTGAGCATGGCTGCCATCACGGATGAATCGGAGAAAACCTCGGCGAGCGCCTCCGTGGTCGCCAGACTCTCCATCAACGGCACCGCCATGCGCCCAGCTCCTTGTCTGCAGATTGCCCCGGATCTTGAATTGGAGAAGGCTAACGGGAATCCTCGCTGAGATCAAGGCCGAAGGGTCAAGGAGCTCGCGCAATCGTTTTTTATCAGGTGAACTTCAAGGGCTTGGGCATCAGCGGCAGGCTGCGCAGGCGGACTCCCGTGGCGCTGAAGATCGCGCCGGCCACGGCCGGAGCCAGGCCCATGAGCGGCGTCTCCCCGGCGCCCGCGGAAGGTTGGTCTTTGCGGTCGATGAGCTCGACCTCGATCTGCGGGGCGTCACTGAAGCGGGGCAGGCGATACTCACTGAAGCGCGGGTTGGTGACGCGGCCGTTCTCGAAGTGGACGGCCTCAAACATGGCGCCGCCGATCCCCTGCACGATGGCCCCTGAGATCTGGTTACGCAGGCCGTTGGGATTGACGACGGCGCCGCAATCAAAAGCCTGCACCACGCGCACGATCTTCACCCGCCCCATGCCGCGATCGACGGAGATTTCGGCGCAGGTAGCGAGGTAACCGCCCTTTTCAAAACCGCCGGCGATGCCGAACCCGCGCGTGGACGTGGCCGGCTGCTTGCCCCATCCGAAGCGTTGTGCGGCGGTTTCAAAAGCGGCGCGCAGACGCGCGTCAGTCAGGTTCTTCAGCCGGAAGGCCAGCGGATCCATGCCCGCCAGGGCGGCCAGTTCGTCCATGTGGCTTTCGCGCGCGAAGTGGTTGGCGGTGGCAGCCAGCCCGCGATAGGATCCCTGCCGCAATGGCGGGTTCTTCGCAGGATGAAACTGAATCTTCTGGTTGGCGACATTGTAGGGCGTGCCGATGCCCGCCGGCCCGGAGTTGTAGTTATGAAATTCCCAGGCGAGGAGCGTGCCGTCGGCGGCGATGCCGCTCTTCACGTCGATCACACCGGCGGGCCGGAAATACGCCCAGGTGAACTCTTCTTCGCGGGTCCAGACCAGCTTCACTGGTTTGCCCGCGGCCTTGGCTAGACGGGCAGCTTCCACTGCGGCGTCACCCGTGTGCTTGCCGCCGTAAGCGGAGCCGGTATCGGGAACGATCACGCGCACTTGCGCCAGGGGTACGTGAAAAGCGGAAGCCAGTTCTTCACGAACGGCAAACGGGCGCTGCGTGCCCGTCCAGACGGTGAGCTTGTTTTCCTCCCACTCGGCCACGGCGGCGCGCGGCTCCAGCGGCGCGTGCTGGATGTAGGCCGCGGTGTAGGTCTGCGACAGGGTCTTCGCCGCCGAGGCCATACCCGTCTGTACGGATCCGGTTTCACGATTGCCGCCGCCAAAGCCGCCGCGCGATTCGGTGTCAGGAGGCTGGCGCAGCGAATCGAACAAAGCCGGTTCAGAAATCTGAGGTGGCGCGTTCCACTGCGCATTCAGGAGGTCCAGGGCGTTTGCCGCGCTCTCGGGATCGGGGGCGGCAACGCCGACGAAGTCGCCGTCACGCACGACCTTGATATCGGGGAGTCCGTCGGCGGCCTTCGAGTCGAACGAAACCAGCTTGGCATTGAAAGCGGTGGGGCGCAGCACCTTGCCGTACAACATTCCCGGGCGCGTCATGTCAGAGGTGTACTGATGGACGCCGGTCACGAATGCTTTGCCGTCAACCTTGGGCGCCGCCGTGCCGGCCACGCGCCACTGCGCGGCGGGTGTAAGCGGCGGGTCGCCGGCCAGCGACTTGACCAGCTTTTGTCCCTGCGTAAGCTCGCCGTAGGTGAGCTTTTGTCCGGTGCGCGAGTTGGTAATGGCGCCGGCGTTTGCCGATAGCAGATGACGGTCGGCCTGCCAGTGCTGTGCTGCCATGTCCAGGAGCATGTCGCAAGCGGCCGCGGCGGCGTTGCGGAGTTGCGGGCCCATCTGCGGCGTGCTGCGGCTGCCAAACGTGCCCAGGTCGAAAGGAGTCAGGTCGGTATCGCCCATGATCATGGTGATCGAACTCAGGGGCGCGTGTAGCTCTTCGGCGACTTGTTGGGCCAGAGAGGTGCGGATGTTCTGTCCCATTTCCACCTTGCCGGTAAAGACCGTGATCTTGCTATCACCGCCGATATGCAGCCATGCCGCCAAGTCCTGGGGAATCGCTTCACCCTGCGCGCGGCCCGATTCCTGCGCCAACGAAGTTCGATCGCAGATGCCAACCACCAGCCCGGCGCCGAGAAGTTTAAACAGGTCGCGCCGGTTGACCTCGAAGAACGGCCGCAGCGGCGCGACCGTGTGCTGCTCGGCTTCACGCAGGTCGGTATCGGCGGGGCGCAATGGCGCCAGTTCCTTCATGATTTCTTGGCTCCCTGCGCGGCGCGGCGGATCGCGGCCAGAATGCGCGGGTAGGTTCCGCAGCGGCAGACGTTGCCGTCCATGTACTGGATGATGTCTTCATCGGAAGGATTGGGATTGGCGGTGAGCACAGAATGCGCGGACATGATCATCCCCGATGTGCAGAAAGCGCACTGGAAGGCTTCTTCTTCGAGAAAGGCTTGCTGCAAAGGATGGAGCTTGCCGCTGGTCGCGAGGCCCTCGATGGTCACGATCTTACTGCCGGTG
>CAZFRV010000048.1:0-5225 GCA_964521445.1 uncultured Acidobacteriaceae bacterium
TGCCAGGATTGATGGCGGTGATGACCAGTTGCGGAATATGGGGGAACCATTCCCGCAGCCAGCCAAAGTGAATGGCAAACGATTCGATGGCGAGCGATGCGCCCAACCCCACCCAAAGCGAACGCCAGGCCAGCTTCTTGCCGCCCGGTCCGCCGAACCACTCGCCGGTCCCTGCAGTTTCTCGGTCGAGATAAGGAATCAGTCCCAGGCCCAGCAAAACGATGGTTGGAATACCGATACCACCCATGAAGGCCGAGAAGGACACCAACTCCTGCAATCCCAGGAAGTACCAGGGAGCTTTGGCGGGGTTCTCCGGAACGGAAGGATTCGCCAGCTCCTTGAGAGGTGCGTTCGAAAACAGGGCCAGAGCCACGCAGATGAAGACGGTCACCATCAGCACAGCCAGCTCGCCATAGAAAAGATGCGGCATGGAAGGGACCGTACCCTCCGGGCCATTACCCACGGCGGGAGTTCGTCCGCGTACGATGGCGGCGAGCTGATATGTCTTCTTTGGCTGCTCCGTGAATATGGGATAGGTAGCTTTCACCGGTCCAAGGCGGTGATCTGCGTCTGCAGGACGGGACAGCCCGCCGTCTTTGCGAATGCGCCAGAAGTGCACGGCCACGATCATGGCCAGCACCAGAGGCAGAATCATGACATGCAGGAGGTAGAACCGGATCAGGGCTTCCGGGCCTACCGTGTCGGAGCCCAAGAGGATCAGCCGCTGCAGCCCTCCCGGGTCAAAGAGATGCGTGATACCCAGCGCATTGGTGACTTCCTGCGGCGAAGCGGCAATGTTGGCGCCGATCGTAATGGCCCAATACGCCAACTGGTCCCAAGGCAGCAAGTATCCAGTAAAGGAGAGCCCCAACGTCACTACCAGAAGCGCCATGCCCATGAGCCAGTTGAACTGCCGGGGATGGCGATAGGCGGCCGTATAAAAAGCGCGGGCCATGTGCAGGATTACCGTCACCACCATCATGTTGCCCGCCCAGCGGTGGATGTTGCGGATAAAGCGCCCGGTGGGAACGACGAAATGAATATCTTTGATGGACTGGTAGGCTGCGTCGGGCGAGGGCTTGTAATAGAACATTAGCAAGATGCCGGTCGCCAGAGTGATCAGGAAGGCGGCGAAGGTTGCGATGCCCAGCCCCCAGGTGGCGCTCCAGCGCAGACTCCAGCGATGCGTGCGCACCGAATGAAGATGGAAGAAGACGTTGCCGAAGATGAAGGTCGAGCGAGTCCGGTCGGTCTTGGGCGCGCCCCCGCGAAATGCAGTGTCCAGAAAACCTCTCGGCGTGGACTTCAGGTTGTGCCAGAACTGACCCAGGGCAGAAGTGCTCTTTTGCCGGCTGCCTTTCTCTTCCTTGGGTTGAGTTGTAACGCTCATACTTTCACCCTGGTTCCAGATGCCACACTCGATCCTTCATCCACGTACAGGACTCCGCCCTGCTCCTTCACTTCGAGCCATTGCAGCGGACGCGGCGCAGGTCCTTTGGTGACCAGGCCGTCGCGGTCATAGCGAGATCCGTGGCAGGGACACTCAAAGCCTTCCGCGGTGGGTTTCACAATGCAGCCAAGGTGTGTGCAAATGCGGGAGATGGCGTAGATCCCTTGCTCATCGCGGTATACGGCCACGTTTCGGCCAGTAGGCGTAAACGCCTCTCCAGCCGCCAGCGTCTCTGGCAGAGTGACGCGGAAGCGCTTGGAGGGTGAGGAGAGCACCGCAGCTTTCGGCAGCCGCAACATGCCGAACAAGCCAAACAACATGGCGCATGCTGCTGCCCACAATGACATCAGCCCCAGCACATCACGGCGGCTTACCGGTTCAGGTTCGAGCCGCGAGCGTTTGGTCTCCTGTAATTCGCTCATAACTCCTCCAATCGGTACTGAAAACAACGCGTTCCATGGTGATGGCATCCACCGGACACCGCATCGCACACAGCCCGCAGCGGATGCAGCGGTCCTCGTCTTTGAGAATTGCCGAATTTGCGTCGAGATCGATGTCCTCGCCGAAGGCTGCACGGACTTCCTGTTGAAAACCCTCAACACCGCTGAGATCGCTGAGGCGTGCGAGCTTCAGGCACAGGGTCGGGCATACATCGGCGCAGCCGCCGCAAAGTACGCAACGTGTACCATCGAAGATGGGTGCAACGCCGCAGTCCAGGCACCGCGAAGCTTCACGCATGGCCGATTCGTCGTCGTATCCGGTTTCTACGCAAATTTCCGGATGGCTCAACCGCTGTTCCGGGTGTGAGGTGGGAATCTCCTGCCGCCGAATGGATTCATAGCCGCGTTCCCGGCGGTAAAGCTCCAGGATCATATGGGCCGTGAGCACGTCAAATTGCAACTTGTCTCCGGTGGTGGCCTCATAGATCGAACGCGCCGCAGCTTTGCCGGAAGCAACCGCGTCAATGAGCAGCCGGGTACCGTGGGCGAGATCGCCGCAGACAAAGACTCCGCGGGCTGACGTGTGCAGCGTGGCTGGGTCCGCCTTCGGCCAGCCGGGACGCATCATTTCTATGTCCAGTCCGCCGTCTTCGAGAAACTTCAAGGCAGTGCTCTGGCCGACGGCCAGCAGCACCGTGTCACACGGAACAGTTGTCGTCACCTCGTCGTCGTAGGTCGGGGAAAAACGCCGGTTCTCGTCATACACCCGCGTACACTTGCGAAAAAGAACTCCGGTCACTGAACCGTCGTCGCGCCGCTCAATCACCAGCGGTCCCCAGCCGTTCAGGCGCTGGATACCTTCTTCGTCGCCTTCGCGGATCTCCACGGTGTCCGCCGGCATCTCTTCCAGACCTTCGAGCGACACCAGCGAAACCCTGCTCATGCCCGGCAGGCGGGCTGCGGTGCGCGCCGTGTCAAAGGCGATCTGCCGCACCACGGTGCGCGCCACGTCGTAGGCGACATTGCCACCGCCGATGACTACAACTTCTCGGCCGATATCAATCGGCTCGCCCAGCGAAACTGCGCGCAGCATGTCGACACCGCCGTAGACGCGCGGCCCGCGTTCTCCCGGCAGCCCAAGTTCTCTCGAGGATTTCGCGCCCACGGCAAGCAGCACAGCACTGAAGTCACGTCGCAGCTCCGCAAACGATACCTGCTCGCCGACGCGTACTCCGCAACGTATTTCCACGCCCAGAGCTTCGATTACTGCCACCTCTTTGGCAATGATGTCGCGCGGCAATCGATAGGCCGGCACGCCGACCGCCAGCATTCCTGCCGGCACCGGTTCGCTCTCAAAAACCACGGGCCTGAGTCCGAGAAGAGCCAAATCATGAGCCGCGGATAGTCCTGCGGGCCCGGCGCCGATGATGGCGATCCTTTGTCCGTTTGCTTTCTTCAGGCGGCCGTCCACGCTCGCACGCAGCAGCGCCGCCATCTCTTCCGCGTTAGCGGCTACTGGCGGCACAAAGGCCTGCACATTGTGCAGAGCCACTGCCGGACCGACCGCCTCTGGACCGGCCAAGTCGCACACAAAGCGCTTCAATGCGCGGATAGCGATGGGACGGTCGTTGGCGACGAAGTTGCCGTCATCGTCAACACGAGGAATCTTCCCGCGGCGGCAGGCGGTTTCGCAGGGCGCTCCGCAGATACGCCCGCAGATGGAAGCAAACGGATTGGGACCGCGAGCGATCAGATAGGCGTCCTCAAAGCGTCCTTCCGCAATAGCGCGGACGTAGCCGCGTGCATCGGTATGAACGGGACACGCCACCTGACACGAGATCAGCTCCTGTTGATACCGCTCACCCGGGATGGACACACGCAAGGTCATGGGTCAGCCCAACCTCTTCGCATTTGCGGTCGACGATCGAGACTTTCGGCCGGCGCCTGGGACGACGGGAACTCCAACCAACATGCAATGCATTCCTCCGGGTAGGCGCTTGCTTGGGCGAGGCGATGACGCCAGATGCTCCAGGCTCCATCGCGAAAGAACGTTCACGATCGAATGGCGCAACTCAACCGCTGCCCGGTGAAACGCACACGTCGTCCCGAGATCGTCAATGTCCTGGCAGTAGCTCCGGGCAATGGCGCCCTGGCACGCTTCCACGATCGCCAGCAGCGTGATCTCGTCGGGACGCCGGTTAAGCACTACCCCGCCTTTGCTACCGTGCTCCGCGCGCAGGATCCCGGCTCTCACTAGAGACCGAAGCACTTTGGCCATGTACGCCCGTGACTCTCCCAGTTGCAGAGCGATACTTCGCGGGGGAGTCGCCACGCCTTGCTTGTCCCGGGCGAGACACAGAAGGGCACGGGTTGCCAGCAGCGAGGTCTTCGTGATCATCAGAACTACTCGGACAATATTTATCCGAGTTGTTCCGACCTTGAATGTGATGGCGATCACCACCGGATGTGACGTGACTGAAGTCAGATCCAGCAAAGATGAACTGGAGAAAATGAAGAGCGGCGGTTTGACGGGTTTGAGTTTTCTTGTGGCCAGCGGCTTCACCGGACAGACCCTAGAGACGCTGGAACTTCAGGGAGAAGCCGCGCCCTTTGAGCGCCCCGTCGGGGTCAGACTCCCGTCCTACGCGGGACTCTTCCTGACCTACCGCTTCGGCAAGCTCGCGCCGAAATAGGTCCGACATTCGGTGGCTAGCCGCACCTATACGGAGAAGGCCGCCTTCTCCAACTGCTTCAACCTGTTCGCCAGCAGTTCCTGTTCCCGCAGGTTCTTCGTCATTGCGATGGCGCGTTGGATCTCTTCACGTGCCTCAGAGAGCCTGCCCATCTTCATCAGCAGGTCTCCGCGAACGCTGGGAAAGAGATGGTAGCCGGCTAGCGCAGAGTCACCGGCGAGGGTGGCGGCTGCGTCGAGTGCGTCGAGTCCTGCGGCTGGGCCTTGGACCATGCCGACGGCGACTGCGCGATTGAGCGCCACGATTGGGGATGGATTGATTTGCAGCAAGGCGTCGTAGAGAAGAACGATGCGGTCCCAGTCTGTCTCTTCGGCGGTGCGGGCGCGCATGTGACATGCGGCAATGGCTGCCTGCAACGCGTAGGGTTTCGCGCCGCCTCCTAATTGCTGCGCGTGCTCGAGCGCAATCATTCCTCGCTGGATCTGCGCGTAGTCCCACAACGAGCGGTCCTGATCCGGCAATAAGACGGCCTCGCCGTTTTTGCCCCGGCGCGCTGCGTTGCGCGATGCCTGCAACTCCATCAATGCCACAAGTGCATGAGCTTCCGATTCGCCGGGGAGAAGTTGCCCCAGCATGCGCCCT
>CAZFRV010000049.1:0-7889 GCA_964521445.1 uncultured Acidobacteriaceae bacterium
ACTCCGCTGAGGCGTGCCCAAGCTCTCCTGCACCCGCTCTACCAGGGCTTGGCTCACCGGCATGGCGCCGTTGGGTTTCACAAACGAGAAGCGGTAGCGAACGCCGTTGACCGTCACCTTGGCGCCCCCGCCAAAGTAGTACCAAGGGAACGCCACTTCCGTCACGGAGGACAACGGAGCTTCGAAAACGCGTCCATCCGTCTCCGTGTAGGAGATTTGCCCCTTATGAAGAGCGAGAACTCCCGGAGCGCTTTGCGTGGCTCCTATCATTCTCCAAGTGGGCGTTTGTACTTCCTGTGAAATCGCTGGCGTTGCCAAGGTGTCCTCCTGTTGAGGCGATTGAACCCACGGCTCTCGCATTGTGGCTTCTTGCCGGCTGATTATACTTGCGGAGCAGGGAACAGCGGCAGAATCGTTCCGCTCAGTCCGCCACGCCCGATTTCCAGCCGGCCCACACTTACCGGCAGCCGGAACCTTCTGGGACCGGCGCTGCCCGGATTAAAGTAGAGAACGCCATCTTTCATTTCTTGCTTGGGAACGTGGGAATGGCCGCTGATCACGGCGGCGAAGCCGGCGGCTTTGGGATTCAGATCGAGAGCGTTGACGTCATGAATCACGTAGATGCTCATGCCACCTAAGTCCACCGCCTCAGTCTCAGGCAACCGCCGCACCCAGGCCTGCGTGTCCACGTTGCCGCGAATAGCGGTCACAGGGGCGATCTTTTCGAGGGCGGGGATGATCTCGGGTGCGCCAATATCTCCGGCGTGGATGATGTGCTCCGAGCCGCGCAATAGCTCGACCGCTTCCGGCCGGAGCAGCCCGTGGGTGTCAGAAATCACTCCGATTCTCATCAGGAAACCTAAACTAAAACCTTACCGCGGATCTTCGCGGATGAGCGCGGATAAAACAGCAAGTCTTTCCCGGGCTTGATTTCCGTCTTCTTTGCTTCAATCCGCGTTCATCGGCGTGAATCAGCGGTATGGTTTTAGGTTTTTTTCCTTACAATCCCGCTTCGATGCGCGAGCGCGGGTCCATGTAGTCGCGCAGGGCGTCGCCGATGAAGTTGAACGACAGCACGGCCAGCATGACCGCGGCGGCCGGGAACAGCACCATATGCGGTGAATCGAAGAGATGGGCGCGGGCGTCGTTGAGCATGGATCCCCAGCTTGCCGTGGGCGGGGGCACGCCCAGTCCGAGAAAGCTCATGGTGGCCTCGGCCAGCACCGCGCCCGCCATGCCGATAGCCGCCTGCACGATCACTGGCTGGATAATGTTGGGCACAATGTGCCGCGTGACGATGCGCCAGTCGCTCGCGCCCAGCGCCCGCGCGGCTTCAACAAATTCTTTTTCCTTCACCGCCAGCACCTGGGCGCGCACCAGTCGCGCATAGCCGACCCAGCCGCCGATGCACAAGGCCAGAATGAGATTGAAAATTCCCGGTCCTAGAAACGCCACAAAGGCAATGGCTAGAAGGATTCCCGGGAAGGAAAGGAAGGCGTTCATCAGGACCACGCTGAAGAACTTGTCCGCTAATCCGCCGTAGTAGCCGGCGATGGAGCCGAGGACCAGTCCGATCAGCAACGATCCGGCCACTACGCTGCCGCCCACCAGCATGGAGATGCGGGCACCATAGATGATGCGGGAGAAGATGTCTCGTCCCAGTTCATCGGTGCCGAACCAGTGCGCGGCGTTCGGAGCCTGGAGCCGCGAAGGCAGATCGATCTTCGCCGGGTCCTGCGGCGCGATCCACGGCGCGAACAGCGCAAAAATTACGAAAATCGCTACCATCACCATCCCAGCCGCGGCCATCCGGTTGTGCCGGCCGAGAGTGACTGTAGCGGTGGTCCAGGTTGTGGAAGCCATCGGGCAATCATAAACACAAGAGAAAGAAACAGAAGGGCTTTTTTCTGCAATCCCGAGCGGCAGCGAGGGATCCCTATACCTAGAAGAAATTAGAGGGGTACCTGGCTACTTCAAGATTTACGCAGGCAATAGGGATCCCTCGCTTCGCTTCGGGATTTGCCGGCGCCTCTTTATTCGTTTGCGCCGCGAAACGAATCAGGACGCTTCAGCACTCCTTCAACAGGAGAAACCCAATGATCAGGTTCTTTGTCTCGAATGCAGCGATCGTGTGGCTCTTCATGCTGGCGGCTGCCAAACCGGCGGTAGCGCAATCGGAGACGCAGCCGGGAGCGGTGAAATGCGTGAAGCGGCAGGCGGATCTTCAACCGCCGAAGGTGGCCATGCCATTGCGCCGTGCCGTCAACGGCAAACAGGAAGAGTATCGGCCGCCGCGACAGTTGAAGCCGGTCTGTCCGGAAGGCGAGGTGCCTGTGGTAGTCGCGCCGAACAATCGGCATTTCATCAAGGGTAATCCAATGCTTGGCAACTACGCCGCGCCTGGTCCGGCGCATCCGTTACCTCCGCAACTGGTCAACCACCTGTTGCTTCCCTTTGACCAGGTCTATTGGAAGCGCGACGGTGGTGTTACGCGGTCTCCGGGCAATCCAGGCAGCGGCTCGGGTGACCCGCCTTGCGACGGCGTCTCCTGGTTCGGAAGTTGCTTCTATTACGGAACGGCGTCAGAGATGCGCGTGGCCGACGGTGGCGGCATGACCTTCAACATCGAGAGCCCGGTCGTCGATAACAGCGGCGACGACGGTGGACACTCGATCGGCGAGATCGCAGTCATGGGCGCAGGATCGGCCGGGGGAAGTCTCGACGATGTGGAGATGGGCTTCAGCGTCTCGCCCGATCAGTTCGGCGACAGCCGTCCGCATCTTTTCGTTTACCACTGGATCAACGGCGCTGAAACCTGCTACAGCCACAGCGGCAATCTTTGCGGCTGGAACCAGTACAGCAGCACCTATTCCCCCTATATGGACCTGTCAACGCTGGTGGGTGTGGACGTCTACATCGGATGGGTCCACTTCAACAACGCCTGGTGGGGCTGGTTCAACGATCAGTGGCTGGGATATTTCAAGGACTCGGAATGGAGCGGCAGCTTCACCAAGACCGCGCAGATTCAGTGGTACGGCGAAGTTGCGTCGAACAACGGCATTCCGCCCAAGACCCAGATGGGTGACGGAAAATTCCCGTCGAACACTACGGCCGCCCTGATGGAAACACTGTGCGACGTGGATGCCCAAGCCTGGGTCTGTTTCTATCGCGATTTGCAGACGACCGGCGCAACCAAGGTAAGCGACTACGACATCCTGAACCACGTGAAGTTTGGCGCGGTCAGGTACGGAGGGCCAGGGCAGTAAAGATTAGGGCGCCACCGCTTGCCGACCAACCTTCTTGAATGCCCGGACGAACATTTCGTTTTGCTCCGGCGTGCCGATGCTTACGCGAATCCCGTTGGGTATGCCCCAAGGAACAAGCGAGCGCACGATCACGCCTTCCGATTGCATACGCCTGGCGAATGAGTCGGCGTCTTCGTCGAGCTCAAAGTAAACGAAGTTGGCGCTGGTGGGGACGGGCTTGATCCCGAGGTCGGCCAGCCGCTCGGTGAGCCAGGCAGCTCCAGCGGCATTGTTCTCGACGGTACGGCGAATGTGTACCTCGTCGCTCATGGCGGCCAGAGCGGCGGCCTCCGCGATCACCGAGACTGAGAAGGCATTGCGAATCCTCGCGAAGTGCTGTAGCAGTTCGGGATGCCCGCAGGCGTAGCCGATGCGCAATCCGGCCAGGCCGTGGGCCTTGGAAAATGTGCGCAGGACCAGCAGATTCACGCGGCCGCTGCGCACGTGGTCGAAAGAGCGCGTGTAAGTAATGCGGCGTTGCGCGGCGAAGTGCTGAGCAAAGTCGTAATACGCTTCGTCGAGCACCACCAGCACGTGCTCGGGGACGAGGCGCAGAACCTCATCGGTTGCGTCGGCATCGAACATCGTCCCGGTCGGATTGTTGGGATTGGCCAGGAAGATCACGCGGGTATTGTCATCAACGGCGGCGGCGACGGCGTCCAGATCGTAGGCGTGCTGCCGCATGGGGACCGTCAAGTACTCGGCGCCGGCGGCGCGGGTGACAATGGGATAACTGATGAACGATCGCTCGCTCGAGACCGCGTTCAGGCCGGGGCCAAGCAGGGTTCGGGCCAGAACGTCGAGGATGCCGAGCGAACCATCGGCGATGAAGATGTTTTCCTGGGCCAGGTTGTGGTACGCGGCCAAGGCGCGGCGCAATGTGCTGGCCTCGTTGTCCGGATAAAGATTGACTTCCGCCGCGGCCCTGCGGATGGCGTCCATGGCCAGCGGCGACGGACCGTAGGGGTTCTCGTTCGAAGCCAGCTTGATCATGGCCACACCGGATTCATGCCGCGCCTGGCGGATGGCCTTGCCAGGCACATACGGAGCGAGGCGGCGCACTTGCTCGGGAATCAGATCGAGAACAGTCTTCATGGGGCGACTTTATTTTGTATCACGGTTCGAGAGCGATTAGCGAGATGGTGGCTTCCGCCGCCTGGGGTTACCCCGTTGAGTCTGATTCCGCGATAGTCCCGCTCCGGGACGCCGCAGAGAGCGCACTTCTCCCGGAGTGAGTTCGCGGAACTGGCCCGGTTCCACGTCCAGCTTGAGCGGGCCGTAACGCACGCGCTTGATTTTCTCCACATGATGGCCGATTTCTTCAAACATGCGCCGGATCTGGCGGTTCTTGCCTTCGATGAGCGTGACTTCGTACCACGGATTCTCCGCTTCCTTCATCAGGCGGATCTGCGCGGGCGCGGTATGCGCCGGGGCTTCGCGAGGCGGCACGGGACGGCCGGCGGCGCGACCTTGTACCGGCCGGGCGGAGATCCTGATGCCGCGGCGAAGTTTTTGAATGTCTTGCTCCGCCGGCCGGCCGCTGACTTTGACCATGTAGGTCTTGGCCACGTGAGAGGCAGCGCGGGTGAGATAGTTGGCCAGTTCGCCGTCATTGGTGAGGAGCAGCAGGCCTTCGCTCAAGTAGTCGAGGCGACCCACGGGGTAAATGCGCTGGCCCACGTTTTTGACGAGGTCCATCACGGTGGGACGTCCCTCAGGATCGGAAACCGTGGTGACATAGCCCTTGGGTTTGTTGAGGAGGATATAAACGTTGCGCTGCGGGCCGCGAAGAAGTTTGCCGTCAATCTTGATGTGGTCGCGCTCCGGGTCGGCTTTGCTGCCGAGTTCGGAAACGATCTGTCCGTTCACCGCGACGCGGCCTTGCGTGATCAGTTCTTCGGCTTTGCGGCGTGAGGTAATTCCGGCCGACGCGATGATCTTCTGCAAGCGCTCAGCAGGCACAGGTCAGCCCCCACTGCTCTCGGAGCCAATTCCATCCCCGGCCTGCCGGTCAGGTGAATTGCTGTGGGAGTCACGCGGCAACGCGGGTTCCGCTGCGTCTTGCGGCGACGCCGTGGACTCCGCCGCGGCATTTGCTTCTGGCACGCCCGTAGCGTCGGCGAGGGCAGTGTCTTGGGAAGCCAGCAGCTCTTGCTGCAACTCGCCACCGGCCAGCTTCTCGAACTCTTCCAAGCTGGGCAGCTCGGTCAAATCGTTCAGGCCAAAGCGCATCAGGAAATCCTTGCTGGTCCGGTACAGCATGGGCCGGCCGACCACGGATTTGCGTCCGGCGGTGGTGATGAGCTTGCGTTCGAGCAGTGTGCCGATCACGCCGCTGGCATCCACGCCGCGAATGTCGCTGATCTCGGGCACCGTGACCGGCTGCTTATAGGCGATCACCGCCAGCGTTTCCAGCGCGGGCAAAGAGAGCCGCACGGGAGGTTTCAGGCTCTTCGAAAATGCGCGGACCACGTCGTGGTGCTCGGGCTTGGTGGACATGCGATAGCCACCGGCAACCTGCCGCACCTCGATCCCGCGTTCTTCACGGGCGTAGTCGGCAATCAGCTCGTTGAGCAGCGGCCGCAGTACCTCGCGCAGTTCAGCCCGCTCTGATTTCTGCTGCGCGCGCTTCGGATCTTTGGCCTTGGCCGCGGCGGTTTCACTTGGCTCGGGCGTCGCATCTTCCTCGGGCGCTCGCGGCGCGGTTTTCAGCGCCAGTAAATCCTCTTTCAGCAGCGCCGCCAGTTGGTCCAGAGTGATCGGCTCTTCCGCCGCGTAAATCAGGGCTTCGATTTTGGGTTTAAGGGACATGGGGATAAGCAATTAGCAAATAGCCATTGGCAATTAGCCGTTAGCCTTTAGCACTTAGCCGTTAGTTACGGCAGCCTTCTGCCGGACTAACACTTCAACTCCTTCGCCGCCCCTCGAAAACACCGCTCGCATCTCGGTGCTCAGGCTAATTGCTAATGGCTAATTGCTAAGTGCTCGTTTACTTCCAATCATCGCGCACCAGGGCGGCTTCGCCCAGGATCGCGTCAAACATTGCGTGCTTCTTGATCAAGACGTCGCCAAACACCCGCTCCTGGCGCAGCAAGATGGCCTGCAAACGCACCAGTTCCAGCAAAGCCAGGAATGCCGAGATCAGGGCGTTGCGGGAGGTGATGTGCTGCAGCAGCCGCTTCAGGCGGATGGGGCGGTCTTCCATCAGCAGCCGGCGGCGGAAGAACTCGATCATCTGCGCGACGGTCACGGTTTCCTCATCCACCTGCAGGACCGGGCGCGAACGGGCGCGGTCCAGAATCTGCTGGAAGGTGCGGACCAGGTCCACCACGTCGGCGGCCAGCTCCGGCTCGGCGCCTTCGTCGTCTTTGAATTCCTTGAGCGACGGATTGCTGACCACGGCGTCTTCGATCTGCTGTTTCTGTAAGAGCATCTGCGCCGCGCTCTTGAATTTTTCATGCTCCAGCAGACGCTGCACCAGTTCTTCCCGCGGATCTTCCTGGCCCTCGGGCGCATCCGGATCGCGCGGCAGCAGCATTTTGCTCTTGATGTGGATCAAAAGCGAAGCCATGTAGATGAACTCCGCCGCCACGTCGATATCCAAGTGCTTGATAGTTTCGACGTATGCCAGGTACTGGGCCGTGATCCTGGCAATGGGGATGTCGTAAATGTCGATGTCCTGCTTGCGGATCAGGTCCAGCAGGAGGTCCAGTGGGCCATCGTAGACCTGACCGACGGTTACCGCGAAAGGGAACTCGTTGGCGGTATTCTCGACAGATTGGGGAGATGCGGGCATCGTTGCTTATTGCTTATTGTGGCACAGTCGGGCCTGTGGAAAGAAAAGAGATCGCCGGAATCGCCGTGATCGCGCGTGATCGCCGTGATCGGAAAGGCAAGAGGCACCGGACCACAAGGTCAAGCATTCCAGCTTGCAGCCGTCAGAGGGACTTGTACCAGGGCACGACTTGAGCGCTGCGAGTCGGCCCGCAAGTGGCATAAGGAGACCCGGCGTCAGCCGCTGCGGCGCGAAGAGGTTGGCAGAACGGTGATGGCAGACCTTACTCGAGGGCAAAATAGTTTTTTTCATTTTTCTGCCCTTCATAGGTCTCAATGGGGATATTGTGTTTGGTGAGCATAATCACCGGAT
Organism: uncultured Acidobacteriaceae bacterium; assembly: GCA_964521445.1. Classification (GTDB taxonomy): domain Bacteria; phylum Acidobacteriota; class Terriglobia; order Terriglobales; family Acidobacteriaceae; genus Angelobacter. Next base: position 7,453 of record CAZFRV010000049.1, read on the forward strand.
GCGCCCCCTCCTTCCGCATCTGGATCAATTTCGTCTTACCCGAGTCGCGTGGATCGGCGTCAAAATCGCTCCAATGCTCCTGGAGAAACTTTGGGGGCAGCACAAAATCGCGCACATATCCATCATCCTCCGCGAGCAGCACAAGTACGTTCAAGGGACGATCGGGGAAACTAAACTCCCATAGGCCTGACTCATCTCGCTGGGCGGTGTGAACCCCCACCTTGCGGCCTTTGCGGGTGATGAATGTTCGTGGCCGATCTTTCCTCAACGGATACGTCTTGGAAATTCTTTCTACCCAGGCATCGATTACGATGTCACGGCGTTCCTGGCTGCCGGCATTGGCTGCGGATGCCGGCACCCGCATCTGAGCGCCAACCTCTTGCTCCGCCGCGCGTGTCGCTCCCGACGAAAGTGCCAGCAATCCCACAGCTTCACGC
>CAZFRV010000050.1:0-7580 GCA_964521445.1 uncultured Acidobacteriaceae bacterium
TGTCAATCCGGGTTGGCTGCGGGGATTTGTGGATTCGCGTCTGCAGGCCGGTTCTTGGCTTCAGTCCTTGCGGGTCTCATGGCTTGGCTTTAGCCATCAGATCTGCGGACTTAGATCCGCTCACCGATACACGCGAATTCTTCCTTTTTCTTTTACGTAGAAACCCTCAACTTTGCCCGTTGTCTGTCCGGACGCCAAACCCTGCGTGGCGGCAAAGGTCAAAGGGAAAATCTGGCTGTCAGTCTTCCTGAAGTCTCTATAAAAAGAAGCCCTCAACTCTCCTGAACGCTGGAACATGCCGTCCCAAAAGTCATGCCTCCCGGCAGGAGAAAAAGCCTGCGGCTGGATGATTCCGAGGTCAAGGGGCCGGTGATCGTGCTGTGGCGTGATAAACCCCGGTACCGTGGTTCCATCAGCGAAAGTAAGGGTTGCCTGCACAAGCACAATTCCCTCGTCCAGGCTGATGGGCAACGCGCCTTCCCACGGCCGAAAGGTCTCCTCGTCGCAGTCCTCATACCAGGGCTCATCTTCATCTGCACCATGCACGGAAATCCATACAGGATGTTGAGCAAAATCCTGCACAGTCAGTTCTCCAAATTGCTTTAATAGAGGCTTTTTAGACATCGTAAGATACCTCATACATGCAAAGGCTTCGGACACTTTTTTCGCTTCTACTCCTCATCCTTATCCCGCGACGACACCGCTGCCTTCGCTGCCTCACCCGTTGCTTCTAGCTTTACCTCCGGTAGGTTGGATTGTTTCAACTGCGCGTTCAAAGCCGGAAGATCCTGCGACTTGATGGCTTCCCACCGCGCCAACAGCGGCGGCAGTTGCTGCCTGATTTCCTTTACGCCTGCGGCAGCCTGAGTGCTGGGCGCAACGTCCGCATCCTGGAAGACATTGAAGAGCGCCAGGTATCTTGTCCGCATGCCGGCCAGCGACGGCTGGTCAGTGCCCGCGCCCGGTCTGCGTCCGCCGCCGCCCACCAGCGTTTGCAGTTTCTGGTCGATCTGATCGACCGCGGCCGCCAGCGTGCCTTCCTGCAGCTTTTGCCGGATAAGTTTGAGCTGCCGGCGCGCGTCGTTGGCCTGCTCCACGGCGGGGGCCAGCGTGAGGAGCTGCGTGTAGAGCTGCTGGGAAAGCTCGAACTGCTGCGCCAGGCCGGCTGGAGGCGTCTTGACCCGCGGGTCCATCTTCACCGTGAGAGGTTGGGAATACGAGTTGCCGTTTGCGGTCAACACTACCGTATACTCTCCCGGCATCACCCAGGGCGAGGTCGGCTGCGGCACGGTGTTATGGGGAACGGCTGCAATCGGATATTCCGACTCCACGCCCGGGACCGGGGCGTAATGCATGTCCCACAGGAAACGATGTGTGCCCGGCGCGGCGGAGAGCGTTTGCGGCGGACGCACCCAATACGTCGGGATGTCGAGCATGGGATTGATGGGGTCAACCTTGTCTGTGCTCGAATACTTGCGGACCGTCTTGCCGGCTTTGTCTTTGATTTCCAGAGTAACCGGGCTGTTGGTCGCCGAGCCCAGGTAGTAGTCGATCACCGCTCCGTCCGGGGGATTCTCGGCGGCGGTGTAGTCGGGCGGCAGCGGCGTATCAGTATTCATGTCCCAGCGGACGCGGATGGCGGTCTGCGGCTTGAACAGAAACGCTTCGGCGGAGGTCACCTTTGGGTCGAATTGGCGCAGCGGCGTGATGTCGTCCAGGATCCAGAAGCCGCGGCCATGCGTGGCCACGGCCAGGTCGTCGTCTTTGATGATCACGTCGCGCACCGAGCTGGCGGGCATGTTCAGGCGCAGGGACTGCCAGTGGTCGCCATCGTCGAACGAAACATAGACGGTCCGCTCGGTTGCCGCAAACAGCAACCCTTTGCGCTTGGGATCTTCGCGCACCGCATTGACGTTTTCATTGGTGGGGATGCCGGCGACGATCTCCGTCCAGGTCTTGCCCGAGTCGCGCGTGCGCAGGATATGCGGGCGCAGGTCGTCGAGGCGCAGCGTGTTGATGGCGGCATAGGCGGTCTGCGGGTCAAAATGGCTGGCCTCGATCAATGAAACTTTTTGGAACGGACTCATGTCCGGCGGCGTGATCTCTTTCCAGTGCACGCCGGCGTCGGTGGTGATGTGGATGAGCCCGTCGTCGGTCCCCGCCCATATGCGGTTGATGTCCAGCGGCGATGGCGCCACCGTGTAGATCACGCCACGTTGCGTGGCCTTTGCCGTGGGTTGGTCGCGGTACTTGCCCACGTTGGCCGGGACTTCAAAGGTCTTGCGCGTGAGATCGGGACTGATCTGCTGCCAGCTTTGGCCGCCGTCCAGCGTTTTCCAGAGCGTGTTGGTTGCGAAGTAAAGAAGATGCGGGTTGATCGGCGAAAAAACCACCGGCTCGGTGCGCAACACGCGAAAATCCTGGGAGCGAAACGGCTTGGGCATGATGTTCTGCGCCTGGCCCGTACGCCGGTTGTAGCGCGTGAGCTTGCCGCCATAGACGATGTCAGGATCGAGCGGGTCGGGGGTCACGTAGCCGTACTCTTCGGCGGCCACCGGATGCCATTCGCGCATGGTCACCTGGCCGTCGTCACCGCGGCTGGAGACGCAGGCTGAGCCGCTCTCCTGTTGTCCGCCGCACAACCGATAGGGGAAAGCGTTGTCCGCGCTCACGTGGTACATCTGCGCCGTGGACTGGTTGTACCACGAGCTCCAGCTCTCGCCGCCGTTCACCGTGATGATGGCGCCTTGGTCGCTCACAATGCCGATAATCTGCGGATCGTTAGGGTTGATCCAGATGTTTTGGTAGTCGTCGCCGCCAGGAGCGCCGCGGAAGCCGGTCCAGGTCTTGCCGCCGTCAGTGGATTTCCAGGTGACGGTGCTGGTGACGATAATAGCGTCCGGGTTCTTGGGATCGATGATCGGGACCGACAGGTCGCCCCCGCCGATACGTCCTGCGGGCCGCGGATCGGTGGTCGCGACAGTCCAGTTGGCGCCGGCGTCGTCTGTGCGATAGAGCTTCACGCCCTCCTTGGTCGCAACCGAAGCGAAGAGCATCTTGGGATTGCTCTGGGAGATGGCGATATGCGCCTGGATGATCTCTTTGGGCAAGCCACCGGTGAGCTGCTGCCAGTCGAAGCCGTTGTTTGTGGATTTGTAGATGCCGCCGTTGGTCCCGTTCCACGATCCGTTCTCCCACGGACCTTCCCGCGCCTCCCACAGCGTGGCGTAAACAATGTTCGAGTTGGAAGGATCGATCAGCACGTCATCGGCGCCCGTGTTGGAATCTTTCTGTAATACTGGCTGGAAGTACTGGCCGCCATCCACGGAACGGAAAACACCGCGCTCGATGTTCGGTCCATAGGGATGGCCGGCCGCGGCCACAAACAGCCTTTTGGGATCGTGCGGATCAACGGCAATCTGCGGAATCTGCTGAGCGTCATGCATGCCCATGTGCTGCCAGGTCTTGCCTGCGTCGGTGGAGCGGTAAACCCCGTCGCCAACCGACAGGTCGGGACGATGCAGCCCCTCGCCGCTGCCGACGTAAACCACGTTCGGGTCGGACGGCGCTACCGCGATGGCCCCGATCGATCCCGTGAGCTGGTCGTCAAAGATCGGCTTCCAGGTGCGACCGTAATCGTTGGTCTTCCAGACGCCCCCGTTGCAGACACCTATATAGAAGACGCTCGGCTGGCTTGGTACCCCGGCAATGCCACGAGTCCGTCCGCCACGTAGAGGCCCAATGCCGCGCCAGTGGAGAGACTGGAGCAGGGAAGGGTCGAGGTTGGAGATGGGGGCGGGTTGGGTGGATGTTGGTTTGGCCGTAGCAGTGGCCTTGGCTGGCATCGAGCCTTTTGTTTGGGCCGCAGCCTGCTTCGTGGCCGCCGAATGAGGCTGCGCCCCCGCCAGTCCCGACCCAAAAACCGCCAGAGCGGCCATCAACACAACGCAACGCCGAAATGAGTTCACGGTATCCTCCAAATGAATGAGAAAGAGGAGGATACCGCAGAACCGGCTGCTTTCAAACCGTGTCAGTCTACAACAGCGTCGTCAAGACGCGCAGATGACGCTAAGACAGCCCAAATTGCGGACAACTTGCAACATCGACCAGCGCATGCATTGCCCCGGGAGGAGGGCAGTCTTGGGGACGCACTTCCAAGAATTGTTGGAACTCATGCTCATCAACATGAGTGACTCCTGCCGGTAGAGCATCGTCGATGTCCTCAGGAGCATCTGGCACCGCAATGTTCAACATTTGCAGATCAAACTTGCTCCCTAGAAAAGTCGGTTCGGCCGCCGCTTTCAAAGCGTTGTTTATTTCTTGTGGAATAGGTTTATCGCAGTGTTCAGCGTAGTAGCTATCCACGTAGTAACCTTTTGTGCTAGACGGTCCGTATTGAAGGCAGGTTATGGTAGCGACGCGGGGCGAGATCTGTTTGCTAAGAGCGTCCGCGATCACGTGCGGTTTGGTTGGTGTTGTGTCTGGATGGAAATTACTCCTGCTGTCGGTGCGAAGGGAAACGATGTCCACCGGAAGGGGCAGTCTCAGCCTGCAGGCATATGATGTTGCTGCTGGCAGAACTGCGGCCTTGCTGAGAAGGCTTCTCGGGAACTGGGGGAGCTCCGAAGGAAACGAAGTCATGCTGCCCCCCGATAAATCGTTAAAGAGGATATCCCCGCTAAGGTCGGTGAATCCTTGCCCATGTCGCCTGATATGGTATCTGTGTCCCCCGTAGTTCGGAGTGGCAACCCAAAGATAACCATTTGCAAACTCAAGAAAAAACATTCCGTGCAACAAAATGTAAACGGATGACGGTGTGCCCTCTCCGACCAGCGCTCTTAACAGATTAGTCTGTAAGAGAGAAATAGCCGGCAATGCGACCAGAGCCTTCAGCATGGAACGGCGGTGAATAGCCATTGAATTGACGCCCTCCTAGTTGGAAGTAAAAATCTCCATCCCCGCCCAGTAGTAAGGATGGGAAAATCGATTGCGCGATGATACCTGTTGTCGTGCCGTCCGGAGCGATTGTGCCCCGGACATTTCGGACGTGAACGAGATGTGAAATGTTTTCATCATTTCGGCTGTGGCCACCGAATCCAGGTCCCAGCGACCCGCCAAGACTTGCGTTACTCCCGCGTTCAGAAATGCGCGCACCAAGCCGTTGGGGTCGCGATCCGCGTCGGCCTCGGCGGCAGTCGAGCAGGCTCCTAAGACCACCAGTTCAGTGTTTTTCAATTGAAGCTGCTCCACGCCGGACGCCGACAGCACTGCCCCGCTCCCATCTTGGCCGTGCAACGCCAGCTCGCCTCCGTGCGTGCGAGTCAGGGCGTGTCCTACAAATTCGAAAATGTTCGCCTTTGGTAGCTGCTGCAGCACGTTGGAAACGGTGACGACTCTGCCACGCAGAGCGAGCGTGTTCTTATAGAGCCGTTCCAGTTCGGCGACCTCGGCTTCCGCATCCGGGAGAGCAGGGAAAACCTTGTCGTTGAAGGTGATTGATTCCGGATTTGCCGCCAGCACGGTTTTCACTGCACGCTTACTCCTCGGTTTCGCAGGGCTCGTGAACAGACCGCCGTAGATCGCGAGCGTTCGCTCCTGCCCCATATATGCTCCGTCCGGCATCGTCAACGCAGACCACGGGATCATGCTCAAGAATCCGTCTGGTTCGATATCCCAGACGCGATCAGGATCCAAAACTGTTTCAAGAGGACCAATTAGCAATTTGTACAAACGTGACCCAGACTCATTTACCTTTGCCGGATCCGACCCAGGGTCGGAACATAAGGAGTAAAACCGCCGGACCTCCCTTCTTAGCTCCGTCAAAGTTACGTGAAGAACGAATTCGTGGACGCCGCGGGTATCCGCGACCCAGGCCACGAGGTTGTCAGGCAGGACGGCAAATGAGATTAGTGTACTGCCTGCAAATCTCGAAAGCCGGGCCTTGGTCAATGCCTCTATATCTGCAGTCTTGTAGTGCGCAGCGCCTGTTAAAGAAGGTGCGCTCTCTGATTGGCGCAGAAGCTCCCAGTAGCCTAAAGCGTGGTGTTTAGAATGAGGGCTGGAGATCTCGATCTCCAAGAGCCGCCGGTAGGACGCCTCAACCACTTCCCGCCACCTCCAGCGGTCAGCGGCCGATTTCAGGTTCGCAAATCCATGGTCCCCGATAGAGACAACGTTCCTGAGATCCTTCTGTTCAGCGGTAAGGTCTGAGTAGGCTCGATCCAATTCGGCTCGCGTCGTTAGGTATTCGAGCAGCAATACCGAGTTTTCGCCGTGGGAAACGACTAGTTGTGCGCTGTCCAAGTGTCGAGCGGCCTCCGTGGCGGACCCAAATCGCATTGCCAGGCGAGCGAGGCCAATTTCACAGTATGCGTTGTAGACTTCGCGAGCGGAAGATGGAGGAAGTTTTTCGAGAACGCTCCGAGAGGAGCTGACTTCTTGCCTCGCAGCCCCCTCGTCTCCCGCCGCCGCTGCAGCGCTGGCCATTCTGAAATGTGCCATTGCCTCGAAATCAAATCGCGAACGGCCAGCAATCATCAGCAGGGCTTCGCGTTGAAGAGCTTCGGCAACATAGACAGCATGGTTTCTCTCGGAATCAACCTGGAGATTGTAATAGAACTGGAATGCCCGGTCGTCCGGATAGCTACCTTCCCAGAAGAGTTTCAAGCCATGCATGTCGCTGGCCCATGTCCCCTCGCTGTTTCCTTCCGCCATGGCCAGATTGCCGGAAAGCCCCATCGCTCTCAATTGAAGGTTGCCGTATCTTGCAACGGCTGCCGTGTGGTTCGCCGCTTTGGCCAAATCGTAAGCGGCGTCCGCCCGGTTTCGCATCTCTTCACAGCTGGCTTGCTCAATGGTGGCCTGAATATTGATCCACCAATAGCCAAGCCTGGACGATAGCGTTCGCGCAACCGTTGCCCGCCTAATGCACTCAGTCGCTCTGCTCTTCCGCTGCAAGGCGTAGATAATCTCAAACTCGCTGCGTAGCGCGCCCGCTGGGTTGTTGCTGCGAAGATACGCCGCGTAGGCAGAGCCAGCGGCCGTGAGGCCTCGGTCGGCATTGCCTGCATGATTAGCGTCAAGGGCGGCAAGTAGTAATTTGTTGCCTTGAGCCGATGATGGAGCATGCAAGAAGTCCAACAGCCAGGGATCGTCATGGTTTGTCTTGAGGCCGTCGGCCAGCCGTTTCAACGCTGAGGAAGGATCTCCGGAAGCAGGTTTCAGAGCCCATTGCTCTAGAGCCACACCCAAGAAATATTCATCTTGCCAAGGAGTCAGGGCGTGTTGTTCCTGCAGTGTCTGCCAAACGATCTCTGGATTCTGCATTCGAAGGAGAGTTAGTGCTCTAGAGTTTTTTTTTCCTGAATGGCCTTCAGATGTTCCTGCGCTTCGCTTGACCATCCTGGGTCCTTATCGACCTTGAGGAGATGTTCCCAGTCACGAGAGGCACATTCATATGCAGGAATCTCTTCGCAGGCGATAGCCTGGTTAAACAAAGCAACGGGATCGTCCGGGTTTTTTTGGAGCGCTTTTCCCAAGAGCTCTGCAGCTTGGCCGTAGGCCAAGCGATCCGGTTGAAG
>CAZFRV010000051.1:0-22113 GCA_964521445.1 uncultured Acidobacteriaceae bacterium
CGTGGAGCGGACGGGGATCCGGCAAAGACACATCGTGGACCCGGGTACGGCTACGTCGCATCTTGCGGTGGAAGCCGCCAGCAAGGCGCTCCAGGAACGCGGCATCTCCGCCAGCGAGATTGAGGCGATTTTTGTGGGCACGGTCACTCCGGACATGATGTTCCCCTCCACCGCATGCCTGGTGCAGGACCGGATCGGCGCCAAGGGCGCCTGGGGCTTCGATGTCTCCGCTGCCTGCTCGGGATTTGTTTATGCGCTGCAAACGGGGGTCAAGTTTGTCGAGTCGGGGGCACACAAGAAAGTCCTGGTCATCGGCGCCGACGTCATGTCCTCCATCATCGACTACACCGACCGCGCCACGAGTATCATCTTCGGCGACGGAGCCGGCGCCGTGCTGATTGAACCGGCAGACGGCGATCATTCTTTCATCGACTTTCTCCATGAAGTGGACGGCTCCGGGGGCTGCTCGTTGAACATGCCCGGAGGCGGCAGCCTGCATCCGGCTTCGCACGAAACCGTGGACAAGAAAATGCATTACGTGCACCAGGACGGCCAGGCCGTCTTCAAGTACGCCGTGCGTAAGATGGCTGAGGCCTCGGAACTGCTGCTGGAACGCAATGGTTTCAAAGGCACGGACGTGGATTTGTTCGTGCCGCATCAAGCCAACCGTCGGATCATCATGTCGTGCGCCGGCCGCTTGGGGTTGAGCGAAGACCGCATCATCATTAACATTGATGAATACGGCAACACCACCGCCGGCACCATCCCTTTGGCCCTGGACAGCGCACGCCGGCAAGGCCGGCTCAAAAAAGGCGACCTGGTACTGCTTGCATCGGTCGGCGCGGGGTTTACCACCGGCGCTGCGTTGCTGCGGTGGGCATACTGAAATGCAGTTGGCAATTGGCAAATAGCAATTAGCCAAAAAAGAAAAAATGAGCCCAGTTGGCAGCAGATTCTGTTTTCGGCTAAAGGCTAAGGGTAATGGCTAATTGCTATTTGCTATTCTCTTAAATTGCTGTTTGCCGGTACTGCTATGACCAAATTCGCTGTCGATCTCGTGGGCTGGCTGGGAGCAGGCCTGCTACTACTGGCCTACGGATTGGTTTCATTCCAGAAACTTCGCGCCGACTCCGGCCATTACCAGCTCCTGAATGCAGCGGGAAGCTGCTGCTTGATCGTAAATACGGCCTACTACCGGGCTTATCCCTCCGCCTTCGTCAACGTGATCTGGATCATTATCGCCGTCATAGCTTCTTATCGTATGAGGCTGCGCGCAGCTAGCGCTTGAAAAGAGTATGCTGATTGACCTGAGCCATACCGTCGAGGCGGGCGTAGTCACCTACAAGGGCCTGCCTGCCCCCATCATCTGTGACTATCTCAGCCGGGAAGCTTCGCGCAAATTCTATGCGCCCGGGACGGAGTTTCAGATCGGCAAGATTGAGATGGTCGCCAACACCGGAACCTACATGGATTCGCCATTTCACCGCTATGCCGACGGGAAAGATCTGTCGGAGTTGCGGCTGGAGCAATTGGCCGGGCTCTCCGCGGTGAAGGTTTCTGCGGGCAACGCGCACAGCATCGATGCCGCTCACTTTACTTCTCTTCGTGACCTGGCCGGCAAGGCCGTTTTGGTTGAGACCGGATGGTCGCGCCACTGGAAAACAGACCGATACTACGAAGGCCACCCCTTCCTCACCGAAGATGCAGCCAGGCTCCTCGCCGATGCCGGCGTAGCGCTGGTGGGCATTGACTCCCACAACATCGACAGCACGGACGACGGCCGCCGCCCAGTTCACTCAACGCTGCTGCGCCGCGACATCCTGATCGTGGAACACATGACCGCTCTGGACCGTGTGCCCGAAGCGGGATTCAGGTTCTCCGCCGTGCCGGTGAAGGTAAAAGGTTTTGGGACATTTCCGGTGCGCGCGTTCGCTGTTCTTTAGTTACTTCCTTCCCACCGCCAGGATATGCGGGCTGGCGCCCAGAATGGACGGCTCGCGCTCCACCTTGCGAATCGATTGCAGCAAGCGCTCGCGTAGAGACCGATCTGTCCACAGCTCGTCGAAATCGCGGGCCAGCCAGCCTGGACCTTCGATGGCGACCACCTCTTCCACGCGGAAGCCGGCTGCAATCAGCTCGCGCGACAACTCGCCCGGCCGATGGAAAAACGCGGTGGTGAAGTACTGCGGGTTGCCGGTTTCATTGCGATGCTGGCCGTCACTGAGATCGCGGTCGAGAATCGGCGCAAAGGCCAGATCTTCAAAAAAACCGCGCAGCAGCGAGTCGAACAACGACGCAAAGTGGCTGATGGCCACCGCAAACACCAACCCTCCGGGACGAAGAACGCGGAATGCTTCCTCCAGGCTCTTGATGCGATCTGTGCGTTCCGTGAGGTGATACAGCGGGCCCAGGAGCAGAACGGCGTCCACGGACATTTCATTTTCTTCCAAGTGGCGCGCATCGCCGAGCCGCATGCCGGCGATCGGCTTTTCCTGGCGTAACGAGCGGCTGAGCGCCTGATCCAGGTGCTTGGATACCGGATCGATCAGGCGCACATCATAGCCGAGTGACGCCAGCCATGCGGAGTAGATTCCCGACCCTCCGCCGACGTCGAGGATGGTTGCCGGCGCCGGCTTGAGCGCGCGCAGAATCAACTCCTGGGTGCGCGCCAACTCCAGCGGTCCCCAGCCTTGCTGCAGACGTGAATCCTCTTCCACTTGTTCGTAGTGGCCGAGAATATCGGGATCGGATTCGTAGGCCATGTTGTTTTTTGAAAATCCCGAAGCGAAGCGAGGGATCGCTATCGTCTTCAACGCCACCAGCGAGAAGCAGCCCGAATTCAGCGCTTCTTTTTCTTCTTCGTGCTCTTCTTCTCTTGCAGGCCGGGCTTGTCAGCTTTGTTTGTTTCTCGAGACTTAACATCTTCCCGCTTTTTCGCCGCCTCTTTCGGTATCTGTGGCTCGGTCATGTTCACCGGATCCAGGATCTCGGCGATCTCATTTTCGGTCAGGAGGTTCTTATCACGAGCAATGTCGATGATCGACCGCCCTGTGGCCACCGACTCTTTCACAATCTCCGCCGCCTTGGCGTAGCCGATGTAAGGGTTCAAGGCCGTAGCCAGCGAGACGGTACTTTGCGCGTAGAAACTGCAGCGTTTCTCGTTGGCGGTGAGGCCGGCAATGCACTTCCCGGTAAAGACCGTCACCATATTGGTCATGATGGTAATGGACTGGAGCACGTTGTAAGCCATGGTCGGCATCATCACGTTGAGTTCGAGTTGGCCGGCCTGCACGGCATACGCGACCGCCGTGTCATTGCCAATCACCTGGAAGGAGACCATGGCTGCCAGTTCGGGCATCACCGGGTTGATCTTGCCGGGCATGATCGAGGAGCCGGGTTGCAGGCCGGGAAGATTGATCTCGGCCAGCCCGGTGTTGGGTCCGGAGGCCAGCAGGCGCAGATCGTGGGACAGGCGGATGATTTCCAGCGCCAGGTTGCGCAGCGCTGCGGAAACCTGCGCCATCGAGGACTGGGACTGCATGGCCCAGCGCATGTCGGCGGCCGGAGTGAGTTTCTGGCCGGAGATGCGAGCGAGGTTGGCGATGGCGCGCCGGCGATAATCAGGATGAGTGTTGATGCCGGTACCCACGGCGGACCCGCCGAGACCCAGTTCGCGCAATGAATCGGCGGCGTGACGAATATCGGCGATGGCTTTGCGGATGGCCACAGCATAAGCCGCGAACTCCTGGCCCAGGCGTATGGGTACTGCGTCCTGCATGTGTGTGCGGCCCGACTTCATGATGTGATGGAACTCTTTTCCCTTGGCTTCAAGGGCCACAGCCAGGGATTCCAACGCGGGATAGAGTTTTTCCAGCTCCAAGAGCGTGGCCAGTCGCATGCCGGTGGGGAAAACATCATTCGTGGACTGGCCGTAGTTGACATGATCGTTGGGATGGACCATCGCATAGTCGCCGAGCTTGCCGCCAAGAATCTCCACCGCGCGGTTGGCGACGACCTCGTTCGAGTTCATATGAAAGCTGACGCCGGCGCCGGCCTGAAAGACATCGACCACGAACTGGTGGTTCCATTTGCCGTCGGCAACCTCTTGCGCGGCCCGGATGATGGCGTCGGCACGTTTATCGTCCACCAGTCCGAGAGATTTGTTGGCCTCGGCCGCGGCCTGTTTCACCATCCCGAAGGCGCGGACCAGAGTAGGATGCGCCCGCATCCCGGAGATGGGAAAATTCTCCACCGCGCGCGCGGTCTGGATGCCGTAATAAACGTCGGCGGGAATTTCCTTGGTGCCGATGGAATCTTTTTCGGTGCGCGTGTTCGATGTGGCCATGGTGTCCTCGATGAAGGCTGTTTCTCGATTGAGTAGCCCCTATAGATGTCGCGCCGGGCGCGAGCAAAACTAGAAATTATAAATGAGACGTTTGCAAGTATGAGCGGGAGCCAGGCCTCGCGGCAAAAATCCTGTCCCTCAGATAGGCGTAACGCAAAGATTTCCGGTTACGACGGATTCTCCAGCCGTGGTTTTGTCTGACGTTGCAACAGGATCAACGCGGTGATCAACACCAGCACCATGATGGTTAGCAAAGCAAGCTCAAGTAACGCGTGGCTGAACACGGCGCCGCCGGCCTCGGGTAATTTGGATAGCTCGGCCGTCAGGACGAGAATCCGGCGGATCACTGCAATCAGGGCGACCACCAGAAACGGCTCCACCAACAGTCCGTGCTCGCGAAACGAGACTTGGACGGTATAGAGCAGTTCGACGATAAGAAGAATCAACAGGAGTTGATCCAGCAACCCGACGATTTGCCCCGGCAGCGACCAGGCAAGCAGCGCAGCCGTAAAGTCCTTCAATGCGGCAAGCAGGAGCGCAAAGGCAACCACCGCCAGAAGAATGCCTAGGCCGGCGTACACAATGTCTTCCACCAAAGCCAGCCCTTGTCCCACAATTCTGCGCAAACGCTCGCCCATGAGCCGCCCCTCAACAACTCAGGCTGTTGGATGCGCAAAGACCTAAAAGGGAAAATGAGCACTCGCATCCCCACGCGCAGCGGTCAGGTTCGTGCTTGCGAGGCTTGGGGGGGAAGGCACAAGCGGGAATCCGGCCCTCAATGTCGGCGGTTGATAGTCTGAAGCAGATTGCTGGCGTCCACAGCGTAGGCGCCGTCGGGCGCGAGTTGTAGATACCTCTGCAGTGCCGCCACAGTGGCCTCGGGTATGGTGAACTTGCCGCGCTTGGCGTTCTCACCCAGCAGGGCGGAAGCCTTCACGAAATAGGCTTCTGCCATCTGGGGATCGGCGGCGATGGCTCGGTCACAGGCTTCCACGGCGGCCTTCAGGTCGTTCATGTCGAACCGCGTAGCGCACAGATTGAAATAGGCTAGGGCAGGATAGTGGTGCATGGAGGCGGCCCGGGTGAACAGGTCGGCGGCCTGCTTGAATTTCCGCAACTGGAAATAAAGGTTGCCCTCCGCCAGCAACATCTGTCCGGCGCGCGACTTGTAGTACGCCACTTCTTCGGCCGGCGACGGTATCTGACCGCCAATGGCGGCGTAAAGGTTCTCCACTTGATGGCCCGGCGTCATGACAGGAGTATTGATGTTGGAATGTGTCGAAATTCTATCGAACTCAATCTTTCTTTTTGCTAACTGGATACCTTTCTCATAGACGCGAATAGCGTCCTCATACTTCTCGAGGTTGCCTTCGATTCCGGCCAGGATCTGATAGAACTCCGGCCGTCTGGGGTCGGCGGCGATGCCGGTAGCGCATGCTGCCAGCGCATCTTCGGCATGGCCGGCCTGGTATTCGGCGATGCAGAGATGCATATAAGCCACGGCGGGCTTTGGGTCAATTTCCGCCGCCTTGCGGTAGAGGGTAGTGGCCGCGTCAGGTTTATCTAACTCGCTGTACGCTTCGCCTTCGCCGATCATCATTTCGGCTACCGTCGCGTTCCGTTTCTGCCGGTCTTTTTTGAGGCTGTCATCGTAAACCAAAACCTCAATCCCTTTTTCCAATGACTGGATCGTCTCCTGGTACTGGTGCAGGTTGCGCTGAATGATGCCCAGGTTCTGGTAGAGCTGCCATTGGTAGGGAGCGATAGCGATCAGGCGCTGAAGCAACTCCCCGGCTTGTAGCCAATCTTGTGCTTTGAGCGCAGCTTGGGCTTGGGGCGCCAATTCGTTGTAGCGGGCAATGGCCTCGTTTTCAGCGCGCAGTTCCGCCATTTGATTCGGTGCAAGATCGCCGACCGTAGCCTCGGTGACTTTGCGCCGCCACGCCGCGCCTTGAATCTCCTCGGCGGTGGGTCCTTTGAACGGCGCGAGCGAGGCCTGGGTGGGAACCAGGGAGAGATCAATATGGATCACGTTGAGGGCCTGGTTGTCGGCCGCATAAGCCGGCTTTTTGCCCGAATAGACCAGATGTCCGTCGGGCCCGGTGATCACGACCTGGTAATCGCCGAGTATCAGCCCGATCATGCGAAACTTGCCGTTGCGGTCGGTTTGCGTGCGGTACGTCTTGCCGTTGGCAAGGTTCGTGTAGACCACCTGCGCGCCAGTCATGGGTCGGCCTAGCATGTTCATGATTTCGCCGCTGACATCCGCTAGCTTTTCGTTTTGGGCGAAGAGGGTGGCCGAGAGGACAAATAAAATCGCGTATCGCTTCATGGACGACTCCAGTGCACGAGCGCCTTCCGATCATCCCACTCTTACGACGCGCCATCAACTGTAATAGGGCAGTGGCTGGCCCATGTGCCCCCGGCAAGGATCTGCGCCTACGGCGGCCCTTGCAGTTTCAAATCGGCGACCATAACCCGCACTTGGCGCATGAAGTCCGCGCCGGGATCGGGCTTGGTGTTGCGATACTTGGGATCAAGCTCCAGAAAGAACGGCGTTCCTTCCATCCGCCGGTATTCCATGTGTCCGATCAGATGCGTGATGGGATATCTGGCAGCCAGGTAGCGGACCAGCGCGGCGTTGGCCTTCACCTGCGCCGTGGTCAGCGGAAATTTTTCGCCGTCGCCCACGTTCTCCACGCCGATGGCCACGTGGTTCAGGCCAATGCAATGCCGGGCCATCCAATTTTCCGGCATCAGGCGATAGATGGTTCCGTCGCGGTCCACCAGAAATTGTGCGGAGACATTGACCTCGCCCGCCGCGGCCAATTCAGGGCGCTCGGCTTCAGCGCGCGTCCGGTTAAAGTAGTTCCATGTGGAGATGAACGACGGTATCCCGGTCCAGTGCAGGATGATCATCTTCGGCTGGATGACGACGTCCTTGGCAGACGGGTCCTGATGGAGACGCCGGTAGGCGATGGTAAGCTCGATGCGTTCCCGGTCAAAATTGATGGGCTTGGAAACAATTCGAAAACCGCCAGGAAGATTCACGATGGCCGCGTCAGGCTGCTGCGCGCGTGCCGCCAAGCATCTCGCCGCCATGATCATGGTTGCGATCATGGCTACGTGCGCAATCCACGCCCTCGACGAGAAGCCGGCGGTCGAACTCTGGCTCGGCGGCGACGTGAACCTGGGCAATGGCGGGCGCGGACAATTACAAGGCATCGCTGGCATAGTGCAGAACGCGACCGGCATTGTCAATCTTGAGGGTCCGGTGGCCGAGCGTTCGGAACTGCGGACAAAGACGCTGCAACTTTGGAACTCGCCGAAGGCGCTTTCCGAACTATCCGGCCTCGGCTTGAAAGTGGCGGGCATCGCCAACAACCACTCCGCAGACGCGGGCGCGGCCGGGCCGGCGCAATCAGCGCAACGACTGCGCGAACACGGCATCGTCCCGGCCGGAGGTTTGGCTGGCGCCGCGTTCCTTCACCTCAATGACATCACGATTGCCGTCATTGCGCACGATCTTACCCACGGCGTTCCAGCGAACCTCGCTGCCGAACTCAAAACGGCGCGCGCCCGGGCGGATGTGCTGGTTGCCACCTTTCATGTCACCGGGCCACCATCTTATCTTCCCCGTCCGGAGCTGCGACGCGCGGTGGAGATCGCCTACCAGGCGGGCGCCAGCGTGATTGCCGCGCACGGCACCCATGCCATCGGACCTGTAGAGCGCCGCGAGCAAGCGGTGATCGCCTGGGGGCTGGGAAACGTGGTCTTTGCCTGTGACTGCACCCAAGAGCAAGACGCGATCCTGCTGCGCGTCCGGGTGCGTCGTGGCAAAGCGGTGGAGGCGGAGCTGATTCCCATACAGGCCGGGATCAACAACCAGCCGGCGTTGCCGAGTCCGGATGCCCAAGGGATCTTCGATCTTCTGGACGCGATTGGCAGCAGCAAGCTTGTACGAGAAGGAAATGTGGCGAGGTTTTAGAAAACGGTCACCACGTAGAGAAGTGTCATTCCGCGCGAACGTGGTCGCTTGAGCCTTGAGGATTCAGAAGGCAGCGCCGAGGAATCTGCTCCGCCTATCCGGCAGCGGAGCCGATCCTTCGGGTCCTGCTTCCAAGACGAGCAGGCTCCATACACGGGCTCGGACCCGCAGGATGACACCCATCCACGACTGAACCAACATGAAAGGCTACCGCGCTTTGCCTCTGTCGTTGCGCCCGAACCGGGCGCATCACGCCTTATCAAGCTCGCGCAAACCAGCCGTCTTCTTTCTTGTGCTCGTAGTCGGTGAGTGGACCGCCGAGAGAGTTCTCCAGGCTGAGAATCACGTTGATGTTGCGCTTGTCCAGGGCAGTCAGGCGAGCATCCGTGTAAGCCGGGTCAGGCTTATACCATTCCACAGCCTCGAAGTAGGCTTTGAGCAAGTCCGAGTGGAAAGGGCGGCCGCGCCGGGCATAGATGAGATTGCGTAACAGCCGGAGATCGCGGCGGGAAAAGTCTTTGAGGTTGTTCAAAGTAATCTGTTTGTCCAGCAAAGTTGGATCTTCGAGAGGCGTGCGGTCCTGGTCAGGAGAGCCGGCCCATTTACCCAGGCGCATGGAGACCAGCCGCAACTCGATCTTGTCTTCGGGGGTCTGCGGGTTCAGGAATTCCTGCTGCATGGCCCGCAACTCTGAGGCGGGGAGGGCCGCATCGTAGTCGGCAATCATCTCGGCGTTCTTTTTGTCGAGTGCCGTGAGCTTGCTCTCATCCATCTTGTCCAGCGGGTGGTACCACGGCAGGGCGGAGAAGTAGTCATTGAGCCACTGTTTGCGAAACTTGTTGCCGGCGCGGGCATAGATCGTGTTGCGCATCAGGGAGAGGTCGCGCAAGGTCCGGCCTTCGAGATCATCTCTGGTGATCGCTCGGGTGTAGTAGAGCGGGCGCGCTGATTCCTGGTCGCCCGCGGCCTGGGCGAGAACAACCGCGGCGCGCGCCAGCGCCGCAATGGCGAAAATCGCGAAGCAGAATCTCTTGAGCATATAGGCGCGAGAGTAGCAAAAATACGGCCCGCGGGAAACAGGTTTCTCTCCCGAGGCCGTCCTCGCTTCAGGTTGCTGGGGTTACCGAAGTCGCGGCCTGTAAAATAAACCTCTTATGACAACCGAAAGCGGCCACTTCGACGTGCTGGTCATCGGCGCAGGGCCCACTGGCATGGCCTGCGCCATCGAGGCCCAGCGCGCGGGGTTCACCGCCGTGTCCATCGATAAGGGATGCCTGGTGAACTCGTTGTTTCACTATCCGGCGAACCTGGTCTTCTTCACGACGCCGGAGCTGCTGGAAATCGGCGATATCCCCTTCACCACCGCCAACCAGAAGCCTAACCGCCAGGAGGCCTTGGAGTATTACCGCAACGTGGCCCAGCACTACCGGCTCGACGTCCGCCAGTATCAGCACGTGCTGACCGTGACCGGCTATGACGGCGCCTTCCATGTGCAAACCCGCGACCGCCACCATCTAGAGCATGAATACACCACACGCAAAATCGTGGTTGCGACCGGATATTACGATCGCCCCAACTACATGGGCGTCCCCGGAGAAGACCTGCCCAAGGTGATGCACTACTACAAGGAGCCGCATCCGTATTACGACATGGACGTTCTCATCGTGGGCGCCAAGAACTCGGCGGCTATTGCGGCGCTGGAGCTGTGGCGGCGGGGGTCACGGGTCACCATGGTGCATCGCGGCCCGGGCATTCACAAGAACGTGAAATACTGGATCAAGCCGGACATCGAGAACCGAATCGCCAAAGGCGAGGTTACAGCCTGCTTCAACAGCACTGTGGAGGAGATCAAGCCGGACTCAGTGCGCTTGCGCACGCCCGAGGGGACGCGGGAGTTGAAGAATGACTTTGTCTTTGCCCTGACCGGCTACCATCCCGATTACGAGTTCCTGGAGTCGCTGGGTATTGAGTTGACACGCCCGGAGATGCGTCCGGTGTGCGATCCGCAGACCTTCGAGAGCAACGTGCCCGGCATCTATGTGGCGGGCGTGATCGTGGCCGGCGCCAGGACCAGCGAGATATTCATCGAAAACGGCCGCTTCCACGGCAAACAGATTGCGGCCGACCTGAAGAAGAGGATCGGATGAGGGCGATCCCGGCGATCTAAATGTCTTCCTCGAGATAGTCCATCACCGCGTGCAGGTTGTTTTCTTCAAGAAAGACGTCGGGGAGCCGGGTGCGGCCTTCGTTCTGAGCGCGCTGGGCTACCGACTCGGCCACCAGCAGGTCCACGCGCATCTCTTCGTGCAGGAACGGCACCAACTCTTCCGCATCCACCCGGGCCACAAAGGTGCCTCCGGGATTCTGTTCGAACATGATCTGGTAAGTGATAGGCTCACCCGAGAGCTTCATGATATCCACGGTCCCTTGAGGCATAAGTGTTTCCTCCGCCAAGGTTTCCGGCGTGGTGTTCGCGCGCCGGGGTAAGATATTAGACGCCAAGTTTAATGCCTGAGTTGAATGTGTGCAAACGGCTGCGCAAAGCCCCGGCGGCAGGGTGTGCCAGGGCGCGGTAAAAACCATTAGGATGGGAGAGACGTAAGACGATGAGACATTTCGCCATGATGAGAGCTGCGGTATTCTTGCTCGCGGTAATGCCGGTTGTAGGATGGGGCCAAGTCAGCAAACCTCCGGGGCAAACGGAAAACAAGGACCACGGCAATCTGGGCGCGTATTTTGATTTCACGCGCGTGCAAGGCTTCAACTTGCTGGGTATCGGTGGCAGGATGGGCTTCAACGTTACCCGCCGCATCGTGCTGGAAGGGGAATTTGCGTACGACTTCCAGCGAAGCAAGACGCAAACCATCACCGCCGGCGGCAGCACCAACACCATCACCACCAATCTGCGCATGTGGGACGCCCTGTTCGGCCCCAAGGTCAATATCACCAAGCACTTCTTCGTCCTGGCAAAAGGCGGGCTGGCGCACTTCGGAGTGAGCGGACCGGCGCCGCCCGGCGGGATCAACAACCAGATAGGCGGCATCGTCAACGGCAACCTGGATACCGCTGTCTTCGCGGGAGGCGGCGTCGAATTCAAGATCAAAAAGATCAACTTCCGCGCCGACGCCGGCGACGAGATCATCTGGCTCAACAACGGCGCGCAAAGCAATTTCCGCGCTACCTTCGGTCCCCAGTTGCGGTTCTAGATCCGATTTAAGTTGGTGCGAGCGTTGGACCATGCCATGCGCCGAAACTAACCTGCACCCGATAAGCACGAACGCTCATCCAAAGTTCCGGTGGGAAGAGCCGCCGATCCCGAAGGGCACCGGCGGGCCGTGTCCTTTTAGCTCTCGTAAAGCCTCAGGAAGCACTGGTTTTACGCGCCACGAAACCGTATTCTAGCGCATAGGTTCACGCCACTCGTCCGCACCCCCGCGACATTTAGTTTTGGAGGTTAGCCTCGCGTGTCCACAGGCACAGATTTCCCGCTAAGCCCGGCTCAAAATAATGCTATGGAGGCCTTGCTCCAAGCCATTCAGGTAGGCAGGATCGTTCATCTGCACAGCTCCATCGGACTGGGCAGGACCACGATTCTGCGGCAGCTCCAGCAAAAGCTTGGAGGCATCTACCTCAACAACAAGGAACTGATGGAGACGGCCTCCGGCAAACATCCACTGCAAGTGGAAGACGCCGTTTACTCGGTGGTGCTGAAGGCGTTGAAGGAGAGCGAGATCGTGTTTGTGGACGATTTTGATCTCGTGAACCAATTATTCTGCTGCAACCATTTCAACCCGCGCCAGCACTTCATTGAGGTGCCTATGATGCTGCTGTGCGAATACGCCGAAGCCGCCGGGAAGAAGCTTGTGTTTGCGGCACGGGACCTGCCCACCGCGGCGGCACGACGCAGCTACCTGGTGGAGCTGCCGAGGTTCCAGGTGGTGGACTATTGCCTGATCGCTGAAGCCTGGCTTGGCCCTGATGTGGTCAAGACGATCGATTTTGCCAAGGTTTTCCGTTTTGCGCCCAAGCTGAACGCTCACCAGATCAAGTCCGCTTGCGAGTGGCTGAAAGCCACCGAGCCGCACGAGATCAATACCGAGCGTTTCATCGACTACTTGCGGAGCAAGCGTCTGGCCAGCAATGTGCACCTGGAAGAGGTTGAGTCCGTGGACTTGAGCCAGCTCAAGGGCGTGGACGACGTGCTGCGCAGCCTGGGTCGGAACATCGTTCTGCCGCTGGAGAACGACGAGCTGGCCAGCGAGTTAGGTCTCCGCGCCAAGCGGGGCGTGTTGCTCTACGGGCCTCCGGGAACCGGCAAAACGACGGTTGGCCGGGCACTGGCCCACCGGCTCAAGGGCAAATTCTTTCTCATCGACGGTACTTTCATCGCCGGAACCAACGACTTCTACACCCGTGTGCACCAGGTCTTTGAAGCTGCCAAAGAGAATGCCCCGTCGGTGATCTTCCTGGATGATGCTGACGCAATTTTTGAGGACGGCGAAGAGCGCGGGCTGTACCGGTATCTGCTGACCATCCTGGATGGATTGGAAAACGAAGGCGCGGGACGCATCTGCCTGATGTTGACTGCCATGGACCTGGCCCACCTGCCTGCGGCATTGGTGCGTTCCGGACGCGTCGAGCTATGGCTGGAGATGAAGCTTCCCGATGCCGAGGCCCGCGAGCTGATTCTGCGGCAGCACCTGGCTGCTTTGCCGGCTTACTTGCAAGCGGTTCGCGAAGGGGAAATTGTCGCCGCCACCGACGGTTTTACCGGCGCCGATCTCAAACGCCTGGTGGAAGACGCGAAGGCCCTCTATGCCTACGACCGTGCCGCGCTCAAAACACCGGAGGAGTTCACTTCCTACCTTCTTACCGCCGCCGAAGGCTTGCGCCACAACAAGAAGCGCTTCGCCGAGGCCGGAGCGTCTGTGCGTGTCCCGCGCGGGCAGAGCACGCCCGAAAAGATGGAGGCTATGTTTGCCTGGCAAATGGAGCAGGCCGCGCGGCAGGATTCTTAACTCCGGGCGAAGCCTTCACATGGATAAAACGGTCCCCGAGGCCTCCAATCCGTTTTCTTGTTCTCCGCGTGGTTATCCCGCCAATCGAGTCCCCCGGGGACCTGACATCCAGTAGCCGGTGACGGTAGTCCCCCGGCGGAAAAGCCTTTTGTTTTCCACACATTTACACAGACATGCACAGGCCGTTGACGGCGTCGCCGACCAATATAATAGAGGATTAGGTTCCCATGTCAGACTTCGTCCATCTCCATCTCCATACCGACTATTCGCTGCTGGATGGCGCCTGTGGCGTCGATGGACTCATCAAGCGGGTGGGCGAGATCGGGCAGAAGGCCGTGGCCATGACCGACCACGGCAATATCTATGGCGCCGTGGAATTTGTCGAGGCCGCGACTAAGGCGGGGATCAAGCCTATCGTCGGCTGCGAGCTCTACATCTGCAAGAAGGACGATCATCGCGCTGCGCCCGAAGGCGACACCTACAACCATCTGCTGGTGCTCGCCGAAAATGAAAAGGGCTACGAAAACCTGATCAAGATTACGTCGGAAGCTTCACTTCACGGCTTCTACTACAAGCCGCGCGTAAGCAAGAAGTTCCTGGCTGAGCACGCGCAAGGCCTGATCGGGCTCTCCGGATGCCTGGCTGGCGAGGTCTGCGAGCAGCTGTTGGCAGGGAAGTACGATGCAGCCAAAGCGGCCGCCGCCGGTTACAGCGACATCTTCGGCAAAGACAACTTCTTCATCGAGATCCAGGACCAGGGCTTGCCTGAAGAGCATCGCATCCATGCCGATCTCTTTCGTCTGGAAAAAGATCTTGGGTTGCCCATGGTGGCGACCAATGACAGCCATTATCTGTGCGAAGACGACGCTCACGCCCAGGACGTGCTGGTCTGCGTGCAAACCGGCAAATCCATTCACGATGACAAGCGCCTGAAGTTTCACGGCAACCAGTTCTTCGTGAAGTCGAGCGAGGAGATGGGACGTGTTTTCTCCAGCCGGCCTGACGTGCTGACGCGTACCCTGGGCATCGCCGAGCGCTGCAACTTCAAGCTGAACAAGATCAAGAATCCGTTTCCGGAATTCGAAGTGCCCGCCGGCTACACTCTGGACAGCTACTTTGAGCACGTAGCGCGCGAGGGTTTTGCCCGGCGCTGGCAGTCGCTGAGCGTGCAGGAAGCCGCGGGCAAACTGAAGAAATCGCGGGCCGATTATGAGCAGCGCCTGGCCAGCGAGATTGCCATCATCCAGCAGATGAAGTTCTCGGGATATTTCCTGATTGTGTGGGACTTCATCCGTTACGCGCGAGAGAACCAGATTCCGGTGGGCCCGGGGCGCGGTTCGGCGGCGGGCGCGCTGGTGGCCTACGCCATGAGGATCACCGACATCGATCCGCTGCAGAACGAGCTGCTGTTTGAGCGCTTCCTCAATCCGGAACGCGTCTCTCTTCCCGACATTGACATTGACTTCTGCATGAACCGCCGCGGCGAAGTCATCAACTACGTCACCCAGAAGTACGGTCGTGACAACGTGGCCCAGATCATTACCTTCGGTACCATGGCCGCGAAAGCCGCCATCAAAGACGTGGGCCGGGCCATGGACATTCCTTACACCGACGTGGACCGCATCGCCAAGATGGTTCCGGCTACGTTGAACATCACGCTCGACCAGGCCTTGGACGATTCACCACCGCTGCAGCAGGCCTATGAAAACGAAATCCAGGTGCGCGAACTGATCGATACTGCGCGCAAACTGGAAGGCCTGGTGCGCAACTCCGGCGTGCATGCCGCGGGCGTGGTGATCTCGCCCAAACCGCTGAAAGAACTGGTGCCGCTGCACAAAACCAAGAACGATGAAATCGTAACCGCCTACGACATGAAGGCGGTGGAGAAGATGGGCCTGCTGAAGATGGATTTCCTCGGGCTCACCACGCTGACCATTCTCGATGACGCGCTCAAGCTGATCGCGCAGCGGAGCCAGGCCATCGACCTGGAAACTGCGCCCCTGGACGACGTCATGACTTACGAGCGCGTCTTCCACACCGGGCTGACCTCCGGCATCTTCCAGTTTGAATCCGGCGGCATGACCGACGTGCTGCGCCGCTACAAGCCCAGCTCGGTGGGCGATCTCACCGCCCTCAACGCTCTCTATCGTCCCGGGCCCATCCAGGGCGGGATGATCGATGACTTCATCGAACGCAAGTGGGGCCGCAGAAAAGTCGAATACGAACTGCCCGAACTGGAGCCGATTTTGAAGGAGACGCTGGGCGTAATCGTCTACCAGGAACAGGTGATGCAGATCGCCAACACCCTGGCCGGCTACTCGTTGGGCGAAGCCGATCTGCTGCGCCGGGCCATGGGCAAGAAGATCGCGGCGGAGATGGCCCAGCAGCGCGAGCGCTTCGTGAAGGGCGCGGTCGAGCGCGGCTTTCCGGAAAAGAAAATCGTCCGCCTGTTTGACCTGATGGAGCAGTTCGCCGGTTATGGCTTCAACAAATCGCACTCCGCCGCCTATGCGTTGCTGGCCTATCACACCGCATACTTGAAGACGCATTATCCGGTGGAGTTTATGGCCGCGCTACTGACTTCGCAGGCCGGCAACACCGATAACGTGGTCAAGTACATCAACGAGTGCCGGGAGATGGGAATCCCCGTGGAGCCGCCGGACATCAACGTGAGTGATGCCTTTTTCACTCCCCACGAACAGGCGATACGTTTTGGTCTGGCGGCGGTGAAGAACGTGGGGCGCAATGCCATTGAATCGATCATCACGGCGCGCAAGGAGCTCGGCCGTTTCATCTCCATCTTCGAGTTCTGCGAAAAAGTGGACTTGCGCCTTCTCAACCGGCGGGTGATGGAGTCGCTGATCAAGAGCGGCGCGATGGACGCTTTCGGCAACCGCGCCCAGTTGATGGCCGTGCTCGACAAAGCCATGGAACGGGGACAGAAGTCGCAACGCGATGCGGAACTCGGCCAGCATGGCCTGTTCGGCGTCTTCCAGCAGGACGAAAACCAGAATGGGCACGCGGACAAACTTCCCAACGTTCCTGAATGGGACGAGCAACAGCGCCTGGCCAGCGAAAAAGAGGTCTTGGGATTTTTTATCACCGGCCATCCCCTGGAGAAGTACCGGGAAAAACTGGAGGACTTCCGCGCGCTGACGGCGGAGACCATCACGGCCATGACCAGCGGCACGGGACGCGACGAAGTCTACGCCGCCGGCATTATCTCCAGCGTGCGCGTGATGAAGTCGCGCAAGGGTGATCTCTACGCTCAGGCGGTTCTCGAAGATATGACGGGCGCGGTCGAAGCCATTGTGTTCCCGGAAGCCTACCGCCGGCTGCAAGCGATTTTGAAGCAGGAGATTCCCATGCTGGTGCGCTGCAGCGTGCGCGTGGAAGAGGGTTCGAATCCCAAGATCGCCATCAGCCAGTTGACGCCGCTCGACGAAGCCCAGCCCAAACTGCCGCGTTCCATCCGCATCAGGGTTCCTCTGGAGGCTTCCACGGCGGCTACTGTGGACGCTCTGTATTCCATCTGCAGCGAGCGCCGGGGCGAGGCCAAGGTGTTGTTTGACGTGGAACGTGCCGGAGACTTCATGGTGGTGATGGAAGCGGACGGATATAATGTGTGTCCGGACCGGTCTTTCGTCACACGCGTGGAAGAGCTTTGCGGTCGCGGCAGCGTGCGGATTGTGGATTAGCTGCTAGCTTCTAGCCACTAGCTGCTAAGATCCAGCTGCACACGAGCATTTCTCTTGGGGACGAGCGGCTGACCATGACAAGAGCCAGGAACGAACCTCGACCTCCGCGGTTTCGCTAAGAGCTAGCGCTAGAAGCCAGCAGCTAGCAGCTAGGAGCTATTTTTGGAACCAACCGCCAAGGCGCAGCGCCAACTGGAGAACATCGAGAAACAGATCACCCAGCTTGAGGCCAAAGCCGGACATGATCACGAAGCCCGTTTGCGATTGAAACATCTCCAGCACCAGATCAATTTCCTGCGTGAACAGATACGGTTGCAAATCAACGCCTGGCAGAGGACGGAGCTGGCTCGGCACGCGCAGCGCCCGTTTGCCATGGACTACGTGTCGCGGCTGTGCACCGACTTCAGCGAAATCCATGGAGACCGCGTTTTCGGCGACGATCCGGCCGTCTTCTGCGGCATGGCGCGTTATCACGGCGACGAAATCATCGTCATTGGCCACCAGAAAGGCCGGGACACCAAGCAGCGTGTGTACCGCAATTTTGGCCAGGCCAACCCGGAAGGCTATCGCAAGACCTTGCGCGCGATGAAGATGGCGGACAAGTTCGGGCGGCCCATCTTGACCTTGATTGACACGCCGGGGGCGTATCCAGGCTTGGGCGCGGAGGAGCGTGGCCAGGCGGAGGCCATTGCCCGCAACCTGCGTGAGATGTCGCGTCTTGCGGTGCCGATTATTGCCGTGATTACCGGCGAGGGTGGCAGCGGCGGCGCGCTGGCACTGGCTGTGGCCGATCGCGTCTTCATGATGGAAAACTCGGTCTACTCGGTGATCTCTCCGGAAGGCTGCGCGTCCATCATGTGGCACGATGCCGCCAAGAAAGAAATTGCCGCGCAGGCCTTGCGCATCACCGCTTCCGATCTCAAAGAGATGGCGATCATCGATGAGATCATCCCCGAGCCGGAAGGGGGCGCCCATGCCGACCATGATGCCGCCGCCGCCCTGGTGGACCAGGTGCTTCTACGGCATTTCCAGGAACTGAAGAGCCAGCCGGTCCAACAGTTGATGGAAGGACGCTACAAGAAATTCCGCGAGATGGCGCGGTTCTACACGGAAGAATAGTCCCCTTGCCCACTGACTTTCAGTCCACTGGCCAATCGATCATTGCCCATGCGCCGTGCCGTGCGGACTTGGCCGGTGGGACCATGGACATCTGGCCGCTGTACCTTTTCCACCCCGGCGCCGTTACCGTCAACTTCGCGGTCAGCGTGCTTACGCGCTGCCGGATCAGGCCGCTGCCGGGCCGGATCATTCGCTTCAAGTCGCTGGATACAGGCAAGGCCGAAGAATTTTCGGGCCTGGAGCAGCTCCTTGCGGCGCGCAAATACCAGCACGGTCTGGCGGCCCAGCTCACACGCTTTTTCGCGCCGCGACAGGGCTTCGAGATGGAGACCAACTCTGAGTCTCCTGCGGGAGCGGGCATTTCCGGATCCTCGGCACTGATGATCGCATCCACGGCGGCGATGGCGCGATTTACCGGCCGCAAGCTGGAATTGGAAGAGATTCGCGTCATCGCCCAGAACGTTGAGGCGCAGCTCATCG
This sequence comes from uncultured Acidobacteriaceae bacterium, assembly GCA_964521445.1. Classification (GTDB taxonomy): domain Bacteria; phylum Acidobacteriota; class Terriglobia; order Terriglobales; family Acidobacteriaceae; genus Angelobacter. The sequence continues at coordinate 18,649 of CAZFRV010000051.1, forward strand.
CCGTTCCCACCGGATGCCAGGACTACTATCCGGCGCTCTATGGCGGCGTCAGCGCCATCCATCTGGATCCGGATGGAATCCATCACCAGGCGGTGCGTGTGCCGGCGGAGGAGCTCGACCGGCGTTTTGTGCTGGCTTATACCGGAGCTCCCCGGCAATCGGGGATCAATAACTGGAAGGTCTTCCAGGCTCACATCAATGGCGACGCCCGAGTCTTCCGCAATTTCGAGCGCATCGCCGAGATCGCCCGGGCCATGAGCCAGGCCCTCGGGGGAAGTGATTGGGAGAACGTTGCCCGCCTGCTCCGGGAAGAGTGGAAGCTGCGCAAGACCAACGCCCCCAGGATTACCACGCCGCTGATCGAAAAGCTGATTGCCGCGGCGCGCCGCCGGGGCGCGCTTGCCGCCAAGGTCTGCGGGGCAGGCGGCGGAGGTTGCGTGGTTTTTCTCTGTGAGCCGGATGCCAAGGAGAACGTGGCCGCGGCCATCGCCGGCCATGGCGGACAGGTCCTGCCGGCCAGGGTGGCGCGCGCCGGTCTCAGTGTCGGGGGCGAGCCTCCCGCGTAGGACAATCCGGCATCTAATCCCAAAGAGTTGCTGTTGTGGGTTGAAAATTCGCTCGATTTGGACAATAGTTAGGTAAGCAGCTCTTATCAGGTGCCTTGTTATGTTCCGGCGCATGCCATTTTTGCTGGTTTCGGCCTTTGCGGTCTCGAGCCTCGTTGCGGGTCAGACACCGGCTGTGGGGCCGAACTCGGGTCAGGCGAACCAGGGCCAGACAGCAGACCCGCAGTCGCAGCCCAAGTCGGATTCACCGGCCAAAGGCGATCAATCTAAACCCGCGAACCCGGATGTCCTCATCCTGAAGTCGCCGCAGATGCCGATAACGCCGCAAACGGCTCCCGAGTTGCGCGCGGTGGACCTGGAAAAACGGCCGAAACTGAGTGACAGCACCCGATTGGAGCTCGTCCAGCTCATGCAGTCGGAGTTCGCCCACGTGCGGAAGTATTTTCCGCTGGGCGACAGATCGCTGGTCATCAATCCGCAAGGCCAGGTTACCCCGGGCGACGCGGCTCTGTTCCAGCAAATCCAGATGCATGGCGCCGCCGCCAAAGTGGGAGACAAAGTCCAGATCACCGGGTTTACCATCCACGAAAAGTCGATTACCTTGCAGATCAACGGCGGGCCCAAGAGAAAGAGCAAGTGGTATCAGCACATCAGCGTTGGCGTGGGCGGCCCGGGCGGCGGCGTATCCCCCACCGACGATCCCAACCAGGCCCAGCCCACCGGCGCAGAGATGACCTTGCAGTTCAACAAGCAGGTCCCGGAGATGACCGCGGATGAACTCAGGAAGCTGCTCAGCCCGGTGCTTGATTTCTCCCTAAAGACGGCTCCTGAGGTTTTTGCTGAGACGCTTCCCCCGAAGATCAGAGACGCCATCAAGAACCATGAAGTCCTGGTCGGAATGAATCGCGACATGGTGATCATGGCCAAGGACCGGCCGGGGCAGAAGAACCGCGAGAAGGACGACAAGGGCAAGGAATACGAGGAATGGATGTACGGGGAGCCGCCGCAGGACGTGATATTTGTGCGCTTCTACGGTGACGAGGTTACGCAGGTAAAGACCGCCAAGGTCGGCGGAAGCATCACTGTCAAAACCGAGAAGGAAGTCGATATCAAGGACGGCGTGATCAACTTGGCTGTGCTCCAGGCCAGCAATTCGCCCCAGGACGTGAAGCAGCAACCGGACCAGCCGCAGCAACAGCCGACGAAGCGGCCTACGCTGCGCCGCGAAGGTGAACAACCGGACACAGAGATTCTGCGCGCGCCCAATGGCCAGACACAAGGACAACAGCAGACCCACCAGCAGGATGAACCGGAATGGGGCACGGAAGGCAAGCAGTCGCCGCCCCAAAACGGCCAGCAGCCGCCGCCGCAGACTGGCCAGCCGCCCCAACCAGATCCACAGAAGCCTCCGCAATAGCGGGTAGCCCGGCTCAGTTCCTCCGTCTTAATCAGAGTTGGACCGCAGCCGCCGGGGTCCCCGCCAAGCCCGGGTTTGGCTTCGTGGGGTGGAAGTGCCCCCGGCTGCGCAACCGCATCACCGGCGTGGGCGCCTGTGCTCCCCAAGTCAAGAATGAAACTTGCACCACTACCCAATAGCTGACGCCCGGGGGACCGCCGGTTTAAACTGGATGTGTGAAGATTGCCCTGGGGCAGATCAATCCCACCGTTGGCGATTTCAGCGGTAATTCCAAAAAGATCGTCGAATTCGCGCGGCTGGCGCATGCGGATGGCGCGCAGCTGGTGTTATTTCCCGAACTCGCCGTGTGCGGGTATCCTCCCCGTGATCTCTTGGAGAAGCCGGCGTTTGTTGCCCGCAGCCAGCAGGTGGTCGAGGAGATCGCCCGCGCTGTTCCAGAAATTACCGTGATCTGCGGATTCGTCTCGCCCGCCAGCGGAGAGACAGGCCGGTCGGTGATGAACTCAGCGGCTACTCTGCGCGACGGCAAGGTCCAGTTCGTGCAATCGAAAATGCTGCTGCCGACGTACGACGTTTTTGACGAACTGCGTTACTTCGAGCCGGCCTCATCGCAGAAGGTGTGGCCCCTCGATGGCAAGCAACTGGCGGTCACCATCTGCGAAGACGCCTGGAACGACAAACATTTCTGGCATCGGCGGCGGCTTTACAAGATTGACCCCGTGGACGAGCTGTTGCGGGCCGGCGCTAACCTGATGCTGAACATTTCCGCTTCGCCGTTTCATCTGGGAAAACGCGAGCTCCGCCGGGAAATGCTGGAGACTATCGCCCGCGACAACCGCGTGCCCGTGTTGTTCGTGAACCAGGTAGGAGGCAATGACAGCCTGGTCTTTGATGGATCGAGCCTGGTCATCGCGCCCGACGGCCGCACCGTGGTGCGCGCCCGATCGTTTGAGGAAGACCTGGTTTTCGTCGACTCGGAAACGATGCAGGGCGACCTCCATTCCCAAGTCGAGGGAGAAGAAGCCAGCGCCTATGCGGCGCTGGTCCTGGGCACTCGCGATTACGTCCGCAAATGCGGTTTCCAACGCGTGGTGATCGGACTCAGCGGTGGCATTGATTCGGCCTTGACCGCGGCCATTGCCGTGGACGCCTTGGGACGGGAGAACGTCACCGGCCTGGCCATGCCCAGCCAGTATTCTTCCGAGCACAGCGTTCGCGATGCGCGCGAACTGGCTTGCAAGCTGGGCATTCGCTTTGAAGTGACCCCGATCGGCCAGATCTTTGACGTGTACCGCAAGACTCTGGCCCCGCTTTTTGCGGGACGTCCGGAAGACGTGGCCGAGGAGAATATCCAGTCACGGATTCGCGGCAACCTCCTGATGGCCTTCTCCAACAAGTTTGGCGAGCTGGTGCTGACCACCGGCAACAAGTCAGAGCTGGGGGTCGGCTACTGCACGCTCTATGGCGATATGGTGGGCGGAC
>CAZFRV010000052.1:0-13613 GCA_964521445.1 uncultured Acidobacteriaceae bacterium
CCGGCTGGGACGTGAAGGTCTTTGAGCGAATTCGCGAGCGTTGGCCGGACATCCTACTGAGCTGCGACGCCAACTCGGCTTACACCCTGGACCAGATCGGACACTTGAAACAGTTTGACCGATTCAACCTGCTGATGATCGAGCAGCCGCTCTGGCATGACGATTTCTACTTTCACGCGCAACTGCAGAAACAGCTCAAGACGGCAATCTGCCTGGATGAAGCCATCCACAACCGTCGCGACGCCCAGGCGGCGATTGAACTGGGGGCCTGCCGCATCATCAATATCAAAGTCGGACGCGTAGGCGGTTTTAGCGAAGCCGTAGCTGTCCACAACGCGGCCCGTGCGTCCAGCATCCCAGTGTGGTGTGGCGGCATGCTGGAGACCGGGATCGGACGATCGCATAACATCGCTCTCTCCACCTTGTCGAACTTCACCTTGCCAGGCGACGTATCGGCCTCCAAGCGTTACTGGAAAGAAGACATCATCGACCCGGCGGTTGAAGTTTCGCCCCAGGGATTCATCAAAGCGCCGGAAGCGGCGGGGCGAGGCTTCAAGATCAAGACGGATCTTATAGAGAAGCTGACGGTGAGGAAAAAGCAGTTAGCCGAAAGCAAGATAGCAGTTAGCAAATAGCAGTTAGCCATTTGCAATACGGCGGTCGGCCCTGCCTATGCGATCATGCGGCGAAGCTGGCGCACGCGTTTTGGAATATCTTTCACAACAGCACTGCCGAATCCCAAAATGAAACCCTGTCGGGGCTTGCGGTCTACGTAACAGGGGGACAGCGGCCACAGCCAGAGGTTCTCGCGAGCGGCGCGTCCGGCGATTTCTCGATCACGCAGTTTGTCCTTCATCGTGACCACCAGATGCATTCCGGCTTGCGCGCCCACGATTTCCAGTTCGGGTCCGAACTCGTTTTGAATAGCCTCGACCAAGGCGTTTCTCCGCTCGGCATAAACCATGCGGGTCCTGCGAATATGGCGCGAGAAGTGTCCTGCGTTGATGAAATCCGTCAGCACCGCCTGATACAGATGCGGTGGATAGACGTCCATGGCGTGACGCACGGCCACAAAGCGGTCAACCAGATCTGGAGGAATGACCATGTATCCCAGCCGCAGCGACGGGAACAGGGTTTTGCTGAATGTTCCGATATAGATTACGCGGGAAGTCCTGTCCAGCCCCTGTAAAGACGAGATGGGCAGGTCCTGGTATCGATATTCGCTGTCATAGTCATCCTCGATAACCCAGGCGCCATACTTTTGTGCCCAGTCCAGCAATTGCAGCCGGCGCGACGCGCTCATGGTTGCGCCAAGAGGAAACTGATGAGAAGGGGTTATATAGGCACAGCGCGCGTTGCGACAGCGTTCGATCCCGGCAGCGACATTCAATCCCTCATGGTCCACCGGCACCGGTATCAAACGGGCGCCGGCAATGGTTAATACCTGCCGAGCTAGGATGTAACCGGGTTCCTCAATCCACACTGAATCTCGCGGATCGAGCAGGACTCGGGCCGAGATTTCCAAAGCCTGTTGTGAGCCGCTTACCACCATGATCTGTTTCGCGTCGCAATTGACCGCTCTCGCCGTTCTGAGATACGTGGCAATGGCTTCTCGAAAATCATCCGACCCCATCGGGTTGCTGAAATGCAGCGCACTGACGCGAACATTCCGCGAATAGCGGGCGATCAGCTTGGCCCACACGTGGAATGGGAAATGTTCGAAAGCCAGTTGGCCCACGCTGAACGCGCCCCACCCGGAAAGCCATGGCGCCAGTTTGAACGGCGGAAGAAGAGCCGAACGGTGTGAAACCCGCCTGGGACCAGAACGAACCTTCGCCTGATATCCGTTGTGTTCACATGACGTAAGTTGATCGGTCATCGAACTGGACACGAACGTCCCCGATCCCGACCGGCTCTCAAGATAGCCTTCGGCGAGAAGCTGCGCATAAGCGTTGAGGACCGGCACGCGGGAAATTCCCAGTTGCACTGCGAGATCCCGACTGGAAGGCACCTTCTCGCCGGGACGCAGATTCCGGCCGGCAATCCCAGCCCGGTAGGCATCGTAGATCTGTCGGTGCAACGGCCTCGCCGCGTGGCGATCCAGGGCAATGATCGGTGCTAGTCCATCCGCGACCTTCTTCATGGTCGAATGTTAGTGGTTATATCAGTTGATGCGCAAGTGGCTATCGTTACCGACCACTTTTGACGGAGAATTCAGTCGGGAGCATACAAAGACGCCCGGCGTCAGCGACGATGTCAGTTCGACGGGGCCAAGTGGCGGCAGCGCTTTGCTTCTTGCCGGTGCTCTGGCGAGGGAATCTAGAACGTCCGTCCCCGCGGAGAACATAGGTACCGCATCCGCTTGACGCATCCATAAATGGGAAGTTGCTGGTGCTAATGGCTATTTGCTAATTGGCAAGTGCTCACTGTTGCACATCCCGGCGCAGATACAAGTACAGCCGCACTCCAGGACGAAGATCATAACTGCCGATGAGGCGGTACTTACTGCCCAGCGTACGCCCCACTTCCGCCAGTTGGTTTTCGTGGACGACGAGGATGGGTTCGGAGCTGTTTACTACTTTGCCCCAGTATCCCGCGTGGCTGTAATCGCGGAGATACCAGGGAAGGGGCCAGTGCTCCGCCGACATCACGGTGATGCCAATGTCCTTCCCGGCAGGATTGCCGGCGGCGATGGAATCGATCTCATTCACCAGTCCCTGGAAGTCGCGTTTTGTGTGGGCATACGAATAGGCCTGTGTGTCATCATCGTAGCGGAAAAAACTGAGATCGACCGCCAGGTACAGGGACGCCGCAATACCAATCGCCGCGGGCAAAAGCGCCCAGAGGCGCACCGAACGCTGCTGATAAAGCTGTTCCAGTCCGTATCCGCTCATGATGGCGAAGGGTAGAACAATGTTCAGGGCACACCAAGGCGTCTTGTAGCTGACCAGGGAGTACGCGGCGAGAATTCCCAACGACCAGAATGCGACAAACACGGCAAAACGATCCCGGGCCCGCGACAACGCCATGACGACGCCAAAAGCCCCCAGGAGCATCACCGGCGACTCAGCCTTTCCCGGCCAGACAAGCCATTCAACGTACTTCGTCGGGCCATAAACGTTGGCCGCCTCGCTGGTCTTGGACCAAAAGCCGAACGTCCGAAATGAATCGTAGACGCCCTGGGGAAAATTGGTGAAGAACGATGAATAAAACAATATCCACACCGCTGCGAACAGCAGAGCGGCGGCCGAGTAAAGCTGGACCCTGCTCCAACTTCGCTGTGGCGGCGCATCTCTCGTCGGCGACGAAGCATTCTGGCGTTGCGTACGCTGCGGAGTGGAATCCTGACTCTCTTTTGGCATCTTGCGCAACCGCAAATAGACCTTGGTGCAGGGAATTGCGATGAGCCACACCGCAATCGTGATCACCCATGTTTCTTTGGTGGCGCACAGAAGAGCGGCCGAAGCCGAGGCCAGCATCAGGTAGCGCGGTCGCTGCGTCTCTCGGTACCGCAGAACTGCCACAACCACTCCGAGGCTGAAGAACACAAACAGGATTTCGTGGATAAAGTAGCGGGAAAAGAAAACAAATCCGGGAGAGACGGCGGCCAGAGCAGCGGCGGCCAGGGCGCCGAAATCCCCTAACTGGCGGCGCAGGCCAAGCATGAGCCACACGATTCCGACGCCGAACAAAACCGTCACCAGCCGTATCGCAAATGTGCTCAGCCCGCCTTTGCCGTAGAAGAAGCTGTTGATGGTGGCGGTGATCCAGCCAAAGTAGTACAAGGTGGGGCCGTGAAAATTGCTGGGGTCGTAATGATAGTAGCCGCTGCGGAACAAGGTGGTGAGAAAGAGCCCATTTACGCCTTCATCGTGATGCAACACTTTGTCTGTGAGATAAAGCAGACGCAAAAGTGTGCCGCCGAGCAGAATTCCGCCCGCGGCCCAATGCCAGAGGCCCAGCCGCTTGGACGCAGGAGCGGATTCGGCGATGGCCTCCTTTGCGGCGGAAGACGCCGTTGGCTGCGTCCGCGTTTTGTGCGTCTTCGTTTTGGAGGAAGCCTGACTCATTCGTGCCCGCGCCCTTCACCTCTGCGGGCCATACGCCGATTGCAAGCGGCGGTCGGTCAAACTGAGGGCCACGTTGATCAGCTCCGTGGGAACGCACCGCGTGCTGGCGATGGCATCGGTGATCGGCACGGAGGCGATCTCATTCCCCTGGAGCGCCACCATGCGGCCAAAACCACCCGCGTGGACCAGGTCAATCGCGCCGACGCCGTACCGGGTGGCGAGCATACGGTCAAAGGCGGTCGGAGAGCCGCCACGTTGCGTGTGCCCCAGGATCACGGCGCGTGTCTCAAAGCCGGTGCGATCCTCAATTTCAGCGGCAAGCACGTTGCCGATGCCGCCCAGGCGAACGTGCCCAAACTCGTCAAGCTTTGCGCTATCCGTTACTACGCCGGAACCCTTCACCGGCTTGGCGCCTTCGGCCACGACAATGATGCTGAAATCACGCCCACGAGCATGGCGCCGTTTGAGCGTATCCGCGACGTCGCCAATATCGAACGGCCGTTCCGGAAGCAGGATCACGTCCGCGCCACCCGCCACGCCGCTGTAAAGAGCAATCCAGCCCGCGTTACGGCCCATGACCTCCACCACGATGATGCGGTTGTGGGCCTCGGCGGTAGTGTGAACGCGATCAATGGCCTCAGTGGCGATGCTGACCGCGGTATCAAAACCAAAACACAAATCTGTGCCGCTCAGGTCATTGTCGATGGTCTTGGGCACGCCCACGACTTTCACGCCGAGTTCGAAGAGCTTCTGCGAGACAGATTGTGTATCGTCGCCGCCCAGCGCGATCAGGACCTCAACCCCGTTCTTGCTGAGGTTCTCCATGCAGTGCTCCAGCCCATGTTCTTGCTTGGCCGGATTCGTGCGCGAGGTGCGCAGGATGGTCCCGCCGCGAGGCAGGATCCCGGCCACGGCTTCCAGATCAAGCGGGCACACCTGGTTTTCCAGCACGCCGCGCCAGCCTTCCATAAAGCCCAAGAACTGGTCGTCGTAATGAAACACGCCCTTGCGCACGATGGCGCGAATCACTGCGTTCAAGCCGGGGCAATCGCCGCCACCGGTTAGAATTCCGATCTTCATCGTGGAGCCCTTTCTTCAGAAATGCCGGTCCGGTACAAACGATATTGGCCGATCTGCGTCATCCTGGGGTATCGCGCCCAGAACTGCGGGTTGACGCGCATGAATCCGAATTCCTCCGGACCGATTAACACGTAATCCACCTGATAGCGTCGCAGGAGCTCTTCTGCGTCCGGCGCCCCGGCGTAGATTCTTTCGATCTCAGCCTGACGCTGGAAACTGTCCAGCCCGCGCGACCACATCCATCCAGGATAACCCAGCAGCGAGCGCCTGCCGGTCAGGAAGACAGGAGTGTTGTAAACGGGTGCGTGCAGCACCAGCGCGCGCGGGGAAGCTTCACGGGAGATCACGCTGGCCAGGGCTATGCCGTCGGGGTCGAATTCACGGTATTCGGTTTCCCCAGCGACCACGCGGAGAATATCGAGAGCACCGGCAAGGACCATGGTCGCCAGGGCGCCGGCGGCCAGCCATCGCCATGCGGACTTCTGCTTCAGACCGCGCGCCAGCACCAATGCCACCAGCGGCGCCGAAGCCAAGTACCAGTAGATGAGAACCTTGATGTTGTCCCATACTGACGGCGCCAGCTTGATGAGATTCGGCACGATAAAACAAAGAAGAGGGAACGGCGCGTAAAACATCAGCAGACGTTTAGGCAGAGCGAAACCCGCGCGGCTCCAGGTCAGCGCCACGAGCAGCAAGGGAATGAAGAGACCAGTGTTCAGCAGCCAGAACAGGACAGGGTTAAGCGGGCCGTGGTCCCATCCCGGCTGCCAGGCCAGATAACTTTGCAATTTCACGCCGCCACCACGTCCCAGCCAAAGCACTTGCGGCAGGGCTACGGTCCCGGCAAAGGCAAAGAACCGCACCCAGGCCTTCCACAATTTCGGGAAGAGCAGCGCCAGGCAAGCGCACACGCCCATCACCACTAGAAAGGTATGTGCGTGCGTCAATGGCAGTAGTCCGGCGAATAGACCGGCGGCGGCCATCCGCCGGGCGGAGGAGTCCTGCGCGCCTTGGTCCGATTCACCAACGATCGATTTCCACCACAAACAGAAGACGCAGATGGCGAGCGGCATGCCAAAAAGGATGCTGCGTTGCGTTACAAACAGTGTGGTTAGAGAGTTTCCCCAGCGAAGAATGCCGGTGTCGAGGATGGTGTAGTCGTGGGGCAGATGCTCCAACAGGGGAACGAGCCCGTCGGAAGTGGAGTGCACCTCCTGGAGAATCCAGGTCCAGCCCAAGCCTCCGCTGAAGATCACGAGCGCCGGCGCAATCAACCCAGCCAGACGACTACGCGTTAGCAGCAGGGTCCAATACTGGATCATGCCTACCAGCGCCAGGGCCAGCACCATGTTCTCCATCCACATTGCACTGATGATGTCGGCGCCGCAACGCACCAGCATGGCAGATAGAAAGTCTACGAGAAACGGATACGCAAAGCGTACGCCTGCGTAGGTGGGATCTTCGGGAGGAAAGTTGTGGCCCTGGGCAAAGCTGTTGATGACCTGCAGGTGAAGCGTAAGATCGCCCAGGTTGTTCCTGACTCCGGTGAAGATGCCTTCAGAGTTCTCATACACCGCGCGCTCAAACACCATGCCCAGCAAAATGGCCATGCCGCCGTAAAAAATGACATAGACGATGGTTCGTGCGTTTGGATGGCGCAATGCATGAGATGCCGCTCGAGCCGCTAGCTTGATTTCACCAGACACCAACTCCCGAAACGGCTTGCGCGCGAGCAAAAGTATAGGCAAAAGGATCACTGCTGTCGTCAATCCAATGCACGCCGCGTCCAGCCCCAGCCACAGCGCAAACAGAAACCCGATCGCGGCGAGCACTGCCAAACCGGTGCTTGCGCCCATGCAGAGGCGCGCAGCGAAAGGGGCCGTGCGGTCATAGAGAAACGAGAGCAGGGTTCCGCTAACGACGGCGATCAGCAGCAAGAGGGCAGCGGCAATCATGGCAAGCGCGACGCGCGTCCAATTCTAAATCAGCTTACGTGAACAGGAATTCCTTGGTCCGCAGATCGCGGACGATGTCGCGCAGCTTGGCCGCCTTTTCGAACTCAAATCTCTTGGCCGCCTCGCGCATGTCCGCTTCGAGCCCGGCGATGTACTTGTCCAGCTCGTCCTGCGACTTGAAGTCCGGTAGTCCATCGGCGGCGTCGGTTACATCCACGTAATCGGCCTCGGCAATGCCGGCCAGGGACATGGACAGCGGGCGAATGATGGTCTGGGGAATGATGCCGTGTTGCTGGTTGTATGCCTGTTGGATAGCGCGCCGACGGTCGGTCTCATCCATGGCCCGCTGCATGGAATCGGTCATGCGGTCGGCGTAAAGGATTGCCCGGCCATTCACGTTGCGGGCGCAGCGGCCTACCGTCTGGATGAGCGAGCCTCCGGAGCGCAGGAAGCCTTCTTTGTCGGCGTCGAGCACCGCGACCAGCGAAACCTCCGGCAGATCCAGGCCTTCGCGCAGCAGGTTGATGCCGATCAGCACGTCATACTCGCCGCGGCGCAGGTCGCGCAGCAGCTTGATCCGCTCCAAGGTCTCGATTTCCGAATGCATGTAACGGCAGCGAACGCCGACCTCGCTGTAGTACTCGGCCAGGTCCTCGGCCATGCGCTTGGTGAGCGTGGTTACCAGTACCCGCTCGCCTTTCTTCACGCGGTCGCGGATCTCGTGCAGCAGGTCGTCAATCTGGCCCTTTACCGGGCGGACCTCGACTTCGGGATCCACCAGTCCGGTGGGCCGGATGATCTGCTCTACCACCACGCCCGCCGACTTCGTCAACTCATAAGGCCCGGGGGTGGCAGAGACGTAGATCACCTGGTTCACGCGGTTCTCGAACTCCTCAAACTTTAAAGGGCGGTTGTCCAGCGCCGAAGGCAGGCGGAAGCCGTAGTGGATCAGGTTTTCTTTGCGCGAGCGGTCGCCGTGCCACATGCCGTGCAACTGCGGCACGGTCTGGTGCGACTCGTCGATAAACATCATGAAATCGCGGGGCACGTAGTCCAGCAGAGTCGGCGGAGGCTCGCCGGGCTGGCGTCCGGAAAAGTGGCGCGAGTAATTCTCGATCCCGTGGCAATAGCCCACCGACTTGATCATCTCCAGATCGAATCGTGTGCGCTGGTGCACCCGCTGCGACTCAACCAGCCGGCCTTCTTTCTCTAGTTCCTTCTCCCACCAGGCCAGTTCTTCCAGAATGGTTTCCATAGCGCGGTTTCTCTGTGCCTGGGGCATGACGTAATGGCTCTTGGGATAGATGGGAAGGCGCGTGTACTTCTGCTTGACCGTGCCGAACAGGGGATCGATCTGGGAGAGCGAATCCACTTCGTCGCCGAACAACTCGATGCGATAGGCGTTGTCTTCGTAGGTGGGGAAGACCTCGATAATATCGCCGCGCACGCGGAAGGTCCCGCGCTTGAAGTCCACATCGTTGCGCTCGTAGAGGATCTCCACCAGCTTGCTGACAATGTCGCTGCGCCGGATCTTCTGGCCCTTTTCCAGGAACAGCAGCATGCCGTAATACGCTTCCGGCGAGCCTAGGCCGTAGATGCAGCTTACCGAAGCCACAATGACGCAGTCGCGACGCTCAAACAAAGACCGCGTGGCGGAGAGGCGAAGCTTGTCCAACTCGTCATTGATCGTGGCTTCTTTTTCGATGTAAACGTCCCCGGCGGGAATATAGGCCTCCGGCTGATAGTAGTCGTAATACGAGACGAAATACTCGACCGCGTTGTGAGGGAAGAACTGCTTGAATTCGTGGTAGAGCTGCGCCGCCAGCGTCTTGTTGTGGGCCAGAACTACCGCCGGCCGGTTCAGTTGCTCAATCACCTTGGCCATGGTGTAGGTCTTGCCCGAGCCGGTCACGCCCAGGAGCACCTGGTGCTTCTCGCCGGCATACACGCCGCGCAAGAGTTCATCGATGGCGCGGCCCTGGTCGCCCTGAGGCTTGTAATCGCTGGTAAGACGAAAGTCCATGAAGGTCCTTCATACTGCAAAATCCACCACGGAGACACGGAGGCACGGAGAAAACAGGGTGACCAAACTCGCTTCTCCGAGTCCCGAAGGGACGAATGAAAGTAGCCCGGCAGGTTAGTGCCGGGTCAACATCCACAAACATTAGAGTCCTGCTTCAGCAGGACGGCTGAAAAAATTTGTGCGACCGAGCCGCAGGATACGATCTGAGCCCCTGTAAATCTTTTTAGTGTGCCACACGGATCGAGGCTCGCGCAAACTGGACACTTGGTCAATGGATATCAATGGAAAGATGGCCCATCGATGGCTGCGATCTAAAACGGCTTCAATTAGAAACCCGCCACCCGAATCAACGCGCCGGCAATGGCTGCACCGATCAGCGGCCCCAGCACGGGAATAGGCGCGTAGCCCCAATCGGAACCGCCTTTGCCGGCAATCGGGAGAATTGCATGGGCGATGCGTGGACCGAGGTCGCGGGCCGGGTTGATCGCATATCCGGTGGTCCCGCCCAGGGAGAGACCGATACCCCAAACCAAGCTGCCCACCAGGTACGGCCCCAGGTTTCCGACCAGGCCCACCGAAGCGACCGTTTTGGAAAAAATGGCAGCCCCAACAAACACCAGCACCAGAGTGCCAATGATTTCGCTCAACAGGTTTGCGGCCGTGCTACGAATCGCCGGACCGGTGCAGAAGACTCCCAGCTTCGCCGATTGATCGGCAGTTTCTTTCCAATGCGGCAGATAGTGGATCCATACCAGCATTGCGCCGAGGATCGCGCCCAGCAACTGCGCGGCAATGAACGGCAGAACGTTATGATAATCCCCGCTGGAGACGGCGAACCCCAGCGTGACTGCGGGATTGATGTAGGCCGCTTTGCTGCCGCAGGCGATGGCCGTAAAAACTCCGGCCATCACGGCAAAAGCCCATCCTGTTGTGATCACGATCCAACCGCTGCCTTCAGCCTTCGAGCGCTTGAGCAGAACGCCGGCCACCACGCCATCGCCGAGCAGCACCAACACCAGGGTCCCCATGAACTCCCCGAAAAACGGTGAAGTCATCTCTTGTCTCCTGTTGACTGTTCTAAGGAATGCGTCAGGGTATTGTTCCACAGCGTGTCAAGCCCGCGCGTGGAATGCGAGCATGGCGTGGTGGCCCCTGGACGCGCTAAATGAAAATCGGCGCCGCAGAATGCTGGTGTGCGGCGCCGATGTGGTTGGAGTTAAGCTGAGGGCCTACTCGGCCTCGCTGATGGACACCTTGCCGATCGTGGCATTGCCGGCGATGGGTGTTTCGGCGGCAGCAGCCGTTGCCTGGGCTTCCCTCGGGCCACGAGGGACATAGGTAATCTGGACCTTTCCCTTCCACTGGCCCTGCTTCTTCAGCCTGTCGACTACCGAGGTGACGTCGAACTGCAACTGGGCTTCGTGCCCTTCGTCGCGGGCGTGTTTCAAGCCGAAGAAATGGATGGTCCCGACGTAATAAGGACTCTCATGATTGGCTTCCTGGCCCTGAGGAAGATTCAGAAAGACTTCATAGCCCGCGCCGGGGTTCTTATCGAATTGGATATCGTCCAGCGTGAGCACCAGTCGCTGCGGACCGGTTGCAGCCTGTGCCTTGGCCCTGGACTTGGCGGGGGGAGCCGTCTCTAGTAAGGGGACATCCACGCTAACCGGCGTCGAGCCCAGAGTGATCCGGTTCGCCGGCTGAAGAACTGCGAGGGCCTGCGCTGCCTGCGCTGTGGTTCTCTTGGGTGGACAAGTAACTTTCGTCGGCGGCACGGGTACGGTCACGCTCTGGTACGTGTAGCCAAGCTGTGTGGCGTCATGAATGATGTCCTTGCCGGTCAGGTAGCACTGTTTGCCGGCATCGTTGTAGAAGTAGAACTTCTGGCCGAGCCAAGTGGCGTCCCAGTTGTTGCTTCTCCCGCTGTCGAGTTTCTCCCATGCGTCCCAGAGACGGTCGATGTTGGAGTGGTGCAGCCAGAAAATGGGATCCTGAGCGGCGGTGTTGGGGTTTCCCATCCAGCCGCCCACATCGTCATGCACCGCGTTGTGGGGGAGGGATTCCAGAGCTCCGAACCCGCTGGCAAAGTGCACAGGCGCCGGAACCTGCTTGCCGCCGAAGCTGGAAGCCCAGTTCGTGGCGCCGCAGGTGTAGGCCATTCTCGACATCGAATAGTTGGTTTGTACATCGCCCACCGGCAGATATCCCCCGGCGTTCATGGTAGGGTTGCGCTCGCTCACCCAGAGCGAGTTGGCAGAGCTGGCGGGGGTGCGGAACTGCGAAGGAAGTTGCAGCCGGGGATCCGTGGGGCTGGAGGGATTGTCGTAGTCCCAGTAGGGCAAGTTGAAACCGGGGTTGGAACCTTTGCGCACCATGGTTTCAAAGAAATAGAGGTACATGCGATGCCACGCGAGGAAGAAGTAGGTGCCGTGCTGGCAGGTGTTCCACAGAGGCTTGGCCGGAGTGGTGTAGGTTCCGTGCATCGCGGCTTGATATGTCCAACTGGTGGGGTCGCTGGCCGGCTTGCTCTGCATGTTTTTTACGCCTTCGGCATACCATTTCAATTGTTGTGCCCCTTCGGCGCTGATGGCGTTGACGCGCACCCTTGGCTTTGCGGGAGGCGTGACGACACACTTTTCCTGGCCGACGCAGACCATCGCCCAGCACAAAACCAGACACAGGCTTGCGTGACTCCTTGCATTCTTCATGTTCGTTCTCCGATCGCAGAAATTTGTAGGGGCCCCTAAACCGCTCGTTCCGATGGGTTTTCGTGTCCTAGGTTGTAGAAGGTATGCAAAGACTATGCCGACGCTGATGCAGAGAACCGATAATTCGAGCTTTTGTTCCAGATTCAGAACAAAGCTGGCTCCCCGCAAGATCGCATGGACCCCCACGCGGTGTGAGATGGACAAACGACTTGTGTGGCGTCCCCCAGGCCGAATGCATTCGTTAGGGTTTCCTAACAAAAGAAGTGTTATCCGAACCGATGCCACCACCATCTAAAAGGTGTTAAGAGATTTTATGGAGCTAAGGAATCACGGTCTGAGCAGCATCGGGCGCCTGCGGTTTGCGATATCCGTGGTGCTCATGTTCGGATTTGTACTGGCAGCTCGAGCACTTGTGGCCCTGCCGGCCGCGCCAGCGGATAAGACCGAGGGAACAGCGAAAGTGGTTGCCAAGTTCGAACCTCCCCAACCCGTGGTGCTGGACCAGCCCCATGTGACGGTTGTCTTACCGTTGCCGGAGCAGGCTCAAGCGTCCATTCATCAGGCTGTCTCCGCCAAGGCCGGACGAGTGTTGCTCAACGTGGTGGGCATTGACTACGAGAAGAACCCTGGCGCCGGTTACGAGATTTATCTCAACCTGCCGGCGGGCGCTGCTGACAGCCGGGACACGGCTCACTATGCCGGAGTATTGCACTTCTACAACCTCAAGGAAGCGGCCCAAGCCAGCGGCAAGCCGGCCGAAGTGGATTTCGATATTACCGAACAGGTCCGCCAGCTCGAGCGGAACCACCAATGGTCCTCCCAGGGACTCAGAATCACCTTTGTACGGCGCGGAGCTTTGCCTCCCGTGGGACACGAGGAACAAGCGCCTGCGCCGGGCGCGATTCCCCGCTTCAGCGCGCTCGAACTGATCGTCGAGTGATCGCCTGCGCTGAAGCCCACACTTTTTTCCTTCCGCTGCGAAATCGGAACGCTGATTACGCTTTGAACCCGAGGCGGCCCTGCTCGCGCTTGCCCAGCACCAGCGCCAATTCATGGGGATGGTCGATCAACACATCGGGCGGCGCATCTTCGAGCGTGTGCGGCGCCAAGCCGTAGGTGACGCCGACAGAATATATTCCGGCGTTGCGTGCCGTAATCACATCTATGTCTGTATCGCCGACGATGACTGTTTCCTGCGGTCGAGCGCCCGATTCCTCCAGCAATGCTTGTACGCCGACGGGGTCCGGTTTCTTGGTGTGGAAACTGTTGCCGCCGTACACCTGGAAAAAGTAATGGCCCAGACCGAGAGCATCCACAATGCCGCGCGAAGGGACCACGGGCTTGTTACTCAGGACCGCCATCTGGAGCGGCGGGGCTGGCTCTTTGAAATCGCCGTTACGGCTGGCGCGGATGGCCTCCAGCGACTCCTTGATCCCGTCGTACACGTAGGTCGTGTCCAGTTTGTGTTCGCGGTAGTAGGCCATGAAGTAAAGCAGCGCTTCCTGAACGAAACTTTCATCGTCGGGATCGCCTAACGAGCGCCGTACCAGCATAGGTGCGCCGTTGCCGATGTAACTGGCGATCACTTCCGGCGGCAACTCCGGCCGCTGATATTGGCGCAACATGGCGTTCACCGAGTTGGCCAGGTCGATGCGCGAGTCCACCAGGGTACCGTCGAGATCGAAAATCAGCAGTTTGATGTCGTGCGCGGGGATGGCGCGGTTCTTGCGAATCATCTTTTTTCAGTATATCCCGGCGGCGCCTGAGGATTTAGAAT
>CAZFRV010000053.1:0-6800 GCA_964521445.1 uncultured Acidobacteriaceae bacterium
AATCACATCCTATAATGATCATTGTTCGGCTCCTTTCTCCCGAGCCTTGGTTGGTTGGCACCACCAAAGTCTACTCGGGCGTGGGAGCCGACATTGTTATGGAATCAATTACACTCATTGACGGAAGCGAGCTGCCCGTAACACGGAAGCGGCCCAGAAACGGGCTTCTCGGAAGGTTGAATCGCACGACTGGACCCGCTTCAGCAAAGTCCGCGACGCCTGGGAAAGATGGCTACGCGACCTCGACGACGTCTTCATCCACACCGAGAACCGCCAATCGCTCAGGCGAACCAGAAAGCCTCGGCAACCGAAACCCCGATCCGGCCGTATTCCCTGGCTTCCCGACCTCGGCCTTCCGGGCGAGAAGCTCGAACATGCTCTATAATCCATCCCCGGAAAAACACTATGGCTGAGTCGCGACGGGAAAACTCGAACCCATTCGATCCGGAGCTGTTCCAACCTGCGTCCATCTCCGCGGAGACGCGGGCCTTCAATCAAGCCGTGATCCAGCTGTTCAACACAACGGAGAACTGGTGGGACGTGGGGGCGCAAGCCGTCCGTGATGCTCGCGCTCGTGGCGAAGGGCCGTTTCCCAACGCGCCGCAATCGAAACGGGCGCGCACCGTGACCATTGCGGGGAACGGCGGCCACAAGGTACCGTTGCGCGTGGTTGCGCCCGATCATCCCAAAGGGGTCTATCTCCACCTGCATGGTGGAGGCTGGGTGCTCGGCGCCGCTGATCTGCAGGATCCAATGCTGGAGCGCATTGCCGAGAACGCCAGGCTGGCGTGCGTCAGCGTCGAGTACCGGCTCGCGCCCGAACACCCGTATCCCGCTGGGCCGGACGATTGCGAGGCCGCCGCCCTCTGGCTGGTGAAGAATGCCAAGGCCGAGTTCGGCTCCGAGCTTCTGACCATCGGCGGGGAATCAGCCGGAGGTCATCTCTCCGCGGTCACTTTGCTCCGCATGCGCGACCGCCACGGCTTCACCGGTTTCAAGGCCGCGAACCTGGTCTTCGGCGCATTTGACCTGTCGATGACCCCAAGCCAGAGGTCCTTCGGTGACGAACGACTGGTGCTGCGGACGATCGACATCGTGAAGTTCGCTGACGCATTTTTGCCCAGCGTGAAGGAACGCCGCGATCCCGACATCTCGCCGCTCTATGCCGATTTACGCGGACTTCCGCCGGCGCTTTTTACGGTCGGCACTAGCGATGCTCTCCTCGACGACAGCCTGTTCATGTACGGGCGCTGGATCGCTGCCGGAAGTCAGGCCGAGCTGGCCATCTATCCGGGTGGGGCGCATGGGTTTACTTCATTCCCCTTTGCGCTGGCCGCATCAGCCAACGCGCGGATGGATGCGTTTCTGGCGCGTGCGACTTCCGGCGCCACGGGATCCCAGGCAACGTCTGCCCGATAAGAGTAACGCCAAAGCTCATCCGCAGACCCTCGCAAGCTCTGGGATATACTCCACGCATGCGGAAGCGGCGCGGGTTTCTCGGAAATTTATTCTTGCTACTTGTCGTGGGGGCCGTGCTTTATGCAGGACTCGTCGCGTTGGCCCCGTGGTCCGTTCACATCGGCGGACGCTGGACGCCGCTGTTTACCTGGGAGGGGTCTGGCAAGCTGCTGACGAAAGATGGGACTGATTATCCGCTGTACGTTTCTTTCTACCCGTCTTCAAGTTTTTCCCGGTTGCACATGGACGGGCAGCGGCCCACCGGCGGCTTGCAAGGTTCGGCCTGGCTCTGTACTTCGCGGGGCGTAACCCAACGGCTGCAGCTGAGCGGCACGATCTATGGCGGTTGGCGCAGCACTGAGGGAAGCCTGATGGCGTTTCGGCTGCTCGAACCAAAGATCATTGACGTTGGGCAAGGACAGGGTTTCTTCGATTTGGCGGGCAGGTGGCGCGGACCGGAGCTGGTGATGGATGATCGGGGCAGCGTGGGAGAGCGGTTCCGCTCAGGCGTGAAAATCGAACACGCGTCGGTGACCCTGGACTGGGGCAGCTACTCGGACTTCAAAGATGCGTGCGCGAGAGCGACGAATCACCCTGTCCACCGATGAGTGTTCCCGCCTCTCGTTGGCGGTTAAGAGCGAATCACGGCGACGCGTCATTTGAACACATCCGGCGACTCTATAAGGAATTGGCGAGTTTCTGACGAAACGCGGATTTAGCGCAGCACGCCGCACTTCAGAGGCAGAGGCGAGATCGACAGGGCCCGGGTTTTGTCCTCCACCCACATAAATGTCGTCTGGGAGCACTGCTCTTTGTAGGCAGGCTTTGCGTCTGCCGCGCCTGCCACCAGACAGTGCTGGCCGTTCACGGTGACGGCCAGGATCACGCCGCTGCCGGTGCCCTTGGCACATTCAATTTTGTGGCTGACAATGGCGCCGAATTCGCCGGAAGGTCCCCAGTCTTGCATGAACTGAGGCAGAGGATACTGGTTGTACTTGGCCGGATGCTGTTTCCAGTCGGGATCGGCGTTATAGATGCCGAAGGCCGCGTCAAAGTCCTTGTGCTCGAGGCCGTCGAAGAATCGATTGATGACCCGCTCTTGCGGCCAGTAGCGAAAAACCCACAAGAACACAAGCGCGATTACCACTAGCGCCGCTGCCACGCCGATCAGCCGCCACATCCGCTGGCGAGGGCGAGGATCATACTCTTTTGCGTCAAGAAGCGCCATGAAGACAAGTCCTTACAGTGTGCGTTTGAACAGCAAAGTTGACAGCGAAAACATCAGGAACGCGAACACACCAAGATACAGCAGGTCAGGCCAGATTGCAGCGAATCCTACCCCCTTGAGCAGCACGGCCTTGAAGCCGTGCACCGAATAGCTGAAGGGATCGATCCAGGCGATCCATCGCAGCCACTTGGGAAACGCCTGAATGGGATAGATGGCGCCGCTGGGAAAATACAACAGCGTGTTCAGGATGCCGAACATGGCGCGCGGAACCAGGGGATCATTGATGCGCACCATGAGTAAGAACATCATGCTGATGAACGCGAACGAGGTGGCGGCAATGAGAAGCAACAGCCAGAACAGATTGGCCGGCTGAAAAGTTGATCCTACGCCCGCGATCAGAGACCCGATGATGGTCAGCACGATGCCGGCACCCATGGCTTTGAACGCTCCGGCCAGGTTCAGCCCCGCCACCAGCTCCATCTTGGTGATGGGCGTAACCAGGTAGCCTTCGTGGACACCACGGGCCTTGTCGTCGATATAAACAATGCCGCCCCCAATCATCACGCTCACGAACATGGCCAGAGTGATAGAGCCTGGCAGCAGGTACTTCATGTACTCGATGTAGGGATAGAGCTCCACCACCTGCAGCGCAATCTGCTGCACCACACGCGGCTGCACGTCGGGTTGATTGAGCGCCGTGACCAGGTCGGTCATGGTGCCTTCAAAGGTGGCGGTCATGAAGTTGTCGGTGTTGTCCAGCACCAGGCCGATCCTGGGACGCGCTTGCGAGTACACGTCGCGAGAAAATTGGGGCGGGATCACCAGGCCGGCATTCAACTCGCCCTTGCGGACGTCGTTGACCATGAGCTTCTCGTCGGTATAGACAATCGGCTGGAAGGTGCGGGCATTGCTCTCGACGGCGCGCAGCGATTCGATGATACGGACAGCCTGGGGACCATTGTCGTGGTCCACAATGCCCAGCTTGGCGTCGCGAATCTTGCCGCCGAAGGCGTTCCCCAGGACGATCAACTGCACCAGGGGAAAGACCATGGCCGCCATCATCAGCGCCGGCGAACGGAAGAACTTGCGGAGGTCGCGCTCCACAATGGCCATCATCCGCTCGCTTTTGAAAAACTCGGCCATATTCATTTGCCCCACGCCACCGGCGATTGATACAGAGGCGCGTCGGCCAGATGGTCACGCAACTGCCGCCCCGTGAAGTGGACGAAAACGTCGTCCAGGGTGGTGGTCTGCACGGTGAGCGATTTGATCGCGACATTCGACTTGACCGCGGTTTCCACCAGGTCGGTAGTGGTGCGCGATCCGTCGTCGGTGAGGATGCGGTACATGTTCGCGGCCTCGGATTGCACGGAGTTGACCGCGGCCAGCCCGTTGAGTGTTTGCTGCCAGTTGGCCGGAGCGTTCAGGAACTGGGCTTCAATCACGCTGGAGCCGGGAATGCCGGCCTTCAGTGCCCACGGCGAATCGAGCGCTACCAGTTTTCCGTGATCGACGATGGCGATGCGGTCGCACAAACGATCGGCTTCATCCATGTAGTGAGTGGTGATCAGCACGGTCAGGTTGCGCTTCTGCTTGATGTTGGTGATCATCTCCCACACGGCTACACGCGAAACCGGGTCCAGGCCGGTGGTGGGTTCATCGAGAAAGAAGATCCGCGGGCGATGCACCAGGCCGCGCGCGATTTCCAGCCGCCGCCTCATGCCGCCGGAAAGATTGCGCGCCGGAGCATCGCGCCACTGCGTCAGGTCCACCAGTTCCAA
This sequence comes from uncultured Acidobacteriaceae bacterium, assembly GCA_964521445.1. Lineage (GTDB taxonomy): Bacteria > Acidobacteriota > Terriglobia > Terriglobales > Acidobacteriaceae > Angelobacter. The sequence goes on from CAZFRV010000053.1 coordinate 4,468, forward strand.
AAGCTCGTCGATGGAGCGTTCCCGTTCCACGGTTGGAATGCCGTACAGTTTGGAATAGATGCTCAGGTTTTCCCAGACGGTAAGATCGCCGTCGCTGGTCATGGCCTGTGGAATCACGCCGATGGAGTGCCGCGCCTGGTTCGGCTCCTTGCTCACGTCAAAACCTTCAATGAACGCCTGGCCGCTGGTGATCTCGAGCAGCGTGGTCATCATGCGGATCAGCGTGGATTTACCTGCTCCGTTCGGTCCCAGCAGCCCGAAGACTTCGCCTTCCTTCACGTCGAAAGAGACACCGTCCACGGCGGTGAAGTTTCCATAGCGCTTCACGATGTTGATGACCTGGATGGCCTTTGCGGGCGTGACCGGGTTCTCTGGCATCACGAGCCTCCCGTCTTCGATTTTGGCACAAGCACCTCCGCGGTCATGCCTGGCACCAGGTTTTTCTTGGTGTTATCGATGGAGAGCTTCAGCGCAATGGTCTTGATGTCACGCTTGCGCCGGCTCACGTCGCGTTGCGTAGCGAAATCCGCTTCCGGCGCCTTGAAGATGACCTTGGCGTTGGCGATGTCACCCGAGGGCAGTCGTACTTTGAGCTGGTCGCCCAGCGCGATGTTGACGGCTTCGGTTTCCGGGATCGAGGCGCGCACCCAGGTGTCGTTGAGGTCAGTGATGATGACGATGGCCTGGCCCGGGCTTACCACCTCGCCTTCGCGCGCCGCGCGGACCGTGACCACGCCGCTCACCGGCGCCGTTACCGTGGTGTAGCCAAGCCGGACCTCGGCGGCCTCGAGTTGACGTTGCGCGTTGAGCGCCTGGGCTTGCGTGGATTGGACCGTGCTCTGCGCGGCGTGGGCTTGATGCAGGCGGGCCTCCGCCGTATCGAGGTCGGCTTGCGCGGCGTGCGCCGTATCCGCGGCGGCCTGGACCAGGGCTTGCTGAGCTTTCAATTGGGCTACAGCGTCATCGGCTTGCTGCTGTGGGGCAACGCCATCTTTGGCCAGGGCCACGGAGCGCCGCGTGTTGGTGTCGATGCGTTGCAGGTCAGCCTGCCCCTGGGCCAGCGTGGCGTTCGCCGCCCGCAGCCGCGCTTGCGCGTTGACGACTCCGCTGGAGGTCTCGCCCGCAGTATCCTGCTCCGAAGAACGTGTCTGCGCCACCTGGTGGCGCAAGCTGGCCAGCATCGCTTCAGCGGCCTGGCGATCGGCAGTCAGTTCCTGCTGGTCCAGCACGGCAATGGTCTGGCCGGCCTTCACCTCGTCGCCTTCATCCACGGCCAGGCGCTCCACGCGGCCCATGATCTTGGGGCCGACCACGATCTGGTTGGCGTCTACCGTGCCCACCAGCACCAGGTCGGATGTGCGGTCGGTGGAGAAAAAGAAGTACACCGCGGCGATGACCAGCAGCAGTCCCAGGAATGCGAAAAATCGGTTTCTCTGGCTCACTGGCTATTCCCTCTTTCCGCGCGCGCCGGAGCGAACAGCGCCGCTGAGACGAAATCCAGCACCGCCGCACGCCGCGCAGAGATGCGCTCCGGCGACGAGGGGTCGCCAGAGTTCATCACCTGCTGCGCCGGAAGACTGATGAAATAAAAAACAATAAGGCCTAACAGCGAGGTCACCGTCTGCTCGGGATCCACCTTCCTGAAGTCGCCGCGATGAATACCTTCGCGAATCACGCTGCCCAGCTTCACGTAAATGGGTTTGCCATAACGCTCCAGGATGCGGCTAGCCACCGGTGAGAGCCCGCGTCCGGCGGAGCGCATGAATTCTCGCTGCACCAGCCGGGGATAGAACGGCGCGCTGGCAATGTAGTCAAAATGCGCTTCCACGTAGTTCAGCAGTCGCTGGCGCGGCGGCAGGTTATCCCGCTCCAGCACGGCCATGATCCGCGTGGACAATCCGGAGAAGACCTGTTCCAGCGCCGCTGCGTACAGGCCCTCTTTGTCCTTGAAGTAGTAATAGAGCAGCGCTTTGTTGACGCCGGCACGGTGAGCGATCTGGTCCGTGCGAGCCCCAGCCACGCCCTCGTGGGAAAACTCCTCCAAGGCAGCTTTCAGGATGGCGGCGCGGGTCTTTTCGGGTTCACCCCGCGACCCGGGCCGGCCGAGTTTGGATGCAGCAGGCATTTAATTAACCAGTTAGTTAGATTATCGCTCAAAGGAAAGGGCTCATGCAATTTGAGAGTGCCAGCTGGCCATCGGAAGCTCCGCTTGCTGGGCATTGGTACAAGTGGCAAGAGCGCCGGGACGCCAAAAGGCAAGCTGACTCGGCTTGTCCGCCATCCCTATAATGATGGTTCGTTACAATCCCTCAGTATTGGAAAGGCGGCTTCAT
>CAZFRV010000054.1:0-3423 GCA_964521445.1 uncultured Acidobacteriaceae bacterium
CGATCCGCGACGGTACGCGGAAGGCAAATGCGTTGTGTGCCACTGTCCTCATTCGGTTTGCCCTGCAGGTTTCCAGCAGCCCGGTTCCTGCCCACCACTCCTCAAGTTTGACTGGTCTCTTCCATCAGAGGATCACAGCCCCCAACCCCAGACACCAGCTCGGTTGAAGGCCAGTGAAATGAGGTCCCAGTCTGTGCATGGGCATCAAGCCGCGCGCTTACCGATCTCGCGCTCAATTCCCTGCTGAATTTCGGGAGGCAGGTCAGATTCCAGGACCTTTGGATTGAGTTCCTTCAGTCGATCGGAGATAACCTGCCGCCGCTCCGGATCGGCCTCAGCCAGGATGATCAACGCAGCGGTCCCCGGCGCCAGCTCCTGCTTCACGCTTTTGACGAACTTATGAGTACCGCCGTGGTCCATTAAACGGCCTACCAGCCGGCCCCCCAGCGTCCCGGCCAGCATGAATGGAAACGTGCCGGTAATGGCAGCGGCCACCAGCCCCACCACGTGACCGGTTTTTTGAGCTGTGCCGCTAACTTTGTCCTCTTGTGAGATAACAGTCCTGGAGTCAGCACGCTTACTGATCAGGACCGTGTCATCGACCTCCAGCAGACCCTCGTCCGCCAGACTGTGAACGGCTGCACGTGCTTCCTCGCCTTTGAATTGATCGTCGAATACCAGCGCTATCAAGTGACTCACGAGGCTCTTCTCCTTGCTTCCCGGTTGTCTCCACAGGTCGGGGCGCCCTCCTGGCGATTGGCCCGGATTCTGCGCGCTGGTCGGCTGAGTCGCACCAGAATCCTGAGCGACCGGCCAGGCAGCACGCCGCCGCAACCAGCACCCCAGCGCACCTGAACATGAAGGCTGCTGCCTTGGTCTTTCTGTTTACTTCGATTGCGGGCAATCGCCGACTACAGTTCCAGTAATGTGCAGATGGAGATCGCCCACAAACGCCTTGGCACTACCGGCCTTCTTTTCATCGTTGGTTTTCTGCGCTGAAGCGGCCGCCGTGTCTTTGATAGGCGCTGTGGTAGTGACCCCGGTAGCTTTCCAAGTCCCCACAATGGTCACCATTTTTCCGAGAAAGGGTGTGAGATCGCGAGACGTGTCGAATGTATAGGTGCCCTCGTCTGTTTTGAGAACGAACCCTTCCCCTTCCTGGGCCACACAGCCAGTAACGCTCCTCTCGCCGCCGGCACTCTTCTTTGAGGTTGTGGGAGCAGCCTGCGCGGTGCTTGACGACGGCGCGGTTTGGGCCGTGACCGTGCTGACCTGGGCCAGCACAAACGCAGCGATTAAGCAGATGAAAATATAAATTCTTGGTCTCATGGGAAGGGGCCTCCGATCTTTTCTTGTTGCGTATGCTTGATGGCAGCCTGATATTGGGTCGGCGGAGCCGCCATCTTGTGTGTTAGAGACGGCCCCTGACGCTGCAGCGCAGAGAAATTGGCACTCTCTCGTGATCGGTTGCACTTTGATCAAGAGCGGAATTGTTGCCTTAACGCCGGTTCAACCGCCCGCCTCCGTGGTCAAGACATCTAGCGATCACCCGAAGATTTACCCTGGGACGGCGGATACTGTTTGAACATCTCCGTGATGGCCGTGCCCACCTGGTCGAACAACTTGCTCTGGTGCTCGTAGTCGATCTTGGCTTTGGCAGTCCCGCTCCACACCATTTGCTTTTGTCGGGCGTCCACCAGGCTCACGGCGAGCGTTCCCTTCATCACGTGGGCTACGGAGCCCGCGGAAAGCGAGCCTCCCCACATGGTGGCGTTCGGTGGTGGAATGCCGCCCGTCGAGGCATAACCGGGATCATGAGCGCCGGCCGAACTCTGCGTGTCCACGCCGCTCTGGTATGTGACCAGCAGATCCGGATCATGGTTCACCTTCTGCAGGCCTTTTTCCTTCAGCGCGTAGTCGACTTCCAGCTGAATCTTGGTGGCAAGCAAGGGGATAGCGGGCGGGGTTTCACGGGGCATCCACGCGTAGGTCTTGAAGGTTCCAAAGTCCGCGGACTTATCGAACCCGACCTTTACCTTCTGCGCCCACACGAGTGAAGCGCCGAGCAAAAGCAAGAGAAGCGGCCGGGCTCGTTTCGCGTTCATGCTTTCCAGCCGTCGAGTTTACCAGCGCACTCCGAAAGTTACCGGGAGTATCCGCGTATCAAGTGTGTTGTAGTACGCCACGTGATAACGCACTTCGCTATACAACTTCGTGTGTGATTCTCCCAGACGGAAGGTCACTCCTGCGCCTACATTCCAGCCGGCGCCATCACTGCTTCCTGAGTTCAGCTCCGTGGTAGATTCCACCAGACCGTTGTCACACACCACGCCCCAGAAGGCATAGCTGGGGAGACAGACCGTGCCAACGGAGATGGAAGGCCTGGTCAGCTCCCACGACCGATGGTACCAGCCACCCCCGAGGATTCCGTAAAAGCCTGCGTGATGGGACTCAGGACTATGCAGCATCAGGTTGCCGGTTAAAGAATAGGTGCGCGCACTCCCGTCAGGCGCTCCTGTGGCCGCAATGATCGCATCTTTTGGCGGCATGTCCTGCCACATGAATTCGCCGTTGAAACCCAAAGCTGGTCCCAGGTTCAGTCCACCGCCGACAACAAAATTCCCCCCCGTATTGGCGAAGTTCGAGAGATTGCCTTGCGGGAGACCAAATCCGCCCCCGATGTTGAAGTTGAATTTTGACGCTTCTACCTGGCCAAAGCCGCTGACCGACGCACAAACCAGAATCAGGAACAAGACCGCAAAATATTTCTTCATGATATAAGCCCTCGGTGAATATGAACCCGCAACTCATCCCTCCCGTATTCGAAAAAAGGGCGAGCACAGCGACTTGAGAGTAGTGCGCCCGCCCGAGGGGAGACGAGTATTTGCAGGTTTGGTACCTGCTATGTATCAGATTAGAATCGCTCGCGGCATCGGGTGGCCAGCTGTAGCCGGAAGAATCGGGCCTTCTGTTGCATGGGAGTCAAGCGGGAATTCCTGAGATTAACGTCCATTCAAGACGTGAATTTCGTCCCACCTCGCCACACAAGTCCTGCAGTCTTCGCTGGGGACAACTTATCTGGTAAGGCCGTGGCCGCCGGGGGAACTGGCATAGAGGTCTGATCGCCTTTCTCGTTCTATGCAGCATCTCGTGAGGGGAGGATGTCAGCTGCGCCATCCGGAGCCTCACCCATCCGGGGATCCGCCCGCACCCTTCGCGTTTCCAGAACGGGGGCCTGGCTGACGGGTTGCCACGCTGCAAGCGAAGGATGAAGGAAGCTTTGCCGCTCTTCCTCCAGGCTTTCCAACTGGCGCGCCGTCTCGGCTGGCGACCAACCAAGCGCCAAACCAATCTTCTGCGCAGCCGTCTGGCTGCATACGGCGGACCAGCAAGCACCCAACGCCACCGGAACACGGCGTAACA
>CAZFRV010000055.1:0-8914 GCA_964521445.1 uncultured Acidobacteriaceae bacterium
CGTCCTGCGGGCGGACAGAGACGTCCTCCTGAGTGACGGCCTTGGGCGATACCTGCTCGACAGGCGCAGGGGTCTTAGGCGAGCTAGGCTCTTCCTGTGCGGCAACGGGCATGGCCGCGGCCAATGCGAGCAAACCAGCAATCATCAGTTTTACAGCAAGCGGGGAATTGAATCCTCTCATGGCAATGTCCTCTCGATGTGGTGCGCTACGGGACCACGATGGTGTCGCCTGGACGCAGCAGGATGTTGTCTTTGGCATCTTTGCCGCGAATCACCTTGTCGTACTTGAAGGTCAGCCGCTGCTGTCTGCCATTCTGGGTGCGCAACACATAAATTCCTTTGCGATTGGCGAAGTCACGCAGGCCGCCCGCTTCGGCAATGATTTGCAGCACGGTCGTCGTGCTGTTGATGCGGTACGATCCCTCGTGTCCTACCTGGCCAATGATGAAAACCTTGCGGCTGTTGATCTCGCGCACGGCCACGGTGACCTGCGGCGTGTTCACGAACGGCCCAAGCTTTTCCGTCAGCGAGTTCTTCAATTCGTCGGGGGTCAGGCCGGCGGCATGCACGTCATTCAGCAAGGGCAGGGTGACCATTCCGTCAGGCCGCACCATGACCGTGCCGGAGAGCTCGGGCTCGCGCCAAACGGTGATGGTAAGCACGTCCTGCTCGCCGATCTTGTATTCAGTGAAGAGCTCGCGTCTTACAGCAGTGAGGTCAGGACTGCTGGTCTTTGAATCGGAGCCTGCCATCGTGGGTTCCGCCTTCAGAGCCGCGACGTTCTTAGACGGCTTTGCATCCTTTTGCGCCGCAGGCTCAGCATTTTGAGCTGGAGCGATACCCGCCGAAGCCAGCAGTGCGACCAAGAATCCCTTAAGAAGCCAATACTTGCGAATCATCTCAACACCACCTTGACCGAGTTATCTAACCGCACAGGTGATTGAGCAACTTCTTTACCAAAGCTGCTCCAGAAAGGACTTTGGCGGTGTGCAAAGAGCCCTTCGCATTTCATTGAAAACAGAGCAAGTTGTCTGGCGGTCGCTGCAGGGGATACCAGGCACGGACGCGACTTTGGGGAAGGTGCTTCCCCAGATATGCAAAAGTCTGCACTTCATGGTTTGGGGTTGCGCACAACCGGGGCCCGGCTTGTTGCGGGCCGAATGCTACCTGGTAACCGTGAAGGTGTTCACTGAAGGGATTCCGGCCTATTCCATGCCGCATATTGTAAACCTATGATTAATAAGGTTTTTATGGACAATTTTAGGCATAGAAAGTGGCAAATTTTGTCCTTGAGTACATGTACTGTTTCGCGTATGCTTGAGTCGATCTCCCCCCGATTTCTTTCCCATAAGTAACCTTGATTTGTGCTCAAGGGGTGGAAAGAGACGTGCACTTTCTGGAGGAGTCATGATTGCGCTCACTGTCGGCTTCTTTCTTTCGCTCGCTTTGTCAGGAGCGTCCGCGAATGGGACCACTCAGCCTCCTGAGTCGGCTCCTGTGATGATCGCCGTCTCCTCGCCGGATGCAGATGTTGCGGCCCTGGCTACGCTGACGCAGGTTCCCAGCACGGCGCCGTTGCTGGCCACCGATGCCACGATGATTAAGCCCGTGATCAAGCCGGTGAAACGGCCTGAGTCCCCGATCTTCTTTGCTCCGCGCAGCTGGTTCATCATGACCGCGGTGCAGCACAGCACCGCCACGTTTGACGCCTGGTCAACCCGCTACTCCATTACCTCAGGACGCGGCCACGAGCTGAATCCACTGATGAAACCCTTTGCCGGGTCTGGCGCGATTTACGGCGTGATCCAACTGGCTCCGTTGGCCACCGATTATTGGGGCAGGCGCCTGATGAACAGCAAACATCCCACGCTGCGAAAACTTTGGTGGGTGCCTCAGGCAGCGGGATCGGCAAGTTTCATGATCAGCGGCATCAAGAACCTGCGGGTTGCATCGCACTAAGCTCTCGCCATCTCCGACCTCAGGGATTTAAAACCGTGGCAGCCTCAGCTGCCACCGATTGCGCGTCAGACAACTTTCGAAACTCAGAGCTTAGGCGCTTCGTTCTTGTTCAGCGCGTTGTCAAATGATGTCGCTCAGCGTGGACACTTACCGAGGATGAGCGTAATAACCTTTGCGCGCGAACACCTTATATCCGCTGCTTTGGGCTGCGATTTGAATCTTGCGAAATTTTCCATCCCAAACCGCGTTCTGGGGATAGTAGCCTAGGCTGTACTGGTGATGCAGTTCGTTGGAGATATCCTCGAGCGCTTCCTCGAGCCGGTCGATGCCATGGACTTCGAGCATACGGCCGCCGGTCGCTTCGGCCATCTTCTTCAACACGTACTCCCCGTGATCGTCCTTTTCATAGGTATGGATGACATCGCAGCGGTCGAAGCGCGAGCGTTCCCGCGGCGGATCGTAAATCTGCAGCACGTAGGCGATCACGTCGTTCTGCAGCAGGACTTCGAGAGCTTCTTCGAGAGTTGATTCGCTCCTCGAGTCGCCGGACAGCGCGATGATCACGACCGCTTTGCGTCCAACTTCACGCTCGAGATAGCGCAGGGTGCCTACGCGAACCGCGTCGTAGAGATGAGCCTCGCGGTTTTGATTGTATGGCTGCCTGCTGGTTCCACCCGTGTTTGGTACGGGGCCCGGCATGTGGGGACCGCCGGGCCACGGTCCTGGTGAAGGAGGTGGAGGGTTCTGGCTCGCTGATCCCATGACTGTGCCTCCACTGCGAATGGAGTTCACCTTCTCCTGCAACAGCGCCGTATCTGACGTGGGTACCTGAAGGGTCTCAACCCGGTTGGCGTAGCTCAGCACGAACCCCAGGTCGGTCGGCCGCACCACGTGCTTCAGGAAGAGGCTCGACGCCTGCGCTTCCTCGTTGAGCATCCACGCCATGCTGGTGCCGGTATCCAGCAGCATGCCGACGTTGAGAACCACGTCGGTGTGATGGGCGAAGAACTTAATCGCTTGCTCCTTGCCGTCCTCGTAGACACGAAATTGGTTTTGTTCGAGCGTGCTGGCCAGCTGTTTTTTGGAATCGCGCACTGCGAAATAGACTGACACCAGCTTCACTTCGCTGCGAAACACGTTCTGTGGTTTGTCAGTTTCCGCTTTCGGCGCATCTTGTGAACTCGATTGCGCCATGAGGACGGCCCCGACTATGACCAGCAAGGGAAGGACGTATGGCTTCGACATAGTGGCACCTGTTAAAGGGTTTAAGTGGCTAGATGCAAGTACCTGGAGAGGCGGTTGGCCGGAAAATACGTTTTCGGAGCAGTTGGCGCTGCCCTCGGCGCTTACGGCTTGCTATCTTGCGGATGGCTGCAACGCCGGAGGCACAACGTCCGCGACAAGCGCGGGCGTACCGATGTAAGCCTGCAAGTACTCACGAAAGGTCTGAAACCTGAACGACTGCAGCAGATGCTCCAGCCGGGCTTGTGTCCGCCCCAGGTTGGTATAGTGGCGCAGCCTTGATTTGAGGGGGGATGCAATCCTGGGCTGCTCCGGATCGATCTCCCATGGATGAAGATAAAACACCAGGGGCGTGCCTTCTGTCTCAAAGCGCCTGAAGGCCCATTTGGTGTAGCCAAAAGGAAGCATGCGAAACCAACCACCGCCCGCGGCGGGGAAGTTTCTGCCGGCAATCCTCACCGTAGCGGGGGGCAGCTCCAGCAGCCGCTGGCCCTGGCGGGTGGTGTGGTAATAGGGATGGCGGCTTGCGCCCGGTATGCCGTACAAATCATGCCGGATGGGGAAGATACTGGAATCGTAGGTAAAGCCCTCTTCGCTGAGAATGTCGAGGGCCCAGAGAGACTGCGGCGTCACGGACCAGGTAGGCGCACGGTATCCGGCGACGCGAACCGAAGCAGCGTCTTCAATGGCCTTGCAGGCTGCGCGAGTGTCAGCGCGGAATTCGGTGGGAGTTAGCGAGCTGACCCGGCGATGCCAGTAGCTGTGGCAGGCCAGCTCATGGCCGCGCTCGTGAACTTCGCGGACAAGCGCAGGGTAGCGCTGGGCGATCCAGCCGAGGACGAAAAACGTGGCCTTTACCGCGTGGCGGTCAAAGATATCGAGTAGACGCTGACAGTTGCTTTCCACCCGCGAAGGGAAGCGGTCCCAATCGTCGCGGGAAATGACGCCGGCGAAGGCCTCGACGTGGAAGTAGTCTTCCAGATCGACGCTGAGAATATGCTTCAGCCCAGCGGACGGGTGTGTGGCGTCAGCGTCTGGGTGGTCCGTCGAGTTCTGGGTTTGCCGTGACATAAGTATGAGGCTAGTCCGACTGTGGTTTGACCCGCTTGCGGTGCAGCGCCCACGCCAGCACGATGAAACAGGCGCCCAGCCCGAAGAAATATGCCTGCTCGGGGACCCGCGATGCCAGATTGATTGCCTTTAAGAATAAAGCAGAAACATAGCCGAGCAAGACCGCCAGAGTGTTGTGACCGCCCGCGGAGCGCGCCGGCGAAACACTCAGTTCGGTCCAGGCCCCAGCCACCAAAAATGCCGGAAGAGCGATAAGAATAATCAATAATTTGCGCTTCATTTCAATTCATCCTACTGCCAAGACATAACAGTTATTTGCTGCCCAGGTGAGCGATCTCCGGAATGGCATCTTGCCGGAGGCGGTCATTCTGGGGCTGAAAGGCCTTCTCTATCAGGTCGGTTACTTTGCGAGCGATCTTTACCATCTCATTGTTGTTCAGCGTCGAGTTCACGATCTGCGTGGTGTTTGCCAGATAGAGGCCCGGGACATTGGTCTGCATGGCGGGCACCAGCGCGGAATAGTTGATCACCGGGATGGGTTGGACCAGGCGTTCGCGGAAGACGAACCGCTGCTCGATGTCACTGTCCAGCACGTCGGGCAGGACACGCTGCAGCCCGGCGCGGAAGGTCTGCCATACCTCGTCATCGGTCGCGTTAAACAGTGGATCGCCCGGCGTCGTATATTTCGGCAGGTACACCAGATGCCGTCCGGCGGTCTCTTCCAGGGAAACCAGGTTGGTCATCTCGATGATTCCGGTGAATGGAAGATCGTCGGTCAGGTTGGTGCAATAGTACGGTGTCAGCTTGCGGCGCAGGACCAGCGCGGCGCACACCATGCCCATATATTCAACTTCGTCGAGCTTGGAGCGATAGTCCTGATCGAGGTCGGCCGCGAGGCGGGCAAAAGCGCTGCTCGGTATGGTAGAGATCAGGCAGTCAAAGTCCATGCGCTGCTGGTTTGCGAGCACGGTGACGCCGCCGCTGAGATTCGAACGAACCTTTTCCGCGGAGATTCCAGTGACGATCTTTCCGCCCATCTGGGTAATGCACTCGACCAGGCGCGCAAACACCGCGCGATATCCACCACGGACGTAGCCCAGGCACTCCTGCTTGCTGGCGCCCGCCTCGCGGGTGGAATAGAGGCGGCGAATGGTGGCCCAGATGAAGCTGGCGGAGGTCCGGTTGCGGGCTTCGCCGAGCTTGCATTTCAAGAGCGGTTCCCACATCTTCTGGTAATTGCCTTTGCCGAAAATCCGGGTCAGCCACGGCCCGATCGGCTCCTGTTCCAGGGCCAGTCCGTCCTGGATGCGCGAGGTATAGAGGATTCCCAGACCCAGCCGGAACTTCTCCCATAGAGACAGGGCGGGGAAGCGGAGAAAATCGAGCGTGGTGGTCATGGACTGGAGCCGGCCATCGGTATAGAAGCCGACTTTCGTCTTGGTCCAGCGCAATTCCGGCGTGAGTCCGAGATCATCGATGAGCTGAAGCAGAGGCAGATCAGAAGTAAGAATGCAGTGATAGAACTTGTCCCAGTGGAATGGACCGAAGTCGAAACTTGTGGCCAGGCCGCCAACATCCTTGCGGGCCTCCAGCACGGTCACATCGTGGCCGGCGCGCAGCAGGTAGAACGCAGCGGTCAGGCCGGTAATGCCGCCGCCAAGAATCCCGACCTGCAATCCACGCGATGTTTGGAGCGCTTCAGACATGGGTTGCCGTCAGGCGGTCCTCGCGATGATGGCTACGCCGATGGTGATGATCAAGATGGCGATCCATCGTGCAGGCGCGACCCGCTCTTCCAAGAACATCATGGAAAGGATGGCCACGATAGGGTAGCCGAGGCTGAGCAGCGGAAACGCGTAGGAGATTTCCATACGCGAGAGACTGACAAGCCAGAGTCCGGTTGCGACAACGAAGCAGGCAGCCCAGGCGAGCACCCAGCCGGAAAACAGCAGAGAGAAGCCCGAAGGGGGAGGGCCAGGCTTCGGGCCGTTCTGGGGGCTGACGCCGCGCTTGAGAAAAACCTGAGCGCAGGCGCCAAGAACGATGCTGGTCCAGAGTGCAACGGTCGGACTCATGGCTGGTCCTCCTTGGCGGAGCGATGCAACATGGCCACACCCAGAACCACGATCGCGATTCCGGTCCAGCGCCCGACGGAGATCCGTTCGTTAAAGAAAATCTGGGCGCCAACGGTCACGATCACGTAGTTCAATGCGGTCAGGGGATAGAGAAAACTGATGTTCCGGCTGGCGACAGCGCGAATCCACAAAAGCGTTCCGATGCCGTAGATAGCCAGGCCGGCCGGAAGCGCCGAATGGAACAGGTAGAGCGAGATCTTGTCCGTCATGGTGGCCGCCGCAGCAGAGTGGGCAGCAGAGGTCAGTCCCTGTTTGATCAGGAGATGCCCGCAGGCGGCCAGCGCGATGGCGCCGAAGGCCGCCCATTGCCAGGAGAGCGTGGGAAGAGCGAGGGTCTTCCCTTCCGGTTGTGGCGCACCCGCCGAGCGATCCATGATTGCGTCTGCTGCCACTACGCCCCCACGGTGGCGGCGCTCGGGATGCCGCGAACAGCTTTCTGCCATTCAATGGTGCGCCGCAAGCCCTGTTCCAGTGAGACTCGCGCCTTGAAGCCCAGAAGCTCCTCCGCCTTGGTGACGTCAGGGACGCGCCGCATTACATCTTCATATTCGCGGCCGCTGATCTTGTTGTACGGAACAAATTCCAGGCGCAGCGGGTCCGGGGTATCACTCAGTTGGTGAATCAGGCGGGCCAGCTCGACGATGGTCACTTCATGCGTGCTGCCGATGTTGATGATCTGGTTGTTGGCCGCGTCTTCTTCCAGGGCAGCCAGAATGCCGCTCACTGTGTCTGAGACGTAGGTGAAGCTGCGCGTCTGCAGCCCGTCGCCGTGGATGGGAATCTGCTCGTTGCGCAGGATGGAGTCGATGAATACGGACTGTGGTCCACCCCACCAGCTGAGGTGCTGCCGCGGGCCGTAGGAGCCAAAGATCCGCACCACGGTGACAGGAATCCCGTGGTCTTCATGAAAAGCAAAGGCCAGATGCTCGTCAAATAACTTGGATACTGCGTAGGCCCACCGCGGGATGGTAGAGGACCCGATCACGCTGGCACTGGTCTCGCTGAAGGGCACATCGGGGTTCCTGCCGTAAACATCTGAGGTCGAAGTAAAGAGAAATTTGGCTTTGCGTTCCACGGCCAATTGCAACACGTTCAGGCTGCCCTGGGAGTTGATCATCAGGGTCTTGATGCGGTCGCCGTAGCGGGGAATCTTGAAAGCGGCCAGATGGGCCACCACTTCCACGCCTTCACTCACGGAGCGCAGTTTTTCCGCGTCCGTGATATCCAGGACGTGAAAGCTGAAGCGCGAATTCTGGAGCGCCTCGCTCAGGTTCTCCCGCTTGCCATGGGAAAGGTCATCGACGCCGATTACGCGATGGCCCCGTGACAGAAGAGCATCACAAAGGTGCGAACCGAGAAAGCCGGCGGCACCGGTTACCAGAACTGTTTTGGTTGCAACTGAATTACGCATGGGCAATGGATTCCCTCTTGTGCAAAATTTGAACCATACGGTCGGACGCTTTCCCGTCGCCAAAAGCCGCGAGCGCCGGCGCACCAGCGGGCGAAGCGCCGTTCCGCGACCACAGGCTGTGGACCAGGGGCAGGATTTTATCGGGGGAGGTACCTACCAACCGGTTCCAACCGTCGCTTAAAGTTTCCGTCCACTCGGTTTCGTCACGGAGAGTCAGGCAGGGAGTCCCAACAAAATAGGCCTCCTTCTGTACGCCTCCTGAGTCGGTCATGATCAGTTGCGCGTTGCTCTCCAGGCTGAGCATGTCCAGATAAGGCAGCGGAGTCACGATCTGGAGATGACGCGCGGCAAGCAATGCCTGGTTCAATTCGCGGTAGTGCGGCTCCTGTTCGAGCTTGTGGCGCAGGCGCGGGTGCATGGCGAAAACGGCAGGTTGTTCCAGCCGGCAGAGCGTGCTCACCAATTCCCGCATTCTTTCCATGGAGTCAGTATTCTCGGCGCGATGAATGGTGACGAGAATGAATTGTTTGGGAGAGAGGCCCAGATCTTTGAGCACGACGGAGCGCTGGGCGGCGACCTGCGTGAATGTTTTGGTGGCGTCCAGCATCACGTCGCCGGTGAATTCGACGTTGTTGACAATCCCTTCGCGCCTGAGCTGCTCGACCGCGGACTGCGTGGGGCAGAACAGGAAGTCAGAGATGTGGTCGGCGGCGATGCGATTGATTTCCTCCGGCATCGCCCGGTTGAAACTGCGCAACCCGGCTTCCACATGGACGACCGGAATATGCAGTTTCACCGCAGCCAGCGCGCCGGCCAGGGTCGAATTGGTATCGCCATAGACGATGACGCAGCCAGGTTTTTCCCGGAGCAGCAGCTCTTCGATTCCCTTGAGCATGGCACCGGTCTGCGCGCCGTGATTGCCCGAGCCTACGCCCAGGTTGAAATCGGGGGAGGGCAGAGGAAGTTGCTGAAAGAAGACCTCGGCCATCTCAAAGTCGTAATGCTGGCCGGTGTTGAGTAAGCGATGTTGCACGCGGTCCGCGGGCCGCGCCTGGACGTTATGGCGTTCGACTGCCGCGCACACCATGGCCGCCTT
>CAZFRV010000056.1:0-9453 GCA_964521445.1 uncultured Acidobacteriaceae bacterium
TGGTCAGCGCGCTGGCCAAGATCACCGACCAGCTCCTGGCGATGGCCGCGGCGGCCGGCGCCGGCAAGCGCGATCAGGCCTTGGCCCTCAGCCAGGCGGCGCGCGAACGCCACTACAACACCGCCGTGGACCTGCTGGGAACGCATGCGTTTGAGCAAATTGCGCCTGAGCTGGAAGCTGATTTCACCGGGCTGGACGAACTATTGCGCGGCGTGGTCGCGGTGGGCGAGCTGACGCCTCGCACCACGGACACGATTGCCGGGTTCGGCGAGCGGGTCTCCAGCAAGATTGCCGCCGCCGCGTTCTCGCAGCGCGGGATTGAAGCCGCGCACGTGGACTCCCGCCAGTGCATCGTGACCGATGCCAATTTCGGCAAAGCGGTCCCTCATTTTGAGGAAACAGATTCGCGTCTGGCGGAGATTGTCAGGCCTCTGCTGGAGCGCGGATGCGTGCCGGTGATGGGCGGCTTTATCGCGTCCACCCGTGAAGGAATCGCGACTACGCTGGGCCGCGGCGGATCGGATTTCAGCGCGGCCATCGTGGGCGCCGGCCTGAACGCCGCGCGCATCGAGATATGGACCGATGTGGACGGCATGATGACCACCGATCCCAATCTCTGTCCGCAAGCGCACCGCATCAAGAGCATCAGTTTTGAAGAGGCCGCTGAGCTGGCTTACTTCGGGGCCAAAGTGTTGCATCCCGCCACTCTGCTGCCGGCGATCCGCAAGAACATCCCGGTGCTCATCTTGAACTCGCGCAATCCCCAATGTGAGGGAACCCGAATCACCTCGTCCGCGCCCAAGAGCCGGAATATCTTCAAGGCCATCGCCGCCAAGAAGCGCATCACGGTCGTGGATGTAGTCGCCACACGCATGCTCATGGCCCACGGCTTCCTAAAGAGTATTTTTGAGGTGTTTGCCGAGCATCGCTGTCCCGTGGACATGGTTTCCACCTCCGAAGTCAGCGTCTCGGTCACCGTGGATTCGAACGAGTCCATTGCCGCCATCGCCGCCGATCTGGCCCGGCTGGCCGACGTGAAGTACGAAGGGCGCAAAGCGATTGTCTGCCTGGTGGGCGAGAACATCCGCAATACGCCGGGCATTGCCGCCAAGGTGTTTGGCGCTATCGGGGACGTCAACGTCCGCATGATTTCCCAAGGAGCGTCGGAGATTAACATCAGTTTTGTGATCGACGAAGCTGACGTGCCCGCGGTGGTAACGCGGCTGCATGAAGCATTCTTTTCCGCAGTCGATCCCGAGGTGTTTGCATGAAAATTCTAGTACTGGGACGGGGCAAGACCGGAGCGCTGGTGGCCGAGGTGGCCCGCGAGCGCGGACATGAAATCCGATCGCTGGGGAGCCAGGAGAATCAGGATGGCCGCGGCTTGACCCTGGACGTTCTGCAACAGACCGACGTGGTCGCCGACTTCACCACGCCGCACGCGGTGATCGCCAACATTATCCGCTGCGCCGAAGCCCGGGTCCCTATGGTGGTGGGAACCACCGGCTGGCACACGCACCTCGAAAAAGTTCGCGAGTTGGTCCGCGAGCGCAAATCGGCACTGCTCTACGGATCGAACTTCTCCGTGGGCATGAACTTCTTCTTCAAAGCCGTCCAGGCGATCGCCCCGATTCTGAAGAACGACTATCGCGGCAACATCGTGGAGCGGCACCACGTTCATAAAAAAGACAAGCCTTCCGGCACGGCAGTAACCTTGCAGAAGATTCTTGAGTCGGGTTCGGGCGCGAATGTCGAGGTGGCTTCCGTTCGCGAGGGTGAGACGGTGGGCATGCACCTGGTGATGCTCGATTCCGTTCATGACACCATCCTGCTCACCCACGACGCCAAGTCGCGCCTGGGCTTTGCTGAGGGCGCCGTCCGCGCCGCGGAATGGATCCAGGGAAAGACAGGGTTTTACGAGTTCCCGGAGATCGTGGACCAGCTCTAGTCTTCACGACTGACGCCGCTCACGAGACGATTCTCGCCCGTGCACGCGGTCACACTCCTTGCAAAGGCCGTCGAACCAAAGCTTGATGAAGTTTTCCGCAAACTGGATAAACGGCTTGCCGGCAACTCTGGGCTTGGATCCGAAAACCTCAGCCCAAGTACGGAGGCAAGTGCCGCCCTGGGGCTCAGGCTCGAAAATCACCCACTGCTCCATCGTGCTGCCCCGGGCATGGTCAATCCAGGCGACGCATTCGGCCGCCCGGCACATGGTAATCACGCGGGTTATGGTGATTCTTACGGGCCAGACCAGTTCGACTCTGAGCCGGCTGCCCAGCTTCCACGGCTCTCCGGCGATCCAGCGGATGTTGCCGTAAGCATCGACAAACGTGGGCCACTTGCGGTGATCAGAAAAGATCTTCCACGCCAAGGCGGGGGCGGCCTTGGTGATGGCCGTGTACTCCACGCGCTCTACATCCGAGCCTCGAACTGAATGAGACTTGTCGACCACAGCTTGGCGGGCATTGTACACCTCTTGCGGGTGCAATTCCTGCGTGAGGTCCCCCGCAGATGGTTCCAGACGGCTCGCTGGCGCTCAATCTTCAAATCCCTTTACCCTCCGATGTGTCCTCTGTGGTTGCGGTTTTGCTATCCTTGAACTGCTATGAAACTCCAAGGTTGCGGGACCGCGCTGATTACACCGTTCAAAGAAGACCTGAGCGTCGATGAAAACGCTTTGTGCAGGTTGGTGGAGTGGCAGATTGAGTCGGGAATTCACTTCCTGGTTCCCTGCGGCACCACCGGCGAGACGCCCACGTTGAGCAAGGACGAATGGCTGCGCGTGATTGATATCACCATCGAGGTGGCCAAGGGGCGTGTACCCATCGTCGCCGGGGCAACCTCGAATTCGACCGCTGACGCCGTCGAAAAGGCCAAGGAACTTGGCCGCCGCAAAGGCGTGGACGCAATCCTCACCGCATCGCCCTACTACAATAAGCCCACGCAGGAAGGCCAGTACCAGCATTTTAAGGCCATCGCCGAAACGGTGGATAAGCCCCTGGTCCTCTACAGCGTGCAGGGTCGGACCGCCGTCAACATTGAACCGGCCACACTGGGCCGGTTGGCCAAAATCACCAATATCATCGCGGTGAAAGAAGCCAGCGGCAACATCAGCCAGATCGCTGAGATCTTCAGCCACGTGCCGGAGACCTTCCTGGTGTTCTCCGGGGACGACGCCGTAACCCTGCCGGTGATTTCCTTCGGCGGCGTAGGCATCATCTCTGTAGCATCGAATGAGATTCCACGAGAGATGTCGGAGATGACCTGCGCGGCTCTGAACAATGACTGGCAGAAAGCCCGAGCCCTCCATCGCAAATTTGTGCCGCTCATGCAGGCGAACTTCATTGAGTCCAACCCCATGCCGGTGAAGGCGGTTCTGGCCATGATGGGCCGCATTGAAGAGATCTACCGGTTACCCATGGTGCCCATGAAGCGCGAAACCCGCGCCAAGCTGCAACAGGTCGCCGTGGAAGCTGGTCTGCTCAAGGGCCAGGCAGCGGTTTCTGATTTGTAACCGTCGACGATGGAACTGCCTTGTCGCGTCTCCGCGCAGTCACTCGCTGTCTGTGAAGTCTGAATCCCGGACTTTCAAGATGATGCATTGCTGATCTTCGTAGACCTTCGCGAACTGGCCGCTCAGCATGGCGGCAAGGTAGAAGTTGCGATCAGCGGCAGGGGTCACAAAGACGTAGTCTGCGCCGAACTTCTGGCGGATGTAGTCGCCGGGATGCCTTTCTTTGCCGCTCACGATGCGTTCGTACAAACGACCCAGCTCCGGGTTGTGGTCGGAGAGGTAGATGGGATCAAGACCGGAGACGTAAGCGCTAGCGTCGTTGTAGTAAAAGAGCTTGGGAAAGTCATCCCAGGACGCATTGAAGACGATCGAGCCACGGGGTACATGGTCGAGTAACCATTGCGTTCCTCCGCGGTACAGCTCTGAGTTCGCCGGAGTAGCAATCCAGTGCCGGGCTTGATGCACCTGGTAAACCAGGACGCCGGCCACAGCAAGGCCGACAACAACGGCTTGCAGCTTTTTGCGTTTCCATTCTGAACCCGGATTGAGAAGGCCGCCCGGGCTTGCAAGCTCCCAAACCGCCTGCAATGTGAATGCGGCGAACAGCACAGCACAAGGCGGCCAATACTCGTTGAACCTGCCCGAGCGGGCCGTCATCAACAGCAGCAGGCTGGCGAACAACAGAAAGAATACCGGACGTTGCAACCCCTGTCGGCCGCGGCGGCCCAACAGGAACCCAAATGCAATGTAGCCCACGAGCATTGCGGCAAAGGCGGCCAGGCCGGACGTCAGCAGGTCCCAGCTCGGCAGCGCATACCACTCCATCCCGGTTCCCGGCAGAAGTGAAATCTCTCCTGCTTTGGCAGTCAGGTGCTCGTGGAAGAGTCGAAGATTGTTGGGAAAGTAAGGATTCAGAATGAAGCCTGCCACCGTCCCGATGCCAGTCCACAGAACCGGACGCCATTCGCGACGGCCGGTCGTCCACCAGATGGCAGCCATCCAGATCAGCGCCATCGCTCCCAGAATCACGAACAGGTTATAAGTCCACACGTAGAGAAAGGCGACTGGAGCAAGCCAGCGGTATTTCTCTTCCAACAGCAGAAAAATACCCGTCATGACAAAGATGACGGAGATGCTCTGGGCTCGCGTCATGCTCATGCGGTAGAGAAAAAGCGAAGAGGAACCAAGCAGCGCGATGAGCCAGAGCGTCGTGTAGCCTACACGATAGCGAAGCACAAGCCAGAAGCAGGAGAACACGGCCATGGTTCCGAACAGGGCTGCGGAAATCTTGGCCGCCGGAACCGGATGGGCAAACCAAAGGAAGGGAATCAAGAGCAGATGAAACAGGAGATGCTGGTCCGAAAAGTCGCGCGCGTTCAATGAGGTAAGCGGCAGCCACGAAAATGCCGTGGGGAAATGTCCGTGGCGGATTCCTTCCCACAGCAGTTGGCTCCAGTGAATGTGATAGTACCCGTCAAAGTCGCCACAACAAATGTCCGGTCGCGAAAACTGGAGCCAGAAGAACAAGGACGAAATCGCCGCGAGCCCGAAGGCCGCTTGTGCCCAGGGAAACGGTGAGTAGGAATCCGGATTACGTTTCGTCAACGCCGCGTGGCCCTCCAGCGCAGATTTCTGTAAGTGTAACCGCTGGACGTTGCCGTTGTCCGTCAGCGGCGAGAAGAGATGCGAGGGCAAAAAATCAAGCGGCTGCACCGGTTAGCACAGCCGCTTTTACATCTGCCCGGACACGACCCTCGAGGAAGGAGTTAACTTCAGGCCCAGGAAGATCGCGTCCGGGATCTCACTCTGGAGAACATCCCTCTGCTTTTAGATCGTCCCATGCACGATTTTCTTGCAGGAAATCTTGGGTTGCCGGCGATGCGGCATAACCGCAAGAAAAAGCAGGGTTTCGTCAGTGCCAGGCCCGGCCCACGCGGTCGCTGGCCCCTAGCACCTGGGCCATAAAATCCAACAAGGCCCACTTTTCCGAGTTGGTTACCGGATGTTGCCCATCCACGTGGATCATATTCATCGCCGGGCTGACTAAGACCGCTTTGAGTTCCTGCGGCGGGACGTCTTTGGCCAGCCAGAGGGTCTCCGACGCGGGAATCACGGTGTCGGTCGTTCCGTGAAGCAGATAGACCGGCACGTGTAGAGTGCTGACCTGCCCGTGCGGCGAGACCGCCTGCATCTCATCGCTGTGCTTTTGGATCTCCTGGACCAGCGTGGACTGCAGCAACTCGCGGTGATGCAGAATCCGGTCCAGCTCCTGCTGGCCGGCAGGGCTCATCGTTTGCGCAACCTGCATGGCATCGGAAGGCTGTTCCCAAAGCCACTTGTGAAGAGCGTCGCGGGCCGCAGGGACGTCGCGGGGCGAGAAGAAATCTTCCATGTGGGAATACGCCAGAACCAGCACGCCATATTCATGCGCTTTGAGAGCAACCTCTGAGCCGTCAGGCCGTTCGATCATGTTGGCGGCGAAGAACCGGGCCACTCGGGGCATATCGTCATGCGCGCCGACGGCCGCGACAAAGCCGATCTTGTCAGCGTACTCCGGTTTGTTGGCAGCTAACAGCGCCAGGCCTCCGGCAAAGCTCAACCCCAGCACGCCGACCTTCGGCAACCCCATCTTGTTCCCGAGAACTACCGCGGCATCGCCGATGACATCCGTTGTGCGCGGCGTCACGCGATAATCGGCCAGATCTTCAAGCTCCGGCGTCATAACCTCGATCCCGGCGCCGGCCATGCTGCGCGCAAAATTGATCAGGCGGGGCTCTTCGATTCCGGCGCGATGAATTCCATGAAGCAGAACGATACCGCCTGGATGGCTCAGGCCTTGCGGCACGTATAAGCGGAACTTCAGGGTTCCGTGCGGCGTCACCGCCGATCCATCCAGTTCCATGAGAGGATGGCGGGCAAAGCTCGCGGCGAATCCCTGAGCGTTTGGGTTCTGGAGCCGCAGCAGGACTGACATCGCGCGTAAGTACCGGTCTGCCGCCACGCGCACTCCCCACCCGGCAAGACCGAGGACTGCAATCCACACGAGTAGGTAGATCATTCGGCGCGAGATTCGCGGTCCGTGCCGGGACGGCTCGATTTGCGGTGCGGGTGCAGTTGCCGAACCGTGTGTTGCCATCAGATCTCCAGTATCACCGGCATAATCAATGGCCGGCGTGATGTAGTTTTGACGATGAACCTCTTCAGGTCCGCGCGGATTTTCTCTTTGATGACGCCGTAGTCGGCTTTCTCTTCAGGGGTGGATGCATCGAGTGTGTTGGCGATCAGGCGGCGCGCCTCGCGCACAAAGCCGTCTTCCGTCCCGGCGGCAAAGCCGCGCATGACGATCTCCGGAATGGACTCCACCGTCCCGGTCAGCTTGTTGATGGCGATGATAGGCAGCACGAAACCGTCTTCGCTTAAGTGCCTTCGGTCTTTGATGACCAGGTCCTCCACCACGTCACTGCGCGAGCCGGAATCGATGCAGATGCGCCCCACGGGAACCTTGTCGATCTTGCGCGCACCCAGTTCGTCAAACTCCAGCACATCGCCGCTCTCCATCATCAGCACCTGGCCCACCGAGCCGGGCATGGAGCGTGCCAGGTCGGCGTGGATGCGGAGCTGGCGGTATTCGCCGTGGATCGGAATGAAGTAGCGCGGCTTCACCAGGTTCATGATCAGTTTCAACTCGTCCTGGCTGGCGTGGCCGCTCACGTGGACCGGAGGCGTGGAGCCGTCTTCATAGATGACGTCGGCCTCGCGGCGGAAGAGGTGGTCGATCATCCGGTAGATGCCCTTCTCGTTCCCGGGAATGATGCGCGAGGACAGCACTACCGTGTCACCTTTCTCGATCTTGGCATGCTTATGGTTGTCCACGGCGGCGCGGGAAAGCGCGGACATGGGCTCGCCCTGCGTCCCGCTGATCAGCACGCACACTTGGTGCGGCGAATGCTCTTTGATCTGGCCGGGATGAATCAGCGTGCCTTCCGGAATGTCCAGGTAGCCCAGGTCCAGGGCAATCTCGGTGGACTCGGAAATCGAGCGCCCCACCAGCGCGACCTTGCGCCGGTATTCGCGGGCCAGCTCAACCGCCAGTTTGATGCGATGGATCGACGACGAAAAGCAGGAGATGAACAGCCGGCCGTCCGCGCGGGCAAAAATCTCGTCGAACCGCCCGCGTACCGCGCGTTCGCTGGGCGTATAACCGCGGCGCTCGGCGTTCGTCGAATCCTGGAGCAACGCCAGCACGTTCTTCTCTTTGCCGTATTCAGCAAACGCGTGCAGGTCAAAAAGGCGATTGTCCGTGGGTGTGGGATCCACCTTGAAATCGCCGGTATGGATCACCACGCCCAGCGGCGTATGGATGGCCAGAGCCACGCAGTCCACCAGGCTGTGCGTGACCTGGATAGGATTGATGGTGAACGGCCCCAGGTTGAAGCGATCGCCGGCGCGGATCTCCCGCAGGTCGGCATCGTCGAGCAGCTCGTGTTCGTCGAGCTTGTTTTCCACCAGGGCCAGAGTGAATTCCGTGCCGAAGACCGGAACTTTCAGCTCGGCGAGCACCCAAGGCAGCCCGCCGATGTGGTCTTCATGGCCGTGAGTGAGAACAATGCCGCGGACTTTGTCGCGGTTTTCGAGCAGGTAGGTGATGTCGGGGACAACAATGTCCACGCCCAGCAGCTCGGACTCGGGAAACATAAGCCCCGCGTCAATGACGATGATGTCATCGCCCCAGCGCACGGCCATGCAGTTCATACCGAACTCGCCGAGGCCGCCCAGTGGCACGAGATGTAGTTTTCCCGCCGGCATGACCCTCCTCGGTGATGCTATCAGAGAATCGCCGGCATCATGAACTCGCGCCTGCGCCGGCGTTCTCTTGCATGCGCTTCAAGACCGCGCGTTCCCTGTTACCCAGAATCGAACCGGCGGTGAAGCCGACAGCACCGTTCAGGGAATACAGCAGTCCTGAATATCCGGCATATCGCACAGGAACCAGCAGGGCAACCACCATGACCACAGCTCCGACCGCGGCAAAGCCGATGAGGAAGATTACGGCATGACGCGTACGCAGGTCCTCGTACTCGTTGAGGCCTAAGCTAGTGCGTTTACGATAGGCGTAGTGATAGAGCAGCGCGAACAGAAGAAAAACCGCCGTGTACCCCAGACTGTAAGTTACGATGAGAAGGGGCACCTGCGCGGATTGAATCATGCCATTGAGTTGCTCCGGGGGCATAGTTGCGCCTCCAGTTAACTCGCTGACGAAGAGCGTAAAAACGAATTTGAGCGGGTACACATAGAAGAGCACCACAAACAGCAGGATAAAGTTCAGGACAATCGTGTATGTAGTCTGAAGGCCATACCTTCGCGAAAAGATGTAGTGGTAGTACCAGACCTGTACCAATATAGCGAAGCAGATGGCGAAGGCCATAAAACCCTTCATCGCCTGCAGCAATTCGGTGAAAGTCCTGGGAACCTCCAGTGAGACCACCAAAAGGGTCACAGCGAAAGCAAACACAGCGTCAGTGAATCCCTCCAGCCGGGTGATCTCGCCTCCACGCCAGCGAAAGTGCTTTTCCGGCGCTATCGCGGCGGCAGCGGCCTCACGAATCATACTTTTCCTCCTACCGGGCCGCAGCGTTAAGCACAGTGTCTGACGAAGCCGTTGTGTCCAGTGCGCCTTCCCACCGTGCAATCACTGCTGTAGCCAGACAATTGCCAAGCACGTTGGTGGCGGTGCGGGCCATGTCCATGAGCTGATCAATGCCGAAAATGATGAGAACAGGCCACGTGGGCAGGTGGAAAGAATCCACGGTGCCGAGCAGGATTACCAGCATCGCCCGCGGGACCCCGGCGACGCCCTTGCTGGTAAGCATGAGCGTAAGAACAACAATCAGTTGCTGGCCGAAGCTCAGATGCATTCCCGCCGCCTGGGCCACGAA
>CAZFRV010000057.1:0-14326 GCA_964521445.1 uncultured Acidobacteriaceae bacterium
TAGCTGTGGAAAAGACGGCGGCTGCGCCGCCTTGGAAATCGCTGCGCGATTCCAACTTTCCCACAGCTTCGGCTGCGGCTACACCCTAAACCGGACATATCATGTGCTATAAAAACCGGACATCTTCACTAGCTACCAACAGAGTCGGTTGAAGTATAAGCACAGACCGTCGGCGCAGCCGGCGACCCATATGCCGGAGCCCCAGCGGCGCCCAGGAATTCTTGGTGGCCTTCGTTCTCGAGATTCTTTAGAATCCGCGTTTGAAGCTTCGAGCCAGCATGAAATCAGCCCGGCAAGTGCGCTGCACGGTGGCATTCTCCGTCCTGGTACTGATCTGTCTTATCTCGGGTTGCGCCAAACCGCTCCTGGTCTGTCCGCGAGCGGTGACGGTTCCCGAACCCCCGGCGCCGCAACAGCACCCCGCTCCGGTCTTCTTTGCCACGGACCGCGACCCGGAATCGCCGGCGAAGCTCGCCTTCTCCGGTGAATTGAATCTTTCCGGGATCCGCATGAGCTATGGCGTTAAGTGCGAAGACCCCGCGACCGGCCGTGAAGCTACTTGCCAGAAGCCTCCCTGGCTGAAGGAGGAGTTGCCTGCCGGGCTCGAAAAGGACGCCTTCCTGGATGAGATCGGCGCCGCTCATTCTGATGTCGTGTTGTTTGTTCACGGATTTAATTACTCGTTTGACGAATCCCTGGGCATTACTCTGCGCATGGTGCAGCGGACGGGGATTCAGGCCGTCCCGATCGCGTACAGCTGGCCTTCCCTGGCCAAGATTTCAGCATACGGCGCGGACTACGATCGCAACGAGTGGAGCATCGAGCATCTGAAGGAATTCATCCAGGATCTGGTGCAAGCGCTTCCCCAGGGTGCAGTTCTTCATGTCGTTGCCCACAGTATGGGCAACCGGGCGGTGCTGTGGGCGCTGGCCCGTTTGAATCTCCCGCAGCAGCGGCTCGGGCAGCTCATCATGATCGCGCCCGATGTTGACACCGAGATCTTTGAGGACCTGGTGACGCGTGCCGGGCCGTTCCAGCGCAAGACCCTATATGTATCCAAACACGACCTGGCCCTTCAGGCCGCTGGATGGCTGCGGGCCGGCACGCCGCGCGCAGGCGACGCCAGGAAACAATACGTGGTCATCAAGGAAATGGACACCATTGACGCTTCTCCGCTCAAGGCCGGCATGATTGGCCACTCGGTTTACGACTATTCGCAGTTGATGTTTGACGACCTGGGCGCCGTGCTGAAAGACGAAGCGACAGCGACACGGAACCTGACTGCCTGCACCGTGAAAAGCATCGAGCGCTACAACTCCGCTCACGGGACGCAGTTGCCCGCAGTCGTCTACCGCCTGCCCCACAATTGAAGAGCGCCGGGTCTTGGCAAGGGAACAAACGAAAACGGCTGGCAGCACCGGCTGCCAGCCGCTTTCGGTGAGCGTGCGCCGCGAGGACGCGCGTTGGTTACCTGCGTCCGCCGTGACCGCCACCACCATGGCCTCCACCGTCGTGGCCGCCACCGCCATGACCTCCACCATCGTGGCCGCCACCGCCATGGAATCCTCCACCACTTCCTCCGCGGGCTTCGCCGCGTCCGCCGCCGCGGAACCCATGAGCGCCGTCACCGGTCACACGGCTTCCCTGGAAGCCGCGGTCGCCTCCACGGAATCCGCGATCACCTTCTCGGAAGCCTCGATCACCTCCACGGAATTCATGACCGCCACGGAAGTGCTCGAATCCGCCCCCGTAGTAGCGTCTGTAGAATTCAGGATGCCGGTAATAAAAATGATCCCAGGGACCGGCGCCGATGAACACACCGCCCGCGAACCACTCCGGACCCCAGAAGCCATAAGGTGCGCACGCGAAGGGATAATACGGGTAGAACCCGTACACACATACTGGGGGAGCATTGTAAAGGCCGTAATCGGGACCTATCTGGACGCCGATTGCAACCTGGGCGTTCGAATAGACCGCAGGGAGCGCTAACACAGCCAATAAAGCGAAATACTTGAGATAACGCATTTCTAAGCCTCCTACTGCGATGATCTGCAGCTGCGAGAATCAACCGCCGTACAAACTTGGCAGGATGATCTCTACTGGTGCGAACTCTAAAGCGCGACAAGAGTTCTATCGCGGCGCCGCTTTGAACAACTCTTTGCCGGAACTTAATCAATCTTCACGGTAGTTTTCTCAGCTTGATAGAGGAGTTGCTTGTTTGGCTGAAAAAGAACGCTGCCAACGCTGCTCAAGGAAGGCAGTTGCTTTGCGTCGGCTACCGCTCGACGCCGGCTTTCGGTTCCAATTCCCGGATTGGCAATCTGCGGCCCGTGAGCTGACGCGCCGCTGGCGCGTACAAATCGATGGCGACCAACCCAGAGTAGTTCACCACTCATCTTTCTAACCGGGTGATCGCGCAAGACACGTTTCTCATCGCCGATTTTCTCTATGCTCTGCATGCCTGGGCTTTCGGCTTGGTGTTTTTAGCGCTGCTCTTGATCGCGGGTGAAGCCGGCTTCCAGATTGGCCGCCGGTCGGGCGTCAGGGTTTTCGAAGACACCAAGAAGAGAATCAGCGCCGTTGAGGCCGCCGTTTTGGGGGTGCTCGGCTTGTTGCTGGCTTTCACGCTGGTGATGGCGGTGGCGCGCTTTGATATGCGCCGGCAACTGGTAATCGATGAAACCAACGCCATCGCCACGTCCTACTGGCGCAGCCAGCTCGTGCCGCCGCCGGAGGGCCCCGAACTCGCCAACCTGCTCCGCGAATATGTCGACACCAAAGTCCACTACTTTGACGCTGGTATTGATCTCGATCGTCTTTGGGCCTCCAGAGAACGCACAGCTCATTTGCAAGCCAAACTCTGGTCACAGGCCTCGGCTTTTGCTCAAAAAGATCCGCGCTCCATACCGGCTGGCCTGCTGCTGCAGTCTCTCAATCAGACCTTTGACCTGGAGAACTCCCGCTGGAATGCTTTAATGCTCCACGTTCCCGATGGCGTGCTCTGGGTGGACATTATCGTGGGACTGCTGGCCGCGATCAAAGTCGGCTACGCCTTCGGCGTCGGAGGCCGTCGCCATCCCTTTTCTCTGGGACTGCTGGCAATGTGCATCGCTACGGTTTTGGCCGTGACCCTGGACCTGGACCAGCCGCGACAAGGTCTGATTCGAGTCAACGATGAGCCGCTGATCGATCTGCAGCACGAGCTCGCCAACGGGCACTAGAAGCGGAACAGACATCGCTCCAGGATCAGCGTGAGGCGCGAGCCGCTTTGGTCTCTCGCTTAATCTCCTCCCAGCGGAAACAGGAGGCGAGATGATCGTTCACCATGCCTACGGCTTGCATGAAGGCGTAGCAAATGGTCGGGCCCACGAACTTGAAGCCGCGGCGAAGGAGGTCTTTGCTCATCTTGTCCGACTCCGGCGTATGCGCCGGAACTTGCGTCATAGAGCGCCGCGCCTTGTTGATGGGATGGCCGCCCACGAACTGCCAGATGTAGATATCAAAGCTGCCGCATTCCTTCTGCACGTCCAGGAATGC
Organism: uncultured Acidobacteriaceae bacterium; assembly: GCA_964521445.1. Classification (GTDB taxonomy): domain Bacteria; phylum Acidobacteriota; class Terriglobia; order Terriglobales; family Acidobacteriaceae; genus Angelobacter. The sequence continues at coordinate 3,538 of CAZFRV010000057.1, forward strand.
CCGGGCATTGGCCACGGCCGCCGCGATTTTCAACCGGTTCCGCACGATGCCGGAATCCGACAACAACGCCCGCGTCTGCTTAGAACCATAGAGCGCCACTCGCCCAGGATCGAAGTTGCTGAAGGCCCGGGCGTACGCCTCGCGTTTGCCGAGAATGGTGGACCAACTCAGGCCGGCTTGGGCGCCCTCGAGGATCAGGAACTCAAACAGAACGCGGTCGCTATGCTGAGGCACGCCCCACTCAACGTCGTGGTAAGCGATTTCAAGCTCGGTCCGCGCCCAAGGGCAACGCTTCTTCAGGTTCATGGCCTTTCCCATCCCGAAATACTACGCGAAAGACGGTCACGCACGCGTGGCACTAAACTGTGGAAGGCTAATCAAGGAGATAGCTAAGGGATGAGCAGCGCAGTACGGTATCCGTGTGATGCGACGCTCGCGCCGGCGCCACCCGTCGTCCCATCCTCCACCCTCGCCTGCGGACCCTGGATTCTGGCTGCCACCGTACTTGGCTCGAGCATGGCCTTTATTGACGGTACGGTGGTTAACGTGGCGCTACCCGGCCTTCAGGCTGCCTTGCATGCCACGTTGTCGCAGGTGCAGTGGGTGGTGGAGTCCTATGCGCTCTTCCTCGCGGCGCTGCTGCTGGCGGGTGGCGCCCTGGGCGATCTCTACGGGCGGCGATTCGTCTTCTGTCTCGGTGTCTCGATTTTTGCCGCCGCCTCGGCATGGTGCGGGTTTGCGCCTGGCATTCGGCAGCTCATTCTTGCCCGCGCGGTTCAGGGCGTGGGCGGCGCCCTCCTGGTGCCGGGCAGCCTGGCGATCATCAGCGCGTCATTCCCGACCGATCAACGCGGCCGGGCCATCGGCACATGGTCGGCTTTCACCGGGATCACCGCCGCCATTGGTCCGGTGCTAGGCGGCTGGCTGGTGGAACATCTTTCGTGGCGCTGGGTCTTCTTCATCAACCTGCCGATTGCCGCCGTGGTGCTGGCGATTTGCTACTGGCGCGTCCCGGAGAGCCGTGACGCGAACAGAAGCGGACGACTGGACCTTCCGGGCGTACTCCTCATCACCTTTGGCCTCGGCGCCCTGGTGTACGGCCTGATCGAGTCCTCGAATTACGGCTGGCGGGATCCGCGGGTTTGGGGATCGCTGGTCGCGGCTCTTTTGACCTCGGCCGCGTTCCTGCTGGTCGAATCCAAAAGCCCATCCCCGTTGATGCCCCTGAAACTCTTTCGCTCGCGTAATTTCGCCGGAGCCAATCTGCTTACGCTCTTCCTCTATGCCGCCCTGGGAACCATCCTCTTCTTCCTGCCATTCAACTTAATCCAGGTCCAAGGTTACACGCCTACTGAGGCCGGGGCTGCCAACCTGCCCTTCATCTTGATCATGTTCTTTCTCTCGAGATGGGCCGGGGGTTTGATCGCGCGCTATGGAGCCCGACTGCCGTTGGCTGTCGGCTCGCTGATTGCCGCAGCGGGCTTCGCGCTCTTCGCGCGTTCCGGCTGGGGAGGAAACTATTGGACTACCTTCTTCCCCGCCATGGTTGTGCTCGGGCTGGGAATGGCATGCGTGGTTGCGCCCTTGACGACCACGGTCATGAATTCAGTTGATCAGAGCCAGGCGGGAACGGCTTCCGGGATCAACAACTCGATCTCGCGAATCGCGTCCTTGCTGGCAGTAGCGGTTTGCGGCGTGATTCTGGTTCAGGTGTTCGATGCCAGTATGCAGAAGACTTTCGCGACGAGCAGCCTGCCTGTCGCCGAACGCCAAGCGATCTACCAGCAGCGGAACCGGCTGATTCAAATCCAGCTTCCCGGCAGTCTTGACGAGCAACAGAAGAAGCAGGCCCGGCAAGCGATCGATGGTTCGTTTGTCGCTGCCTTCCGCGTGGTCGTGCTTCTCTCCGCACTGCTTTCGGGCATAAGCGCGATCGTTGCCTGGGCGACCTTGGATCGGCCTTCGGCTTCCATCGCCCCGCCACGCAACCGGACTAGCTGAGGAATATAATTTTTCTTGGAATACGAAGGGGTGACCGATGCCGGGTTGGGATTCTCTGGTTGGATTCTTCGCAGCTCTCGTGTGCACGCTGGCCCAGATGTACGGCGGCAATCTGGGGCTGGCCATTATTACCGTTTCCGTGATCACGCGTCTGGCGTTGCTGCCGCTGACACTCCGCATGGCGCGACACGCTCAAGCGCAACAGAAGGTCCTGCACGGCCTCCGCGACAACGTCGCCCGGCTGCGCAAACGTTACCAATCCGATCCCAAGCAACTGGCCGAGAAGCTCTCCGAGCTGTATCGCGTGAACGGCGTTAAACCGTTCGACGGCGGCAGCCTGGCCGGTGGCGCGGTGCAAGCGCTGGTTGGCGCCGGATTGTATTCGGCACTTCGCCGCGGGTTGGCGCAGCGGCACTCCTTCATGTGGGTTCGCGATCTGGCACAACCGAATGCGATACTGACTCTGGCTGCCGGAGCTATCACCTTTGCCGCGTCGTTCATCGCTCCGCACCTGCCTGAGCAGTCGCGTGTTCTCACCACGGTATTGCCGGCTATCCTGACGGTGGTCCTGGCCTGGCGGCTGTCCTCCGCGTTGGTCTTGTACTGGGCATCCTCGGCGGCAGTGAGCGGAATGCAATCTTTGATTCTTCGCCGACGGAGCGGCTGACGCTAACGGTTCTTCAGATGTTGCGTCTCACCAGAGGAGGTCGCGCCGATGAGGAAGCCAGCGTCAGCGGTTTTCTGGGTCATTGTCTCCGTTGCGGCAGCGTTGCTTCTGGTCATTCCGCAATGGGCGCAATCGCCTTCCCCGCGGCCGAATGAAGCCGCCCTCCGCCAGCAAGGGAAACAGGTCTTCGTCAGCCAATGCGCAAAATGCCACGATGCTGATGCGGCCAAGAAGCTCCCCGACGGCAGCACGCTAGTGGCCCGTCTGGCCGCCAACAAAGACCCCAAGGCCCGGCTGGCTACGCGCTTGAAAAACATGAGCGAACAGGATAGCCGCGGGGTAGTGCTGTATATGGAAGATCTGATTGCCCGCTTTCGCACCGCGCAGAAGACACCGCGGGCGGATCGCTAGCGAGTGGCCGCCCGCACCGGTTCCGGCCGGACGCGCAGCGGTTTTTCCGGCGGCTGCGGCCACTTTTGTGACGCCATGATGCGGCGTATCTGCGCCTCCCGTTCCGCCGGCAGGGGATGCGAGCGGAAATAGCCGACGATTCCGTTGATCGCCACCTGGGAGAGCTCCTGGTCGGGACTTTGGGCTTTCTCCTGGGAGCTTTTTTCAAGGCGAGCAAAGGTCTGGAACAAATGAATAGCGCCTTGCGGCGAATAACCTGCCCGGACCGCGAGATCGGCGCCATCGCGGTCGGCCTCCATCTCCTGCTCCTTGCTGTAGCCGGCCTGAAAAAGCGCAACGGGCAGGGCGATCATATCGCCCAGCGGCAGATGATGCAGTGCCACCCTTTCATTGCAGTGGTAGTTGTCCACGTGTTCGACTTCATGTCCGAGAACGCTGGCCAGCTCATCTTCCGTCTGCATGAGTTGAAGCAGACCCTTGCCGATGAAGACGTGTCCGCCAGGAAGAGCAAAAGCGTTCACGAAGCCGGTGTCGGGAATGTAGTGGAACCTGTAGTTCAGCTTGCGGCGCGCGCGCCCGGAGACGGCAGTGCCGACTGTGGCTATGTAGTTCTCCAGTTCGATGTCGCCCGGGGAGGGCTGCCGCCGGCGCGCCAGATAGTTTTGCGCCATGCCGTCACCGATGCGAATCTCGTCGTCGTCGGAAAGCCGCGTGAGCCGGGCAGGCACGCGGCTCATCTCCCGTTGCGTGTCGGCCAAAGCGTTGAGCATGGCCTCCGGGCCAACCCGCGTCTCGGTCTTTTGCCGTTGCGAGTAATAGAGCGCTGCGCCTGAGCCGCCCAGGATCAGAATCATCGCGAGCCAGCGCTTCATAGGTAGTCCCGCAGAGCCTCGCGGTTCTTGCCGTACAGGAAGGCAACTACCAGAACCAGAAGGCCGATGCCAATCCAGGTCAGCGCGCGCACCTGCCAGTTGGGGAAGAAGAAGATGTCATAGGCCGCTAGTTTGATCACGCTCGCCATAAGCTGGGAAAGGCCGGCCCAGCGGAAACTACGTTCTTTGGCCCAGAGCGCCAAGACGAACACTGCAAAGCCTTCCGCTCCCCATGCGATCGTGACCCACCCGCCGGAGAGTTTCAAGAAAAGCAGGACCGCCAACAGTGCCACGGGAACAAAGAACAGGGGTTGCTCGGGATAAAGGACAAACGGTCTGAACCAGCCCGGCGTGCCGGCGGCAGGCGCATTCTTCCGTACCTGGAAGGCCAAAGGCACGGCGCAGGCCAGAAGCGCGATCGCCCAGATGGCGGCACTCAGGCTGGATCCGAACGGCTCGTTCAAGTGGTAGAAGTTATTCATGGAGATGCGGAACGCGGTGACGCCCAACATGACCAAGGCCTGGAACAGGAAAATGTGGCGGCGGGCAAGCCACGCCACTAAAAGTGTGCCTACCACCAAGCCGGCGTAGCCAATGACTACGGCGTCGGCCGGTAACTCGAAGCGGACCAGCGCGGCTAGAGTCGCGGTGCCGAGGCAGGCCAACCAGAACTCCATCCCTACGGTCTTCTCCAACCGTGATGCTTCGCGTCTTGCCAATTGCCAATAGACGTAGAAGTAAATGGGCGCCAGCGGCAGCACCGCATACGCGGCCGGACCCCAGCCGGAAACATTGAAATTAGAGTAGAAGATGTGGACGAAGCTACCTGCCAGGGCCACGTAAGCCTGCCCTCGCCAGCTCGCCGCAAATTTGCCGACATCTATTTTTGCCGCCTTGGCAAGATCGGGAAACTCGAACAACAACAGCGCGAAAATCCCCCACGCGAGCGAGACGGCGTTGGGCTGGAGTTGATACCACGCCAGCCAGCTCACCAGCAGCGATGCTGCCCAGGCATATGCCTGGCACATCCGATCGTCTTCGATCACGGCAGCGATGTCGGTAAGCCAGGTCAAGGCGTAGAGCACCGCCGCCGTAATGCCCACGGTGATCAACTGTTCGGACTTTCCGCGATACTGCGGATCGAAGTTGGCGTAGAGCGTCCAGCCAGCTGCCAACGCGGCCAGGAAATGCGTCTGCCAGAGCAGAGCGCGGTCTTTCCACCAGCGCGCCGCCAGCGCGAGGACCAGTGCCAGGCTGACCCAGGCCACGGCAGTCCACGGTGCGGGCGCTTCTTTGAAGGCCAGTACCGCCAGCAGCAGAGTTCCCGCCGCCGTATAGAAAGGCCGGATTCCCTTGAGCGGCGCCCAGCGCGCCAAGAGATAAATGCCCAGCGCGATCAGGCTGATGGAAATCAACCGGTAGGTCATGTGTGACCAGCTCGCCGCCAGGTTCATGTTGATCATCAAGCCACGAACGGTTGAGAGCATGACCAGCACAAACGCTTGCCACTTCAAGTCCGTCCGTTTCAGGGCCTGTCCGACGACTGACAGCGCCAAGCCGAGGACGATCCACAGCACGGCCACAGCCCAGGGCGCGGCCTGATACCAGATCAGCAGCGTGATCAATGACGTGGCCGCCCACGCGTAGGCGCCGGCGAATATCGCTTGGCCGTGGGTCTCGGAAAGACGGACGTACCGTGAACTCAGATAAAGCAATGCTGCCACCGACGCAAATGCCAGGACGCGCTGAGGCAGGCGAAACCACGCGGTCTCCAGGGATCGATCCGCCGCCACTACCTGGACGAAAGCCAGGGCGGCGATCCAGTGGGCCTCATAGATCATCTCCGCAATCGAGAACATCTTTCCGGTTGCGGTCAGCCAGGCAACAAGGATGGCCAGTGCCACGGCCACGGCACTGTCGCCGACATATGCGTACACCGCGCCTACGGCGAAGACGCTCGCGATGAAAGAAAGTACGCTCAGCGACTGATGCTCCAGCTCTTCTTCGAACAAGTGTGGCCAGAAACGGCGCGTGACGTGGGCATTGGCGTACAGGGCAGCGGCAATCGCTACCAGGACCAGGCTGATTTGTCCGTCATGATGCGGCTTGCCGTCCGCAATCTGTTGCGCCAGCGGGAAAACGCGGACCGGCACCGCGTACAGCGCGGTCAAGAAAGAGATGATCACGCCAAAGCCGCGGAACAATCGCTCGCGGGTGAGGATGCCTGCCACCAGGAACGCCTCGGCGCCGGCCAGCCATATGACTTCGAGCGCGTTGTCCGACCCTCGGACCAGAGGCGCAGCCACCATGAGCGCCATACCCAGGCTGGAGAGAGCCTGGAAGGGCGCGCGGCGTCGCCGCGATACCGGCAACTGGCCCAATAGGAATTCCACCGCCCCCATGGCCAGCAACAGCCGCCAGGCCCACTCCGGATGGAAGCCCTGGTACTTCATGACGATGAGAAAGAGAATCGGGCTCAACACTCCGGCAAATGTGGAGACCGACTCTTGCTCTCTGCCGGAAATCTTACGCAGCAGATAGGACGCGCGGAAGATAGCCCAGTAGCCGACGACCAGAGCCAAGCTCCATGCATGATGAGGGAACACCGCGCGCTGGCCTTGCTTCTCATAGACGCCATAGAGCCATATGAAATGGTTCGCATAGCTGGCTACAATGCCGACTACCTCCAACTCGTACCAGTGGCGGCGCACCACGATCACCGTCATGCCCGCAATCAGCATGGCGCCGGCAATCAAGTTGTACGGAGCCGACGGATTGATGCCAATGGCTAGAAAGCCCAGCAGAAAACCCGCGCCGGTTACAACCTGGGAGTTGTACTTCAGTGTGTGCAACACCATGGCGCCGATCACTGCCAGGAGTAGGAACAAATCTACGTCCTTGTCCAGCGGCACCTGCAGCGGTGTCACGTTGGCAATTGCGTACGTGACCAGGGCCAGCACAGCCCAGCCGCCGCCTAACAGCGCGCGCCCTAACGTCTGGTAGCGGCCTTTCTTTTCCAGGAAGATTCCGCCCACCAGCAACCCTAAGCCTCCTGCGTAAATGATCAGGGCACGCAGCCAGTGTGAAATACCTCCCCACGCCGCGCCCACCAGAAAACCCACCCCCAAAACCACGATGGCGATGCCGATGATGGGCAGCAGCTTTACTCCCAGCATCTCTTCGAAGGAGCGAGCCGGCTTTTGAGGTGCAGGCTTGGCGACGCTCGAGAACATTGGTCCGCCTGCGGGTAAGGTGGTCCGCGGCGGAGCGGGCGCAGACGCGCTCATGCCGGGTATAGTTGGCCGCGGTGGTGCGCTGCCCGCCGTCGCACCCGCCGCCGCGCCGTATGCGGGGCTGGCCGGCCGCGTCGACGTTGATGTCGCCGGAGGCGGCACAGTCGCGGGCTTGCTTTCTGGCTGAGCTACGTGGGCCCTTACGTCGGCAGGTTGCGGCGGTAGTAAAGGAGGTGGCGGAGGGGCCGGCGGAACCGGCGGCGCAGGTTTCTCCGTTGCCGGAATAGCGGGCTTCGGAACTACCAGAGGAGCATAACCGGGAGGCGCGGTGCGAGCGGCGGCTGGCGTTGGCTCCGGGCCATGCGGTGGAGTTGCCGGCGGCTTGTCGATTGGCCTCGCAGCCGCCACCGGGGTGCCACACCGTACGCAGAATAGTGCGGCGGCTGCCAGCGCCGTGCCGCACTTTGCGCAATGCGCAGTCACTGTGATGGGCACGGGCGCAGGTTGCGCGCTCGAAGTCAGGGGCGCGGCCGCAACGCCACCGCGCAGGCGCTCTTCGAGCTGCTCGATGATCTTTACGGCAGCTGCAAGCTGGCTCTGCAGTGTCTTAACATTCCCGCCGATGGCGTCGATATTTCGTCGACGACGGCTCTCTATGACAAAGGCATAGATCAACGCCCAGGCGGCCAGAATGAACGCTACATATTCCATGGGTAGTTTCTAAAAGTGCGGGTACTTGCGCTGCATTGTAGAACGGTTTTCTGGGAAAGTCTTGCGAAAATGCCCTAAGTCTCCTGAATAGTTCCACTTATCAGGCTTGGATAGGGCACAGTCGAAGGTAAGAAACCGCCAGTCAATCGCCGCAGGCGGGTAGAAGGTCGATCTCCAGCGGTAGCGAAGATGCGGGAATGGGGGCAGATGGTCCGCGACTCAGCAACTCTTCAAAGAACCGCTCCACGCTGGCCAGGATTTCCGGGCCTTCCTTGGCGGAGTAGACGGCCTTACGCAAAGAGCCTCCGTTGGGCACGCCGTGCGTGAACCAGGCCACAAACTGCTTCATTTTGCCGGGCGAGCCGTGGCCGGTTTCATCGAGCAGCATCCGGAAATAGGTGCGGATCATCTCGTAGCGATCGGCTTCCGTCGGATGGTCGTAGCGGCCGGTATCGGCGTACTGGCGAATCTGGCGGAAGATCCACGGATTGGACGCCGCGGTGCGCCCGATCATCACTGCATCGCAACCGGTCTGCGCCACCATGGCCACCGCGTCTTCAGGTGTGCGGATGTCGCCGTTGCCGGTCACCGGACTTGTCACCGCAGCTTTGACCGCGGCAATCCAGTCCCAGCGGGCGTTGCCGCTATAACCTTGCTCGCGGGTGCGGGCGTGCAGCGCTACAGCGTTCAAGCCGCAGTCTTCGGCCATCTGCGCCAGGTTCACGCAGACGATGTTCTCGTCGTCCCAACCCAGGCGGAACTTCACCGTGAATGGAATCTTGACCGCACCGCGCACCGCTTCAAAGATGCGCTTGATCACCGGCAGGTCTTTGAGGAGGCCGGAGCCGCCGTTGCACTTCACGACCCGCTTGGCCGGACAGCCGAGGTTCAAATCCACCAGATCAAAGCCCGCGTCTTCCACGATCTTCGCGGCCTCGGAGAGCGTGTAGGGATCGCTGCCGAATAGCTGGGCCGCGATGGGATGCTCGTCGTCGTAGAAATGAAGATATCGCTTGCGCTTGGACTCGCGAGTGCGAAACAGGCCGTCAGCGGACGTGAACTCGGTCATGAGCAGGCCGCAGCCTGAGCTTTCGTGGAGCGAGATTGCAGCCACATCGCCCGGAGCAGACATGATGGCCTGCGGCTTCTGCACGAAACTGGCATTGCGGATAAAGCGGCGGAAGACCGTGTCAGTCACGCCGGCCATCGGAGCCAGAATGGTGGCCGGAGCGATGCGCACGCTGCCGATCTGGAGAAACTCCGCCACCTTCGCGCCTTCAGGGGCGACGGTGGTGCTGATCGGATTCTCCCAGAATTTGTGCATTTCCTACTTGTCCCGAAGCGTAGCGAGGGAACCCTGTTCCCTCCAATATTGTCTCAGGTTCCGCTCGTAATCAAGTTTCGGAAGTGGTTATCCCACAGGGTCGTTCAGGCCATAGGGATCCCTCGCTCCGCTCGAGAAAAAACAAAGCCTCCGCCGCAGCGGAGGCCTTGAAAAACTTGCCGCGTTATTTCTTCGCTGCCTCGGCTTTGCCTGCGTCTGACTTGGCGTATTTGCGGCGGAAGCGCTCCACGCGTCCGGCGGTGTCCACCAGCTTCTGCTTTCCGGTAAAGAACGGATGACAGTTGGAGCAGATTTCCAGGCTGATATCGCCCTTATGCGTGGACTTGGTCATAAACACGTTGCCGCAGGCGCAATGCACGCGGACTTCTTTGTAAGCGGGATGAATCGCTGCCTTCATGGGGCCTCTAAACCTTTCCTGGTAAAAGCTTTATTTTAGCGGATTTGGCCGGATTTGGCTATATCTACGGCGATTCTATTGGATTCGCGAGAAACGCAAAAGATTCGAGCCTAGTCCTTACCACTGATGACGCTGATTGTGGCTGATTACCCGCGGAACCAAAGAGAAAGATCAGTGAGAGTCAGGGCGATCAGTGTTGTGGTTTTACCAATCCGGATCGAACCAATTATTCTGGTAGGTCGAATTTGAGGAGCTCAGGGCATGATCCGCAACGACATTCTCCAGAAATTTCCCGAGCTGTTTGGGGCCAGGAAAGTCAACGGCCGCGACGTCAGCATTGAAGACGCGATCACCACGCTCACGCGCGAATTGCGTCCAGCGATTGCCGCGGCCCTGAGCGCCCGCCGCGAGCTGCTGGCATCGCCAGCGCCCGTCCGCGAGAAGTACGGATGGCCCAAATGGGACGCGAAGTTCGAAGACCCGGTGACGGGCAAGTTCTGGACGCAGCGCCAGATCGTCCAGGGCATGATTGACAACTTTCTGGGACAGGAGAGCCAGTGGCGCTGGCGCCTGAATGACGAAGTTCCCATCCCCGCCGACGCCCACCCCCTACGCAATGCCGGCCTGGAGCTGACCGGCCCCTGGCATCCGCTGGACATGGCCTTCAACGCCTTGAACAGCCCCGCGCCCATGAACATGCCGGATTTTGAAGACGCTTCCCCGCCTCACTTTCAGCCGGATGGCACACCGGCCAATCAGCCGGTAGGAATTTTTGCCGCCTTGCATAACGCCAAAGAAATCTTCGATGGCCGCTGGACGGGCCGCCCTTATGAAGTGGTCAAGAAAGGCAAAAAGCGCGAATACAGAATCAACAGGCCGCCGGCACAGTGGCCAACCCGCTTTGGACGCCCTCCCGGCATCCACATCAACTATGACCACGTAACCGTTGACGGCCAACCCGCGCCGGCCGTGGTGGTGATCACGGTCTTGTGGACCTTCAACAACTACGATGCCCTCAAGCGCCTGGGCACCGGCGTGTACTACTACATTCCCAAGATTCAAACCCCGGAAGAAGCCCTCATTCTGGAAAAGCTGCTGTCGCGCCTGGAAAGCATGATCGGCGTTGCCACTGGGAGCTTTAAAATCAAAGTC
>CAZFRV010000058.1:0-4686 GCA_964521445.1 uncultured Acidobacteriaceae bacterium
TTCCTTCTGCGCGATGTATTCCTTCAGAATGTCGTTCTGGATGGTGCCGGAAATTCTCTTCCAATCGGCGCCCTGTTTCTCCGCGACCACCAGGTACATGGCCCACAGCACCGAGGCCGGCGAGTTGATGGTCATGGAGACGGTGGTCTTCTCGAGATCGATGCCGCCGAAGAGGATCTCCATGTCTTCGAGCGAATCGATGGCCACGCCGCACTTGCCGACTTCGCCTTCGCTGGCCGCGTGGTCGGAATCGTAGCCCATGAGCGTGGGCAGATCGAAGGCCACCGAGAGTCCGCCGCCACCCTGGGCCAGCAGGTACGTGTAGCGCTGGTTGGTCTCTTCAGGCGAGGCGAACCCGGAGAACTGGCGCATGGTCCAGAGCCGACCGCGGTAGCCGGTGGCATGGATGCCGCGCGTGTACGGCGCCTGGCCCGGATAGGCGAGGTATTGCTCGTGGTTCCAGTCTTCGGGCAAATCAGCCTGGGTGTAAAGACGCCGCACCGGCTCGCCGCTGATGGTGGTGAAGCGGGCGTGGCCGCTCTCATCCACGTTGACGCCGGTGGCGGCTCCGATTGGCTTCTCTGGAGCCTTTTCCAGAGTTCGCGCCAGAGTGGTCTCCGCCCACTGCTTTTCCGATTGGGAAGGATGGCGGCCTTCGAAAACATCGCTAACGGGGTTTTCCGCGATGCCGCCCTGATCGTTCTTTTTCTTCATCTCAGCCATAGGTGAGCCCTAACCGCCCATGATAGAGGATATGGAAAAGCGAGAGCAAGGAACGATCGGTCTAAGCCGCCGCGCAGGGTCTGGCTCCCGCGACAAGAAAGCGAGACAAATCAAGCGGCCGCGCCTTTTCCGGCCACTTCGCGTCTACCGCCTCGCATCAATTGGTTCGCTTCAATACTGCCGTGCTCCGCTCGTCCGCCGTGATATCGGAGAAGAATTTCTTCAAATTTCCGGTCTGCTCTAAAGGCACCAGGGTTGCGTTCATTCTGTATTGGCGGTTGTAGCGGAGCAGATTGCCGGAATTCTCAATCTTGCTGCTGTATTCACCAAAAGGGAAAGTGGTGACGGCAGGGTCGGGCAGTTCGTCGACCTTGAAGCCATCGGGCAACGCGATCTCCACGGTATCGCTCTCGAGGAAAGGAGCGTCAAACTGATAGGCGTAATGCCGCGGCTTGCTGGTGTCCCAGGCCCCCGCCATTTCGCCAACGACGCGCGGCCGCAGCAGCAACAGCGGACCCGCGTTTTTAGCGTAGTGGTCGGCGGTAAAGTTGTAACGGAAAATCAGGTCTTTTTCGATGTCGTCGGCATTGACCACGTCGAAGCTATCGATTTTGAAGTTCGCAACCGTGGTGCCAAGGAAGCGCTCCAGCATCTTCAAGCGGTCGTTTTGGCTGGTCAGCTCGCGCTGCAACCGCAACCGCTGCCACATAGCGGCAAAGCCGGTCCGCACTTCTTCGATCTGTCCTTGAAGGGTACCGTCCGGCAACAGCTTCAAATGAGCCGTCCTGGTTATTTCATTCGCTTCCGGCTTGCTCAAGGGGAGGTTGATCAGCTCCCCTCCTTGTTCACCCACCAGCAACCCGTAGTTGTCTTGTTCGTAGGGCGGGATCTGACCGAAGGGGGTCCACTCGTTGGTGGGGTCAAAGATCAGCAGATGCCCCAGTTTGGGATGATCGTACAGGGCTGGGATTGGATTGGCATAGCTGGCTTCCGGCAGCGCGATCGCCAGGATCATGTGATCAAAGGCCGCCTGCGGCGGAGAATTCTTCGTGAATTTTCCGCGTTCCGTATCCACCAGCAGATAGTAGGACTTGACACCGATTTGAGCCAGCATGGAGCTGAGCACAGTGGCTTTGTCTTTGCAGTCTCCATAACGATGGGAAAAAACATCTCCCGCCATGTGCGGACGCCAGCCACCAACACCAATCTTGATTTCCACATAGCGCACGTCGTGCTGAGCGAAGCGTGCCAGCGCCCGGATACGATCCATCTGGGGCAGGCTGGTAGGCGCCAGTTCCTGCACCTTCTGTTGCAAGGCTGGGTTCGCATCTCTCACGCCGGAAGCCAGTTGGGTGTACCACGAACCGAACTCCGACCAGTTCCTGTAGCTTGCGTCGGGCTTCTTGTCGGAGAGGAAAGTGATCACCATGCGGCCCGCCAGCGCCGCGTAAGGCGGCTCATGAGGTTCGCGTTCAATGCGCGGAATATCATTAAGACGCCACACAACAGCGCCATTTTCTTCGCTGGGCGGCTGCACCTCATGGTTGACCCAGTCTGCCTTGAAGCGCCATCCGGGAGCGAGATGTAGCTCATACCGAGATTGCTCAACGGGCACACCGAACTGAAAACCCCAGAAATCCTGCAGAATGTAAGGCCTACCCCTCTTCTCGTACTCGAAACCTACAACGCTGCCCACATCGGAGCCTCCAACGCGGACTTTTTTGCTCTTGTTATCAGAGTAAACCTCGTACGAGCTGACAGTCTGCTCATAGACGTCGCCGGCCTTGGTCTCGTACTCCTGCCCCTTGCTGGTGATGCTCCATCCGCGAAGATAATTCACCGACGAATCACTGTCATAGCTCACTCCAAATGTCGCCAGGAAATCTCTGGCTTCCGGACGCAGGACCTTCCAAGCAATCCGCTGGCGATGAACGATTTCGCCGTTCTCCTTCACAGTTGTGGTTTCGTCATCCAGGAGAACTACGGCTTCCACGTCGCCGGCGTAGCTCTTGGCGGGTTGTCTCGCGAGAACGTGAAGCCAATCCGGAACCTCAGCGTGAGCCAGCGAGGCCATCGACATAAGGACAAGAAGGAGCGTCGTACTAGTTATCTTTTTGCGCACTGACCTTACCCCCATGCAAGACTACCTGCTGTTCATCTCCAAGTCGTACCTTGTTGAAGAAATCCTTCAACTCCGCGTACTTGGTTAGCTCGAAGTATATTCCGTTGACAAGCAGCGCGCGCTGAGTATTCACGCGCTGCCCGTCTGATTGGATCAGGCTCTGGTATCGCGCATAAGGGAGCTTGGCGTCCTGCGGCGGAGGAAGCGTTTCCACGGAGACCCCTGGCGGGAGCTGGATGGTCACGTTGTCCATATCGGCAAAAGCATACGGGAAGTAAACCGGGTATTTTCGTTCACCATGCGAAAACGTATCTCTTAATTTGACCTGAAAGAGGTAGGAAGGAAGCATGAGACGCTTGCCGGCCGGCGAGGCGTACCCTGGGACCTCGACGCTAAAGCGGGCTGTCAGAGGATCGTCCGTGGACTCCCATCCCTGCACGTCGGTCACTTTCACGATCGCACCTGCGGGCAGCCATTCTTTCAGTTCGTCTTCCAGATCCTTTTTTCGGCCGGCGTCATCATGATCCACCGCATCCAGTCGCCGTTCAAGCGCTTCTTGCCCCTTGAATTCCACTGTGATGTCGCCTTTCAAGGAACCGTCCGCATCCAGGGTTAGGTTACCGGTTCTTTGCGTGATCGACTTGTCCTGAGTGGCAGGCGGGATTTTGATGAAAGAGCCGCCTTTTTTGTCCACCTTCAACGCGTCGGTCGCCGTGTAGGTCCAGCTCAACAGGCCGAAGGGACAGAATTTGGTTCCGGGCTCTAGGTAGAGTTCGGCGTTGGGCAGCCGCACGTCAGCGATAACTTCCTCAAGCTGCCCCAGAGAGAGCAATTCCTTGGAAAAAAACATCTCCTTGCGATTGGAGGCGTGCACAATGGCAGCGTCAAACCCGGCAGCGCGGGCCATGGCGATGAATAGCAGAGTGATCTCATAGCTAGACCCGTATCCGTGCTGCAAGACATCACCCACATAGAGGTTGCTCTTGAGATTCTCTTTCTGCCGTTCTTCGCGGCTGCGTTCACGCTCGTAGCTCAAGTTGCGTATCTGCTGGACCCGGGCGTATAGCCGGCGTAGTTTTTGTTCCGGATTGGTTTCGCTGCCAATGGCTTCCAAGGCGGCTTCTTTCACGCCATGATTCCCGCCGAGGTAGCGTTCCTCCACTTCATACGCATTCTGGCCGATGTCCTGCCACACTTTGTCTGTGGATGGGTCGCCTTTGCGCAGGTAGAAAAACCGCACCGAGGGCTTGTAGTTGTCTTCCGGAGGCATAAACCCCTCCGAATCAAAAGCCGGTACCTTCTCCATCGTGTACTCGATATTGCTGCCCTTGTTCTTCGGCTTGTCCTTCATATTGAGCGATACAAAGGAAACGGTGGCGCCATTCCATTCATACTGAGGTCCGCTTGAGCTCTGAAAGCCTCCTCCGGTAAAGGGCTGGAAAGTCAAATTCTCCTTGACGGTGTAGAGATCGTGCTGCAGGATCCAGCGATCCGACGTAAAGAAGCCCGCCAAAGCAAGTTCTTTCCTGTAAACGAGCCGGTACTTGTACTCGATGATGCAGCCTTCGCTTACTTCCGGCATGGCAAAAGTTTTCACGGCCGCTTTGACTCCGCGGCCCTTGAAAAGGGTCTTTTCAAGGACTTTGCCCGTGAAGTCAACGATGGACCCGTCCGGACGGATGGTGCGGGCCTTCAAATCGGCCATCTCGACCAGCACATTCACCACCGGCACTTCCACGTCTGCGTAGCGCTGGCCTTTGGCGTTCAGCACCTTGATACGCGAATAGACAAATTCCGACTGAGTGTTGTCGTCGATGTCGTGGCGATAATAGAGCATGACC
>CAZFRV010000059.1:0-8804 GCA_964521445.1 uncultured Acidobacteriaceae bacterium
AGCCAACCCGGATTGACACCCCTCTCGCGCGCGGATAATCTTGCGGTGAGGTTCACACCGATGACACTGCGCTCCATCGCCCTGATCGCCAGCCTGACCTTTGGGTCGATCGCCTTGCTCGCCGACGATGCTCATCACCACGAGGCCGGTGAAAAGCTCGGCACGGTAAGCTTTCCGACGTCGTGCGTGCCGGGGGTGCAGCAGTCGTTTGAGCGCGGGATGGCCTGGCTGTATTCATTTGAATACGAAGAGTCGGGGAACCAATTCAAGGAAGTCTCGTCTCAAGATCCGAAGTGCGCCATGGCCTACTGGGGTCAGGCCATGAGCCTGTACCACCAGTTATGGAACCGGCCCGGCAAGTCTGATTTGCAGCGCGGTAGCGAATTGCTGGAAAAAGCCAAGGCACTCAAGCCCGCGACGGCACGCGAGCGCGATTACATCGAAGCAGCTGCGGTGTTCTATCGGGATACGGACAAGCTGGACCATCCCCACCGCGCCGCGGCCTACTCGGCCGCCATGGGCGATCTGTACCAGCGTTATCCGCAGGACCGCGAAGCTGGAGTGCTGTACGCGCTGTCGTTGCTGGGCTCGGGGCCGGAGCGCGATCCGGGCAAGGCCAACGCCCGAAAAGCCGTCGCCATCCTGGACAAGCTTTTTGACGAGCAGCCCGACCATCCCGGTATCGCCCACTACATCATTCATGCCTGCGACAATCCGGGCATGGCCAGCCTGGGCCTGGCGGCGGCGCGGAAGTATGCGGCGATCGCGCCTTCGTCGCCGCATGCGGTGCATATGCCCTCGCACATCTTCGCCCGCCTGGGCCTCTGGCAAGACGACATCCAATCCAACCTGGCCGCCATTGCCGCCGCAGACAAAATGCAAATGCACACCATGCACCATCGCATGCACTCCATGGACTTCCTGAACTATGCCTACCTGCAGATTGGCGACGATCAGAACTCCAAGGCGCAGATCGACCGCCTGGCCGCGTTCCACCGGCAGGACGTGGAAGAAGATTATCGTGATTACTATGACGACATGATGGCAAATTTCACCGCGCGTTATGCGATTGAACGCCGGCAATGGAAGGAAGCTATTGCCCTTGAGCCCGTCGCGGGCGCTGCGCCCGGAATTCAAGCGATAACTTACTGGGCACACGCCGTCGCCGCCGGCCATCTCCGCGACGCCGCGGCTGCCCAGGACGCGCTTCAGCATTACGAAGAACGGCTGGAAGCGTTCAAGAAAAGCTCCAAGGGTTATCTGGCTTCGGGCCTCAAGGATGAACACGACGAAGTTAGAGCCTGGGCTGCCTTCGCCCAGGGCAAAACCGAAGAAGCGCTAGCTCTCTTGCGCGCCGCCGCCGACGACCAGGACAAAGTCGGCAAAGGCGAAAGCGAGATGCCGGCGCGAGAGATGCTCGCCGACATGCTGCTGGAACTCAAGCACCCGCAAGATGCCCTCAAGGAATACGAAGTCTCCCTGAAGACCGATCCCAACCGCTTCAACGGCCTTTACGGGGCAGCGCAGGCGGCGGAAGCAACCCAGCAGAAACAAAAGGCCGCCGGATACTACGCGCAACTAGTGAAGAACTGCCAGGGGAGTCATTCCGATCGTCAGGAATTAGAGCGGGCCAAGACTCTGGTGGCTCAGGATTAGCGCCCGGTGTAGATTTACAAATTCGTCTGCTCTTCCGCACCCCTCTGCGGTGTTGATCCGCGGCGCCGATCTGTGGTTGGCGTTCCTGGTACTTGTTTCCCTTGTTCCGCTGCTGACTATTTTCATGAGAATCTTCTTATGGCGTCTGTCGTGCAGGAGGTTGAACAAGCTGGTACGATTCTCTTAAGGGACTACGATTCCACTGTGTATAGGGGTAGGATGTTTTCCTGTAACTGCATCAGTTTCTTAGAATAATTGTGAGCACATGTTCGGGGCCAAGCTTATCCAGCAACCGGCATTCGGGGATCGTGAGGCAACGAAGTATTATGAAACGGTTTCCGCGTGCGCGGACGTCAAAACAACGCACCAAGAACGCCAACCTTTCTTCTTCTGTCTCCTTGGACAGTAAACGCTCTGCCCCCGCCACCAAAACAAGATCATCACCGCCTGAAGGAAGTGGCGGCGCTGTTCCGGTTGTCGGCATTGGCGCTTCGGCCGGGGGCCTGGAAGCTTTTTCGCAGCTATTGAAGGCTCTTCCCGACCATCCGGGCATGGCGTTCGTGCTGGTGCCGCATCTGGACCCGACCCACCCCAGCGCGATGTCGGAACTGCTTTCCCACGCCACTCGGATGCCGGTGCTCGAAGCCAGCAACGGCATGCGGGCAGCGCCCAACACCGTGTACGTGATTCCGCCCAACTTCGAAATGACGATCGTCCAGGGGCGGTTGCGGCTCAAGGCCCGGGACCAGACTCGCGCCCAGCATATGCCTGTGGATGTTTTCCTGCGTTCCCTGGCCGGGGACCAGCGGCAAAATGCTATCGGCGTGATCCTCTCCGGCACTGGTTCTGACGGCACCCTGGGGCTCGCGGCCATCAAGAGCGAAGGCGGCATTACCTTTGCGCAGGATTCACACTCTGCGAAGTATGACGGAATGCCTAAAAGCGCTGTGGCTACAGGCTGCGTCGATATCGTGATGCCGCCGGACAGAATCGCCCGGGAACTCTTGCGCCTCCGATGGCATCCCTACGTCACTCAAGCGGCGGACGAGGCCCCTGAACCCCACCAGGGACGCCAGGCAGAACTCAACCGGATCTTCCGCCTGCTCCGCGAGAGCAGCGGCGTGGACTTCTCCGGGTACAAACCCGGCACCATCCAGAGGCGGATTCTTCGCCGGATGGCGCTGACGCACTGCGACCAGCTCACCGACTACCTCCGCTATCTGCATCAGCACCAGGAGGAAGTGCAGGCTCTATATCAGGAACTCTTGATCAACGTAACCAGTTTCTTCCGCGATCCAGAAGCGTTTGCGGCTCTGGAGGCAATCTACCCGCAGATTTTGAAGGGCCGAACGCCTGACGATGCCATCCGCATCTGGGTGCCCGGCTGTTCCACCGGCGAAGAAGCTTATTCTCATGCCATGAGGTTGGTTGAGTTCCTGGGGGAAGCACATGCGGAGTCTTACATCCAAGTTTTCGGCACCGACGTCAGCGCCAGCGCTATTCAGAGGGCGCGGACGGGGATCTACAGAGACAGCATTCGCGAGGAAGTATCGCCGGCGCGCTTGCGGCGGTTTTTCCATAAGGTC
Source organism: uncultured Acidobacteriaceae bacterium (assembly GCA_964521445.1). Classification (GTDB taxonomy): domain Bacteria; phylum Acidobacteriota; class Terriglobia; order Terriglobales; family Acidobacteriaceae; genus Angelobacter. Next base: position 3,243 of record CAZFRV010000059.1, read on the forward strand.
GAGAACGGCTACCAGATCAACAAGGTGATCCGCGACCTGTGCGTCTTCGCGGTACAGAATGTCATTAGCGATCCGCCATTCTCCCGGATGGATCTGATCAGTTGCCGCAACGTGCTCATCTACATGGGCGCAGGGTTGCAGCGACGGGTCATGCCGGTCTTCCATTACGCCCTGAAACCCGGCGGCTTCCTGATGGTGGGGAGCAGCGAGGGGCTGGTGGGGTTGGGAGCCGACTTGTTCGAAGCTGCGGACAAAAAGTACAAGCTCTACCGCAAGCGGCCGCTCCGCTCGCCGATCTTGCTTGGCTTCAACATGGAGCGCCGCGAACCTCGCGCGGAGATCGCCGAAGCCGGCGTCGTGTTGCCGAGCAAACGTCTTGACGCTCACCTTGAGTTGCAGAAGGAGGCTGACCGGCTCCTGCTGAACAAGTATGTCCCGGCATCGGTACTGGTAAGCAACAACCTGGACATCCTGCAGACCCGAGGCCACACCAGCCGCTATCTCGAACTTCCGTCCGGAAACGCGAGCCTCAACCTGCTCAAGATGGCCCGCCGTGGACTTGTGTTCGAGCTTCAGGAAGCCACTACAAAAGCCCGCAAGAAAGGCGTCGCAATCCGGAAGGAGAATATTCCGATCGAGAATGGCGACGGAGAGCTGGTGAACATCGAGGTCATCCCCTTCAAGGCCCCTGCGGGCCGGGAACAGGGCGTGCATCCGAGCCAGAACCTGTTGGTCGTTTTCGAGGAGGCGCTGGCTCGGCCCGCGCTTGTACCCAAAGGCGCCAAACGCCGCAAGGCCTCGCCCGTCGCGGCTCCCGATCCGATCGGCGGGCAAATCAGCCAGCTCAAACGCGAGCTCGCCGCGACCAAGGAGTATCTCCAATCCACCATCGAGGCCCAGGAAGCAAACAATGAAGAATTGCAGTCCGCCAACGAAGAGGTCCAGTCAGCTAACGAAGAACTCCAGAGCACCAACGAGGAATTGCAGACGTCCAAGGAAGAATTGGAGTCCGCCAACGAAGAACTGAACACCGTCAACGAAGAGATGCAGCACCGAAACCAGCAGCTCGCGCAAGTCAACAATGATCTCGTCAACTTCTTAAGCAGCGTGGGTATCCCCATGGTCATGCTGGGTCCGGACTTGAGCATCCGGCGTTTCACGCCCCAGGCCGAAACTGCCCTGGGGCTGGCTTCCGTCGACATGGGGCGGCCGATCATGAATGTGAAACTGAAGATCAACGTGCCGGAGCTGGAGACACTGTTGCACGAGGTGATCCTGGCCGTCAGTCCCAAGGAACAGGAAATCCAGGACCAGAAAGGAACCTGGTACCGGCTCCGTCTCAGCCCATACCGCACCACGGACAACCGGATCGAAGGCGCGGTTTTGACCCTGCAGGACATCAACGTCATGAAACGCTTCAATGACGAACTCGTGATCGAGCGCGCCAATCTCGAAGAGACGTTTCGCCAGATGCCCTGCGGTCTGGTGCTCGCGGAAGTTCCTTCGGGGAAGGTGCTCCGAGCCAACGATCAACTGAAGGAAATCCTGGGCTATCCCTTCCTTCCCGGCGTGAGTATTTCGGACTATTCGGCCTACGCCATACACGAGAACGGAGAACCATACCGGCCTGGCGAATGGCCTGTCACCCGATCCATGAAAGGCGAATTGATAGAAAACGAGGCGATGAAATGGCGGCGCGCTGATGGCACACACCTCCATCTCTCCGTTAGCTCGGCGCCGGTTCAGCCCAAGACCGGAGCCATCGTCGGAGTCATGGCCGCATTCTTTGACCGGACGCGACGCCACAGAGCGGAAGCCCTGCTCCGCGAGTCCGAAGAAGCGGCGCTCACGGGGCGTCTGGCGGCCGCGCTGGCGCATGAGATCAATAACCCTTTGGAAGCGCTGGCGAATCTCATATACCTCCTTGGCATCGAGAACATTTCCAGTAAAGACGCCCGCAAGTACGTGGACATGGCTCGCATCGAAGTGGACCGGATCGCGCACATCTCGAAAAGTCTGCTCGGGTTGTATCGCGGCGAATCGGAGGCCCACAACCTTTTTGTCCATAAGGTAATGGACGACGTGCTGGAAGTCTATGCGCCGAAGATCGCCTCCGGGAAGATCCGCGTGGTCAAGCGTTACCAGAGCAATGGCGGGTTGCACGGCTCCCTGACGGAAATCCGGCAGGTCTTCCTGAACCTGGTGGGGAATGCCCTGGAATCAATGAAGCCGGGCGGTACGCTGACGATACGTACCTCGGCTTCCCGTAACTGGCGCAATCTCAGCGTCCGGGGAATTCGCATCACCATGACGGACACCGGCCACGGGATTCCCCGTGACCTCCGCCACATGATCTTCGAGCCTTTCTTCACTACCAAAGGCACCAAGGGGACGGGGCTTGGGTTGTGGGTCAGCAAAGGCATCGTCCAGCGCTATGGAGGCGGTATTCGCCTGTACAGCCGCACCAGGGCGGGAAAGAGCGGCACGGTTTTTTCTGTCTTCTTACCCTCGTCCGGAGCATACCGCAACGGGAAAAAGCTGCAAGAAAAGTTTGAAAACGGCCTGGATGCGCCGCAAAGAGCCGGTAAGGTGACGCAGTGGCCCAAGCAGGGCAAGGGACGCTCCCCGGCGCCGTCAGAACGGAAACAAGATCCCCTTGTCCCGTAACTTCTCGAACTTCTTACCGGCGAAAATATAGAGCCGGGCCGGCTTGCGTCCCGTGCGGCGCCATTCTTTGAGCGGCTTCAGAATCCCCAGCAGGTCCATCTTCTTGCGGAAGTTGCGCTTGTCCAGTTTTTTGTCCAGGATGGTTTCGTACACCGCCTGCAACTCAGACAGCGTGAACTTCTTGGGCAGCAGCTGGAAACCGGCCGTCGTGTACTCAAGCTTGTTGCGCAGCCGCTCCGTGGCATAAGCGATGATCTGGCGATGATCGAAAGCCAGCGGCGGCAGGTGGTCCACGCTTTGCCAGCCGTTACCGCTGACGCGACGCGCCTGGTCGGCGGGAACCAGCGCGTAATAAGCAACCGTGACCACGCGCTGGCGCGGATGGCGCCGCGGATCGCCAAAAGAATAAAGTTGCTCCAGATAAACCTGATTGGCGTTGGTCTCTTCCCTCAGTTCGCGCAGCGCTGCCTGCTCCAACGATTCATTCTCCGCGATGACCACTCCCGGGATTTCCATGCGGCCTTTGTACGGCCTTACACCGCGCTTCACCAACAAGACCTTCAGCGCCGACTCGTGCACAGTAAAGATCACAAGATCCACGGTTATCTGGATGCTCATGGTGTGCCTTATACGTTTAGTTGCCTTGAGGGATTAGATGCATGCGACGAACGCACGCTGCCCATGCGTGCGTAGAACGAGTGTCACACGCCGGCTACTCGGGTTCGAGGGGATGAGAAGTTAAAGGCCGTGCTGCTCTGGTTCGTGGCAAGACCGATCCGGCCTGAGCGACACTACTTCACGTTTCGCCCAAAGTGGAAGCTGGATCCCACGGAGATGCGCAGGCTGTTGCGTCCGCTGCCCAGAAAGCCCTGGAACAGATTCACGTGAACATAGTCGACGGCGACCTGCACTCCGACATGCCTGGAAGCATTGATATCAAAGCCGCCGCCAAAGCCATAGAAAAGTTCCAGATCACTCTTCGACCCGCTGGGAACAAGCTGGGCAACCAGCAGCGTGGTAAGGGGCGTGTTGGGTTTGAGCGTGGCTGTTTCGTGCAGTCCGCCAAGGGCGGGGCGCGCAAAGAACGTGGCCCATTTGGCTCCGCGATAATTGAACTGCGGCCCGGCGCTAAAAGTGTAGGTGGTGGAATCGAAGGGAAGAAAGACCGGGACACCGGGCGGCACCACTCCAGCCAACTGCAGCTGAATCGCCGGAGTCAGGTCCCGGGGAAAGATGTCGCTGTGGCCGGTGAAATAGCTGTAGTCGCCTCCCAGAGTGAGCCAGCGATTCAGGTTCACTCCCAATTCAACATCAAAACCACGCTCGGCCAGATTGAGCTTGGGTGAATTCAGATAAGAATACCCAGCAAAAGCCGTGTAACGCGAAACATAGTCCTGCTGGGCCAAGACGGCGGAAGAAAAGAGAAGAACGGAAAGAAGTAAAATCCAACGCCTCATTGAAGAACTCCTCACGCGCTGAGGTCGGGCGGACGGATACAAGTGTTCGGCGAACACCCAAACTAACTATCATGCCCTTGATTGGTTCGAGCTCATGCTTGCTCTGTGGGATGCCTTGGACGGTGCGGCCGAGGAGTGCTCCGCCCAAACGCTATCGGACCATCGGGTGATCGGATCATCTGGCGATTCCCCTAACGAGAGCCCTTGGCCTTCTTGGCACACAGCTTCGGCTCACTAGATCGAGAACGTTGGCAGCCAAAGAAGCCGATCACCCGATGGTCCGATCCTAGGCGGGCCCTCGCGCCAGCTTCCCAGCCCGCTTGAACACATCCAGCAGCATCTTCTCCGTCAGCTTACCGGTATTGGTGTTTTGCAAGGATGGATGGTATGCGCTCAGGAGGACGCGGCCGCCGGGCAAGGGATATTCGGAGCCGTGAGCGAATGCAAATCCGGACTTCGACTGGAGTGCTCCCGCCCGCTTCAAATAATTCAGGTAAGCATCAAAGGCGATCTTGCCCAGCGCCACCACGACTTGGACTTCCTCGAGCGCGCCGAACTCGCGGTCGAGAAACGGTGCGCACCTGGCGATCTCTTGCGGCGTGGGCTTGTTTTGCGGCGGAGCGCAGCGCACGGCGGCGGTGATGTAGGCATCGCTCAGTGTGAGTCCGTCGTCCTTGTGCGCGGCCGTGGGCTGCGAGGCGAAACCCGCCTTGTGGAGAACGCGATAGAGAAAGTTCCCCGATCCATCCCCGGTGAACGGCCGTCCTGTCCGGTTCGAGCCGTGCGCACCTGGCGCCAACCCCAGGATGAGCACGCGGGCCCCCGGATCGCCAAACCCAGGCACGGGTTTGGCCCAGTATTCCCAATCGAGATAGGCGCGGCGCTTCTCCCGTCCGATCTTCTGGCGATAGGCAACCAGCCGCGGGCAGCGAGTGCAGGCAACGATCTCCTGATTGAGCTGAACTAACTGAGATGGAATCGCGCGGGCGGACATCCTGCCGAGTCTAACAGAACCGCCGCCCGTTCAACGTCACCCAAAGGAACTCCGGATACCTTCGCGCACGACCGCACTCAACTCCAGCACCTCGAGATTTTCCGGACACTCCGCCCAGTTATGCACCCAGCACACGATCAAGTCGCACGCTCTTGCGTCATGATCGTGGACGAGGAAATTGCGGCTTTCGAATTCGAACTCCAGGCGCAACCGCTGCCACTGATCAGGTTCCACCTGGAGCATGGCTTCGCAATCCGGAAACTCTTTCTGCATGCGCGTCACCATGAATCCCAACTCGCCGGCCAGCATGCCGAAGAGGTAGACCACGCCCATCTCGTTGGTTGGCGCGTGGGCCAGCGAGGCCACGCGCAGAGGCGATCCGTAAACCGGCCTCCCTTTCATGAGACGCGCCCTCCAAGGGGAGCGGTCGGCCACCACGGCCGG
>CAZFRV010000060.1:0-5192 GCA_964521445.1 uncultured Acidobacteriaceae bacterium
CGGTGAGGGAGTTGCTCTGGTACTGGCCCGAGCTGTTGTAGGAATCGATGCTGGTGACGAGCCCGCTGGCCCAGTATCCGGGAAGATCGGCCACGCTGATGGAAAACTTGATAGGCGAAGCCCTGAGCGGCGCCACGCGCACGCTGCCTACGACCGCCCGCGCGTTGTGCTCCATGCCGTCGAGCATGCCGCGGTCCCGGCTGACGAAGGCCACGGGCACGCAGCTCTTCCCTGCCTCCAGCACATAAAGACGGGTGTAGGTCGCGTTGTTGACGTCGGAGCCGTCATAGTATTTGCCCGGATAGCCGACGGTGGCGCTGAGGTTGTAGGGGCTGTAGTTGGGAACGCCGCGGTAGCCCGGGACGCTGAGCACCACGCGCTGCCACGCTGCCTTGAAGTCGGCGTCGGCGTTTCCGGTCGAAGGCATGGACGAGTACACCGCCACCATCCAAAACCGGTTGTCCGACTTGACGGTCATGACGCCAAAGTCAACGCCTTGCTGGTATTGCCAGCCGTCGAGCAGAGCGAAAGAGACGTCACCCGCGGTTTGTACTTGCGCCATTGCGGACGCGGCACCCGCAAGCACTAGAATCGCAACCGACAGAAACACTCGCAACATGTTGTTTTCTCCTGGATTCAGCTTTGTCGCACAGGCTGCTACTTCTTCCGCACCCAATATTCGCTGTCGCGAATGAAACTTATGGTCGAGGGATCGGCCGCCGGCGGAAGAAACGTCAGCACAGTGGAACCATCGATCGCCTGCTGCACGTTCAGGAACCGGTAACGCACCACGTGATTGCGGCCCCTGAAGGTGACAAACTCGCCGCCCAACTCCACTGTCCCGGAGTCGCTGTCGCTGGTCATCTGGTTGTTCATCACGCCGGTCATCTTGTAGGTAAAAGCGCCGTTGGCGGAAATGTGGTAGCCGGCACCGTAAAAGCTGTTGGAGGTGCTCTGGTAGGCGCCGGTCGAGCTGTTGTAAAAGCTGATGCTGTTGGCCATCCCGCTTTGCCAGTCGCCGGCCAGGTCGGCCAGCGTCAGGTTGGTCTTGATGGGCACGGCTTTCAGCGGCGCCAGACGCACGCTGCCCAGCAGGGCGTTGGCAACATATTCCTGGCTATTGAGGATCATGCCGTCCGTGCTCACCACGACCACCGGAATGAAACTTCCGCCGGCCTCCAGCACATACAGGCGAGTGTAAGTCGTGCGACTGATGCTGGGCTCGTCGGCGCGCTTGCCGGGATAACCGACGGTATGCGTAATGTCGTAGTAAGGCAGCGGCGGCCAGCCTTGGTGGTCCCCGCCAGCCAGCACGATCCGTTTCCAGGCGGCCTTCAGATCGGCGGTGGCGTCGCCGCTGGAAGGCATTGACGTGTACACCGCCATCAGCCAGAAAGTCTTGTCGCCCTTCAGGATCATGGCCCCGAAGTCAGTACTGGCGGTGTAGACGTAGCCCGCGGGAACCGCGAAAGAAACATCGCCCACGGTTTGCACCTGCGCGAAGGCGGTCAGGGTTGAGAGACACAGAACAAGACGCAGAGCTAAACGCAGCAATCGGGACCCCCGTGGCGACGCTTTGTGGGCCCACGAACTGGCGTCACGCCTGGATGGCGGAAATTATACCCCGCACCGCTGTAGCTTGTCCTAAGACCAGACAACCGATTCACTCAGTCATGCGGCGCCTGGGGATCGATCCCGTTCATGCGCAGATACTCAATCATTTGTCCGTACAGGTCCCAGGGATGAGAGATCGCCGATGTCACCACTGCCAGCCGCGTCACCCTGGCGCCGCCGTGATAGTCCACCTCTTGCATCAGGTTCTTCTCGTTCACGGTGGCTATGCCCCTATGCAGATAAGTGAAAGAGTCGGCCAGAAATTTCATCACCTGCGCCTTGGTCTGAACCGTGTCGGGACCATTTTCGTGGATGCTGGGGTCTACCGGCGGTTTCTCGCCCAGCAAGGCCGCGCCGGCCAGATAGTTGTCGACGGCAATGTGTTTGGCGAGCTGAGCAAAGCTGCGGACGCCCTTGAACTCGCCATCGGTCGGCACGAAGGCGTAGCGATTCTCCGGCATCACTTTGGCCACAGACAGGCACGCACGCTCCGGTCCGCTGACGGAACGATCGAATACTTCGGTCACGGTCTTCGGCGTCGCCTGAGCCGACACAGCCGACCCGACAGTGACCATCAGCAGACTGGCCCAAAGCTTGAGCATGTCACGTTGCATGGCATGATCTCCTCTGTTCCAGAGAACGCGTGCGCGACCAGAAGTTGCACTATGTCTGTGGGCAGATAACCTTGGCAGGACGAACCCACCCTTCAGAAGCCTTGCTTGATCAACTCGGCGATGGTGAGTTGTCCTGGAATTTGCGCCTTCGTCATCTTCTCGGCGTATTTGGCCAGAATATCGACTTCAATGTTCAACGGATCTCCAGCACTCAGCGAATGGAGGTTAGTGGCTTGGTAGGTGTGCGGGATGATGGCGATTTCCACGCGGCCGCCATCAATGGCAGCCACCGTCAGGCTGATGCCCTCGACGGTGATCGATCCTTGTGGGACTACATACTTTGTAAGCGACGGCGGAATCTCGATCTCCAGGCGCCAGTCTTCCCCGTCTTTGATTTTTTCGAACCCCACCAGCTTGCCGACTCCGTCCACATGGCCTTGCACCACGTGGCCGCCAAGGCGGTCCTGGGCGCGCGCCGGCAATTCCAGGTTCACCAGCGAGCCCTGGCATAACTTTCCGAGCGACGTGCGCTCGAGAGTCTCTTGCGCAAGATCAGCCGCGAACTGCACCCCACGAATCTCGATCGCGGTCAGGCACACGCCGCTGACGGCGACGCTGTCCCCGATCTTGAGGTCGGAGGCGATGCGCTGGGTCCTGACCACGATTCGCGCGCCTGCGCCGTCTTGAGCCGGCGATCGCACCTCGGCGATCACCCCGGTTTCCTGGATCAGCCCGGTGAACATTGATCCTCTATCCTCTCTCCGTGGCCAGCGCCGCGGGCGGCGCGTAGGGATCGCGCAAGTATCCTTCAACCGCGAAGTCTTCGCCAAAACGGTGGAGCGTGATGTTCTTGACGATGGCAGCCTCGCTGATCCTGCGGAAACCGGCGCCGGCGGCAAAGGGAACAGAGCCGGTTCCAGCCAGGATCTTGGGAGCGTAGTAAAGAAACACCTTGTCGACGATGCCGGCGGCGAGCGCTGTCCAGTTGACCAGCGCGCCGCCCTCGATGAGCAGGCTGGTGATTTCCATCTGGCCCAACCGCGCCACGATCTGGCGGAGGTCGGGGCGGCCGTCGGCGGAGCCCAGCGGCGTTTGCTCCACGCGAATGCCGCGTTCTTCCAGGCCGCGCTTCTTTTTTTCTTCGGCGAAGGAGCAGAACACCACCACATCCTGGGCTGCGGTCTTGACCAGGCGCGAGTCGAGCGGCAGGCGCAGGCGCGAATCCAGGATCACGCGCAGCAAGCGGCGGCGGCGCGGCAGGCCGGTGCGGTCGGTGAGCAGGGGATCATCGGCAATCACCGTTCCCACGCCGACCATGATGGCATCGGATTCGTGGCGCAGCTCATGGACGTGGGCGCGGGCGTCAGCGCTGGTAATCCAGCCGCCGGTAGCGCCCGAGGCGCCGAGCGCCGATGGATTGTGCGACTCGCCCGGCGGCGGCGCGATCTTCCCATCGAGCGTCATGCCCGACTTCAGCGTCACCAACGGCTGGCGGGTCAGGATGTAGCGGGCAAAATCCTCATTCAGCTTCCGCGATTCTTTTTCCAGGAGCCCGGTTTCCACTTCGATCCCGGAGGCGCGCAAGCGATCGAAGCCGCGGCCCGCGACTAGAGGGTTGGGGTCAGACATGGCGGCGACCACGCGGCGCAGACCCGCGGCGATCACCGCGTCCGCGCAGGGCGGGGTGCGGCCTTGATGGCTGCAAGGCTCAAGGTTGAGATAAAGAGTCGCGCCGCGAGCCCGGGCTCCGGCCTGCTCGAGCGCCAGAATTTCCGCGTGCTTCACGCCGTCGTAGGTATAAGAGCCCGTTCCGGCGACCTCGCCGCTGGTGTCTACGACGAGCGCGCCGACCCGAGCGCCCGGAGAAGTGAGCGCGGTCCCCTGTCGCGCTAGTTGGAGCGCGCGGCCCATGTGTTGCTCGTCTTGGGAGCTGAAGCTCATGCTGCGGCGAACAGCGATTCCACAAAGTTGTCAGCGCTGAAAGGGAGCAAATCGCCGGCCTTTTCGCCCACGCCCACGTAGCGCACCGGCAAACCCAGCTCGCGGGAGATGGCCACCACCACGCCGCCCTTGGCGGTGCCGTCGAGCTTGGTGAGCACAATGCCGGTGACGCCGGCCGATTCGGTGAAGACCCGGGCCTGCTGCAGCCCGTTCTGTCCTGTAGTGGCGTCCATCACCAGCAGTACCTCGTGGGGCGCGTTGGGAATAATTCGCCGGGCGGTGCGTTTCATCTTCTCGAGCTCGGCCATCAGGCTGGTCTTGGTGTGCAGGCGACCGGCTGTATCCACGATCACGCTGTCGGTGCCGCGGGCCTTGGCGGCGTTGAGCGCATCGTACAGCACAGCGGAGGGATCGCCTCCGGGCTTGGTCTTGATGACCTCCACTCCGGTGCGTGAGCCCCAGACTTCCAGTTGTTCGATGGCGGCGGCGCGAAACGTGTCGGCGGCGCAGAGCAATACCGTCTTGCCTTCGGCGCGCAGCGCGTGCGCCAGCTTGCCGATGGTGGTGGTCTTGCCGGTGCCGTTCACTCCCACGATCATCACTACCTCGGGCTCGCCGCGCGTCGGAGTCGCCCCCATGCGGGGAGTGGCGTTCAGGATCTCGCGAATCTGTTCCTTGATCAGTTGCTTGAGTTCGGCGGCGTCTTTGATCTGCTTGCGGTCGGCTTTTTCCCGCAGCCGGGAGAGAATTTCCTGCGTGGTGGTAGTGCCGAGGTCGGCGCCGATCAGTATGGCTTCGAGATCGTCGAGCGTATCGCGGTCGATCTGCTTGGTGAAAGCCATCACCTCGTCAATGCGCTCGCCAAGGTTCTCGCGCGTGCGGGTGACGGCTTCCTTCATCTTCTCCAGGAACGTCGGTTCCGGAGGTCCAAAGAGAGTTTGAATCATGCGATTGGCGGCGGAAGGCAAAGGCCTGCCGGACCTTTGATTATAGCGGGAGACTCGAGAGAAGGCTGGATGGAAC
>CAZFRV010000061.1:0-9364 GCA_964521445.1 uncultured Acidobacteriaceae bacterium
GAAGAGCACGGCCTGGTCGGACGGCGTTACGCCGGGACGGTCAAGCAGATCATCACCGGATCCATCGGATTCGATGACTGGGAGTGGGGTGTGGACCTGTTCGCCGACGATCCCCTGGTGTTCAAGAAACTGATCTACGAGATGCGTTTTGATGAGGTCAGCGCCGTCTATGCTCTGTTTGGGACGTTCTACGTCGGGGTGCGCTGTCCTGGGGCTCGTTTAGAAGACTTGTTCAGCGGCAAATTGCCCGATTGACGATCTTCGCTCCGAGTCATTAGTCTTCTGTCATGGTCAAGGCGATCCAACCGGGCCAGGTTTGGCGGAACGACGAAAGCGGCGCTAATTTTCTGGTCACCAAGGTCTACAGCGAACTCTTCACGCACTACGCAATGCTACGCCCGGCCAACGCCGGTGCGCCGCAGGCGGAGACGATTCGCGTCAAGATTTCCAAGGTGGAGCAGGGAATGACACTGCCTGGCTACACCTTCACGCAAGACGAATTCTAGAAGGCGGCGTGTTCTCAAGAAGTTTGAGTTTCAAGAAAACCCCACCGGATGACTGAAAAAATCATTTCCTGGCTTGCCGGCATCATCATTGCCGTAATCTCCGCGACCGGCTATTTGGGTGTGATTGTGCTGATGGCTATCGAGTCAGCCTGTATCCCGCTGCCTTCGGAGATCATCATGCCGTTTTCCGGCGCCCTCACCGTCCCGGAGATTGCGCTGCGCTACGGCCGTCCGGCCTTCTCCCTGCTCTGGGTGGCGACAGCCGGGGCTCTGGGCTGTAACCTCGGCTCAACAATCGCCTACGAGATCGGTTATTTCGGGGGACGTCCGCTGGCGGAGAAGTACGGCCGCCATATCTGGATCAGCCGGCATGATCTGGAAATGGCCGACCGCTTCTTTGTCCGCTTTGGTTCTGCCGCCGTTTTCATTGGGCGATTGCTGCCGGTGATCCGGACATTCATTGCTTTGCCTGCCGGCATCGCGCGCATGAACCGCTGGCGCTTCCACATTTATACCTTTGCCGGCTCTTGGCCATGGTGTTTTGGCTTGGCCTGGATTGGCATGAAGCTCGGAGAGCAGTGGGAAACCGATCCTCGGCTGCGGCACTGGTTGCACCGTCTGGATGCGGTGATTCTCGTACTCCTGGCGGCCACGGCGGCATGGTTTTTGCATTCGCATTGGAAGAACCGGCTGCGAATTCCTGTGACTAAAGTACCAAGTAACCTGAATTGAATCTGAGGCTTGGATCGACTAAGCTCTAGGGCACGTTGAAAGTATCGCGCAGTATCGTTGTAGGGGGCGTAGTGTTGGCGGGGGCCAAGCTGCTGCTGCTCCCTTTCCGGGGCACCCTTCCCACAGAACTCCTGCTCCTGAGCGATGGCGGCCTAGCCATCCTGATTGCGGTTGCGGCCTGGCAGGCCTCAAGACGATCGTCGCCCTACGCCCGCGTGTTTTGGCTGTGCGTTGGTTTTGCCGCGCTGATCTGGACCATCAACTTCGGCGCCGGAGCTCTTGGTTTCATGTCCGGCTCGCTCAAGAGCGCGCTCAGCGCCCGATGGCCGAGCCTGGTTATCAGCTCTTTCCCTTTCGCCATCGCACTCACTTTGCCTTTGTTGTTGAGTGAAGACGAGACACCGCAAATCGGCTGGCTTCAAGCGTTGGACGTTGCCCAGTTCGGACTGATCGTCTTTTCGGTGTTTTTGGTTTTTTTCTATATCCCGTCGTTTCACCTTGCTTCCGACGACCAGCGCGCGCGTCATCTCATGGTTTTGCATATCATGCGCGACGGCTTTCTGGCTGCCGGCTATCTGTATCGGGGATCGCGGTCGCGGTTTCCCGATCTGCGCCGGCTGCATTTCCGGATGGCGGGTTTCTTACTCGCCTATGCACTTCCCCCGGTCCTGAATTTCTATTCAACAAGAACGCTGCACTGGCCGTCCCCGCTGGTGACTGCCTTGTCCGACTTACCGGCTCTGTTTTTACTTTTCACGGCGGCAAATTGGCAGCAGGATGAACAGGATCGAGAGGAGCGTCGTCGCCCCGTGGAGAAGACCCAGGGCCTGCTCTGGACGCAGGTGCTGGCCTTGATCATGCCCGTTTCGGTCGTCGCCTTGGCTTGGCGCGTACCCAGCCAATATCTGCGGGTGGCGTGGGTCTTCGTTACTACGTCCTTTGTCTTGTATGCCGCGCGGCTCTTCGTGATGCAGCGCCGCCAGAACCAAACGCTGTCCAGCCTGGCCGCGATGGAAGAGAAGTTTGCCAAAGCCTTCAAATCGAGCCCGGCCGTGATCACCATCAGCCGCCTCTCCGACGGGCGGTTCCTCGACGTCAACGACCGCTGCCTGGAGCTGATGAAGATGACGCGAGACCAGGTCCTCGGCAAAACGTCACTGGAGCTGGGGATGTTCGAGAACGTCGAAGACCGCGCCAGACTTGTGGAGGCGCTCAGAAGTCGGCGCTCCGTCCGGGGCATGAAGCTCAATTTCCGCACCGCAGGCCGCACGCTGGAAACCATTGTTTCGGCAGAAGTGATTGAGCTCGACGGCGAACCTTTGATCATTGCATCGATGTTGGACGTCACGGAATTCAAGAGCGTGACGCAGCAACTCCAGCAGGCCCAGAAAATGGAGCTGGTCGGCAGCCTGGCCGGCGGCGTGGCCCATGACTTCAATAATCTCCTGACCATCATCACCGGCTACTCCGCGCTGGCGCTGACCCGTGAGCTGACTCCCGAGTTGGCAGAAGACATTCGTCGCATTAAGGAGGCGTCGGGAAAAGCCGCGGCGCTGACCGGACAACTGCTGGCTTTCAGCCGCCGCCAGGTTCTACAGCCGCGCAACATCTCCTTGAACACCGTCGTGGCCCAGATTGAGAAACTGTTGCAGAGGACTATCGGAGCGAACATCACGCCGGTTACCTCGCTTGCGGCGCAGTTGGGCACAGTGTACGCCGATCCGGTGCAGATGGAGCAAGTGGTGATGAACCTTGCCATCAATGCCCGCGATGCCATGCCACAGGGCGGCAAATTGGTGTTCGAGACCAAGAATCTGGATCTGACGTCGCCTTATCCGGAGAGGGGATTTGAAATCCCTGCGGGCCGCTATGTCATGCTCATCGTCACCGATACCGGGGTCGGCATCAGGCCCGAGCACTTGGATCGCATCTTTGAGCCTTTCTTTACCACCAAAGGAGTTGGCACCGGAACAGGGTTAGGGCTCTCCACGGTCTACGGTATCGTCAAGCAGAGCGGAGGCTATATTTGGGCTTACAGCGACGTGGGCGTGGGCACTACGTTCAAAGTCTGTCTACCGCGAGTGGAATCGCCCGCCGATGTCATCAAGCCCGCCGAAGCCCAACCCGAGAACCTGAGCGGAACCGAAACCGTATTGGTGGTTGACGATGATAAGCGCGTGTGCGAGTTGACGGCGAGAATCCTGGGCCAGTACGGGTACCAGGTCATTACCGCAAATTCAGGCGAAGACGCTCAACAGCGAGCCCGCGAATGTCCCGAAGAAATCCAACTCCTGGTCACCGACGTGGTGATGTCCGGGACCAGCGGAAGGGAACTGGCACACCAGCTCAAAACCAGAAGACCTAGCCTGAAGATACTTTATATGTCGGGCTACCCGCATCTGGCGCTTTCCGGCAACCGCGTGGTGGACTTTTCTGAAGCGACCCTCACCAAGCCCTTTGCCCCAACGGACCTTGCGCGCCACGCCCGAAGGGCATTGAACGGTTAGAAAAAGCGGCTGCTCAATGTTGCGGACCCGTTCGGCTTGTCTCCGCTTTGGACGATGGGACGCCAGCTCCCGTTTGCAAACCGCGCTCCGATACGAGAAGATAACGAGTTTGTACCTGGCGCTCTGAGCGCGCGGAGGAAGGACCCCTATTCTCGATGGCTTCTACTGATTCCCCTGAACCCCTTAAGGCGAGCAAGATAACCCCGGCCCGCGGCAAGTTGGGCGTGATGATCCCAGGCATGGGTGCAGTGGCCACCACGTTCATGGCCGGAGTTGAGGCCATTCGCAAGGGCATCGCCGAGCCCATCGGGTCGCTGACGCAGATGGGGACGATTCGGCTGGGAAAGCGTACTGACGGACGTTCACCCAAGATCAAGAAGTTCGTGCCGCTGGCTGGTCTTGACGATCTGGTGTTTACCGGCTGGGACATCTTCGAAGACGATGCCTACGAGTCGGCTATCCATGCTGGAGTGCTGGAGAAAGATCTGCTGAACCAGATCAAGCCCTTCCTCCGCTCCATCAAGCCGCGTAAGGCGGTGTTCGACCGCAACTACGTCAAGAAGCTTGACGGCAAGCACGTCAAGAAAGGGAAAAACAAGCGCGACCTGGCCGAGCAGTTGCGGCATGACATCCGCGAATTCAAGAAGAAGTCCGGAGCGGACCGGCTGGTCATGATCTGGTGCGGCTCAACCGAGATCTTCCTGCAGCCCGGCGAAGTGCATTCTTCGCTGGAGGCCTTTGAACGTGGCCTGGAAAAGAACGATCCGAACATCGCTCCCTCCATGATCTACGCCTACGCGGCGCTGAGTGAGGGCGTGCCCTTTGCCAACGGCGCCCCCAACCTGACCGTGGACATTCCCGTGATGCACGATCTCTCCCGCGCCAACCATGCCCCCATCGCGGGCAAGGATTTCAAGACAGGGCAGACGCTGATGAAGACCATTCTGGCGCCCGGCTTCAAAGCGCGCATGCTGGGGGTGAGCGGATGGTTCTCCACCAACATCCTGGGCAACCGCGACGGTGAGGTGCTCGATGATCCCGGGTCATTCAAAACCAAGGAAGAGTCCAAACTTTCGGTGCTGGACCGTATCCTGCAGCCGGAGCTCTATCCCCAGCTCTACAAAAACATCTTCCACAAGGTCCGCATCAATTATTACCCGCCCCGCGGCGATAACAAAGAGGGGTGGGACAACATCGACATCTTCGGCTGGCTGGGCTATCCCATGCAGATCAAGCTGGATTTTCTGTGCCGGGATTCCATTCTTGCCGCGCCTATCGTACTCGACCTGGTCCTTTTTCTCGACCTGGCCCAACGCAGCCACGAGTTGCGGGGGCTGGGAATCCAGGAGTGGCTGAGTTTCTATCTGAAGTCCCCGATGGTCGCCCCGGGACTCTATCCCGAGCACGACCTCTTCATCCAGCTGATGAAGCTGAAGAACACCTTGCGGCACCTGCGTGGTGAGCCGCTGATCACCCACCTGGGGCTCGAGTACTACGACTAGAGGAACGTCCCCGGTCGGTTGAGCATCAGACAATTACATGCGCGGGGCGTTCAAGCGCGGGCCCTTCATGCATGGCGGCGTCGGGATCCGCCTGGTGCTCTGCCTGGCCCTGCTGGCGACCCGCCCTGGTTTCTCCACCGAAGGTATCTTTCAGGGCAAGGTAGTTGACCCCCCGGCCGATGAGCCGGTGCGTCAGGGATGGATATTTGTCCAGGGCCGCAATCATTTGCTGCGCCGGGTTGAGGTCGCTCACGCGGTCATCGTAATTGGCCAGCAGGTACCATCCAGCCAAAGGCGGAAATGCGGTCGCGAGTGCCTGGAAGTAGGACAGGAAGTCCGGGTCACCGCCAACCAGGACTCTATGGGTGAATGGCGGGCCAGCCGGGTGGAAATCCTCCGGCTCACAGCCCCTAATGGCACAGATCGCTCTGCCGGGACGACAGAACCGGATAACGCTGGCTTCGGGCTCTCAAAAGACGCTGGCCCTATGGTTTGACGAGATTTAACACTTATTCCGGCCGGGGCTGCTGGATAACCATTGTGGACGACCGGAGCATCTAACCCAACACGGAGAAATCCCTCTAAGATAATGGTGATCCGGGGCTATAATGAAACTGAATCCTGACCGAGGAAGGGTTTGTTCGCGCAGGAGTGTGTCTTTATGAAATGCCGTGCTTTCGTACTTTCGTCAATCCTGGCTGCCGGGGTAAGCCTGAGTCTCCCGGCCCTGTCCCAAGACGATCAAAAAAAGCCGCAGACGCCAGACCAGACTCAAAGCCAGCCTGCGCAGCCTGCAACTGATCAGGGGCAGACGCAGCCTGCCCAGCCTGCCGCAGCGCCCGACCAGGCGCAGCCCGCGGACCAGACTTCATCGAGCGATCAGACCGATCAGAAGAAGCAAAAGATCAAGCACGATGGCGGCAAGGACGATGTGGATGCCATCGGCAACCGCAAGTTGGGCGGTCTGGACTGGTACTCGATGGAAACCGACATCAAGATCGGTAAGTCCTATGCCATGCAATTGGAAGCCAGCATGAAGATGGTGAAGGATCCGGTGGTCAACGAATACGTGAACCGCGTTGGCCAGAACCTGGTTCGGAATTCCGACGCCAAGGTACCTTTCACTATCAAAGTCGTGGACGCCGATGACGTCAACGCCATGGCGCTGCCCGGTGGCTTCTTCTATGTCAACTCGGGGCTGATCCTGGCTGCCGATGATGAGGCCGAGCTTGCTGCTGTGATGGCCCACGAAATTGCCCATGTGGCCCGGCGCCACGCTACCCGCGGACAAACGCGGGCCGACATTGCCAACATCATGACCCTGCCGCTGATCTTTGTTGGCGGCGGCATCGGCTACGCGGCTCGCGAAGCGGCCGGGATCGGCTTGCCTCTCACCTTCCTGAAATTCTCCCGCGGCTTTGAGGCTGAAGCGGATTATTTTGGGCTGCAATATATGTATAAGGCCGGCTACGATCCCAACGCTTTCGTGACCATTTTTGAAAAGCTGCAGGCCCTGGATAAGAAGAAACCGGGTACCCTCTCGAAGGCCTTTTCAACCCATCCGCAAACCCCGGACCGCATCAGCGAGACGCAGAAGGAGATTGCCACCATCCTGCCTCCGAAGGACCAGTACATTGAGACTACCTCGGAGTTCAATGACGTCAAGGCGCGTTTGGCTGCCATCGAGAACCGGCACAAGGTGGACAATCCGAATGAGAAGAAGCCCACTTTGCGTCGTACCGCAAGCGATAGCCCGTCAAAAGATGGGGACCAGCAGGATGACGGGCGTCCGACTCTAAAGCGCCGCGATCAATAAAGGGAAGTCACAAGAAAACAAACAGGCGGCCAGAAAAGGCCGCCTGTTTTCTCGTCCTAGACCATTTCAATGACGGAATGCTGCAGCGTGCGCAGTCCAAACCGTGTCGCGAACTAAGCGTCTCAGGCCACGGGGAGGGCCCTCGGGGAATACTGCGCCCGAGCACCGGTTGCCCCGGGTGCAAACATCTGCGCGGTAGCGGCTCACACTTCTTGGCTGAACATGCAAGACGGCTGGGCCGGAGTTCAGGCTGCCTTGGCCTGCTTCGGCTGCAAATTCTTGGGCTGGCTGGCGTTTCCGCCGACGATCTTCATCTGCTGCCAGTCGTAGGCGAACTCCTTGCCACAATCGAGGCACACCACGTAGGTCCCAGTCACCGAAGCGGCGGGAGAGACACGCTGCGCGCGCTTCTTCGTGATGGGGAAACTGAAGTTCTTGTGAGAACAACCAAACAGGACATCGAACAAACTCACCATAATTCACCACTCCTGGGGGGATCCTGGGAGCCCTTACCGCTTTGCACTACCTTGCTGCTGCGGCCTCTTGTACTGCATGTCCCGGAATACCGATCCAACGAATTCTTGTACTCACGTTGTTAGATTCAGAGCCGGCTGAAAAGGTTCGAAGAGGGTGGGCGGAATCTTGTTAAGATTTTACTGTTCTTCGTAACTCATTGATAAAGCTGCGGGTTGCTGACCTGCTAGGCATCGCTCTTGCTGTGCTTACTGCCGCGGCATTTACTCATGATGGCTTGGTGGAGGCGGTTTCGGAGGGGTTCGGGAAGTTCGTAAATCTGGTTGTCCCGATATATCTCGATGGTTTTCTTGGTCGTGTTCATGACCACGTGGCATCCGTGGCACCAATGGAGATGCTCGTCCAATTCGGCCTTCAGGTTGGCATTGATGTTGCCGTCGAGATAGTCGGTCAACTCATTTAGGAATTCAGTGCACTTCACCGTGGGCCGTCTCCGTTCTTTTTTGACTTGAAATACTTTGTCAATCGCTCACGCAACTGCAGCCGGGCACGCAGCAGCCTTGATTTGACTGCAGGCACGCTGAGCCCCAGCATCTCTGCGGTCTCCTCGGTGGAAAGCCCTTCCACGTCGCGCAGAACGAACACCGTCCGAAAGCCTGGCGGCAGGCCTTGGATGGTCTTCTTCAAAATATCGCCCAGCTCGGACTGTCCGTACAACTGTTCCGGGTTCGGCGACCAATCCGCTACCTCGCGAGGTATCGACCCGTCTTCGGTTTCGACGTCTTCATCCAGCGAAACCGTCTTCTCGTTCCGCCGCTTACGCAGCTTCATCAACGCTTCGTTGACGGCGATCCTCACCAGCCAGGTGTAAAACTTCGAATTACCCTGGAACTGGCCGAGATTCCGATACGCCTTCAGGAACGCGTCCTGGACTACGTCCTGGGCGTCTTCCTCGTTATGCGTAATGTGCTGCGCGATGCGGAAGATGTTACGGTCGTACCTCTGGACTAACTCGCTGAAAGCCTCCAGATCGCCTTTTTGGGCGGACTGGACCAGCGCCAGCTCGTCATTCACTACATCTTCCCCGGCCCTTTTTTGGATGGTTTCCATGCCACTCCGACTCAAATTAATTTACTATGTTTCGCGGTCGAGGGGGGACGAAAGATTATCGAACCCTCCTACTGATATAGACTCCGAACGTGCCCTTTTGTTACCGAGCAGCCCCCAAGGCCATGAATCGAAACGCATACCTTGTCTTGCTGAGTTTCCTGTTCCTGCTTTCAGGATGCCAGAAAAAAATCCCTGCCGACGAGCACATCCAGGTCACCATGAAGAAATACTCGATCGAGCCTTCTCTGATTCGGGTGAAGTCCGGCGAAATCGTCGAGCTGGAAATCACAGCTGTTGACGTGCAACACGGGCTCGATATTCCCGAGCTGGGAATCAAGGCCCCAGTCCAGCCCGGCCGGCCAACGAGCATTACCTTCAAGGCGCCTGCCAAAGGCGAATACAGAATAGCGTGCGGCGTTATCTGTGGGCCCCACCACGACGATATGGTAGGCAAGCTGGTGGTGGAATAGCTGGCCCGTCGCGTGATCGCCTCAGGACGCGATCTTTGTGGCCTGGGACGCCGCCAGCGTCCATTCTAGACCCGATTTGGTCCAGACGCGCGTGAACTGGTAGTCGCCGTTAAGGCTCTGGCCGTGAAAAGTCCCCTCAATCGTTACCTTGCCGGTAACGATCACAGTGTCGCCATTGAAAACATGTACCATCCGGTCACTGAGATTCATGATGTCGTAGATAAGGTCGGGGGAGCGGTGCAGAGCG
>CAZFRV010000062.1:0-11732 GCA_964521445.1 uncultured Acidobacteriaceae bacterium
CGCCTCTTGCGGAGAGGTTCACCGCGCCCGGGCCGAAAATGAAACGCGCGTTGGCGGCGCGAATGTCTCCCGGCTTGAGCCCGTCCACGGACACACCGTCAAACTGGACTTTCAGCAGATGCTGGGCATCGAGGCCGAGAAGAGTAACCTTCCCTCCTCCTGACGAGCGCACGTTTCGCAGCCGGATGTCCTGATAGACCGGAGCCAGGTTACCGGGCGCCTTGCTGTAAAAGGGATCAAGGATGATGGGATTCTTGACGTCACGCAAGCAGACGTCCTGATAAGTCACGTCGTGAACCAGCCCTCCGCGGCTGAGGTCCGATTTGATGCGAATTCCGTTGTCGGCGCCGTCGATGGTGAGATCGGTGACGCGGATCGCGCTGACTCCGCCGTCAGTCTCGCTGCCGATGGACATCCCGTGCCCGGAATAGAAGTGGTTGCGCAGGATGGTCATGTGCGTTGCGGGGCCATTTTTGCCGGCCTTGATGGCAATGTTGTCGTCCCCGGCGCGAATCCAGGAGTAGGCGATGGTGACATTCGTGGACGACGAGGGATCGATTCCGTCGGTGTTGCGCGCTGTAGCCGGCGAATCGATCTTCACTCCCCATGCGGTAAACCCGTCGGTCCGGTTGACGATCACGTGGTAATTCGGGGAATTCCTCAGCGTAATTCCATACAGCGTGAAGTCATCCGATGAATCGACGGCAATGATGCGAGGACAGTTTTGCTTTTTGTCCTCAACTTTGGCCTGGTGGGCCAGGTCCCACCAAGACGAACGGCCCTGGAGGAGTCGCTGGCCGCCCTGACCGTCGATAGCGCCGCCGCCCATCACGGCCGCGTGCGGAGCATGGTTCACGTGAATCAGCGGGCGGCAACCGTGTCCATCGTCATTGACCACGCCGCAACTTCCTGGTCGCATATCGTATTCACGCGGGTTGCGTGTGCCGAACAATACCGCTCCCTGGCTGACCAACAACGTCACCCCGGGCTTGAGTTCCAGCGGTCCGGATAGAAAGGCATTGTTGGCGCCGTTCGGCTGAAGCGCGACTGCCATGCCGGCCCGGCAATGGTCGATAGCAGCCTGAATTCGAGGCGTGTCCAGCGCAGCTTCAGCGCTTTCGCTCAGCTCTCCGCGTTCTGTCTTGAGGTTCGCAGCGAGGCTCTGGCAGATTGCCGGAAGCTTTGGCTCTTGCACGTCCCGGGTGTCTTGCGCGCGGGCGGGCGATGCCAGAACACACTCCAGCGTCAGCACTGCGATAGTTGTAACGAGAAAACGCGAGGTGAGGTCGCGGCTCTTCCCTTGTCTCTGCATGGCCGGCTAATCTGCCACGAAGTTGAAGGAAAAAGCAAACGTTACTGATTGTGGGCAACGGGCAAAGACACCGGATGTTCAAGAGTGAACTCAACCAGACTCCCCGCCGGAACCTTTACTTTGTCGCCGCGCGTGGTGCCCACCACGTTGCCGGCAATGGCTCCAGCCCGGGCGCCGAAACCTGCTCCGGCGCCAACGATCGCGCCCGCAGCAGCTCCCTTCCCCGCGCCTCTTGCTGTCTGGCCGGCTACCGAGCTGCCCGACTGTCCTTCCATCTGGTTGGAAGATGTTTGCAGGGAAAACATGCGGCCATCAATCTTGATGTCGGTGATGTCAAGTTCCAGCTCTCCGCCCGACGTCCTGCCGGAGGATGACGCACTTAGCAGCCGCCCGTAAACAGGTGTACCTTTCGGCGCCACCATCACATTGCCCGCCATCAGGTTCGCTTCCAACGAACCGCGAAAGATATCTGTCTGCTGGTTCGTCTCCGAATCCACTGAATCAATCATCTTGACCATCAATCGCGTTCCGGAGGGAACCGTCGCCATGCTCTGTGCGGCAGAGCCGGGAGATGTCTGACTGCCGGCCGAGAAAGTCATCGACAAAAGAAGCAAGACACTCGCAATGAAAATGGCCGCAAAAACGCCCCTGCTTCCTGCGCCCCCAAAAACCGCTCCGGTATCCCTCAGGTCGTTTTTCATGACCAGACACCTCTTCCCTATTTTTTTCTAAAGGGGAGGATGAGACTCCTCACTAGGAAGTTGCCCCATGCGGGCAAACCGAGCTTAGCTGAAACGGCGAAGATGCGTCATCGTCTAGCTACCGGATTTATTATTCATTCGGATGTAGCTTCACAAAGGTATACCTTCCCGTGATTTGGAAACGGGGAGCATTGGCACGGACCCCGCCCTTCTGCTCCACCCATCCGTATATGAACTCGGCGCCGAGATCCAAGCTGCCGACCGCTCTCCAGATCAGGTTGGCCGACGAATAAGTGCCCTTGTGATAGGTGTTGGCCGCCTGGAACGCGGTGTTCTGTACCTGCACAACACTAAACGTCGCGCTCGATCGAACCGACGGTATCCAGTAGTGCTGATAACTGCCGTACGTTCCAAAGAGCGGCAGCGCTTCGAGCGACAGATTCGTCAGGCTTCTTGGGGCTGCGTCCAGGCCAAGAGGCGCCGTGTCTCCGACATATCGCGCGATTCCATGGCCGTAAGCCACCTGGGCAACAAAGCTGTCCTTGCCGTACGCCTGAATCTCAGTCGTTGCATTCACGCCCCATCCGAAGACGGTCTCGCGTATCCCATTGGGTAGCTGTGCTCCCAGATTTCGAAAGGCACTCGCCAACTGGATATGCCCGCGTTGCCATTCCTTTCGAAAACGAACTGTGCCGTCCGGAGCGGGTGTGAACGGCACGGCAGGCGTGCCATTGATCGAAAAGGCAATGCTGGATGACGGCACCTCGATGGAGACAGCGGCGCTCGCGCCCCCGCCTAGTGAGAAGCTGTATCTACCCTGCGGAATACGCACGCTAACCGCTGAGTTCGCTCCCTGGGTGTCCAACGAGTCCGCAAACGCGTCCGGATCCATGAAGTTGGTAAAGGTTTGACCTACCAGAACATTGTCTAACTGTCCGTAGAAATGGCGCAGCCGCGGTGCGGTCGCCCCATTGGCTCCGAAGAAATCGAGTTGGAAGAACGTCCGCGCAATTTTCTCGTCGGTTAAGGGAAAGCGAAAGTCCGCTGAAACGCGGCTTCCGCGAATGCTGGCTATGAAATTGCTCGGACCTGATACTGCTGGAATCGGTATCGACGAAACAACGAACGAATCCCCCAGCCCCGAAGTTCTTGGATCATATAAGAAATCGGTTCTTGCTGAGCCGTCGATACGCAGGATGGTGCGAGTGCCCGGCAGGTGAAAGAATCCGGGATAATCGGCTTCCAGCGGCGCGTTATAGAGACGCGGCGCGTCCTCCTCATCTTGCGCAAAGGTCTGGTGATCCGAGGTCGCCTTGCCAGCAGCTGCCTCCTGTTGCTCCGGAGATAGCTGTATTTTGGGAGGCGGCAGCTTGCTCTCGATCGACCCGGTCGCCGGAACCTTTGTTCCGCGGACCTCGTCCAATTGAGACTGAAGTTCGGTCATCTGCAACCGCAGCTCATCCATCTTGGTCTCCAGCTTACGTATCGCTTCCTGCTGCGCGTTAGCGGGCTCCTGTGCATGGGTTTGTTTCGCACCACAAGTCAGCACAAAACAAGGCAGCAGTATTGCCTTCGATAGGTTTGCGCGGAGCCATCGGGACATGGAACCTCCTTTTGCTCCAGGTACTCTGGATGGAAGCCGTATCGCTGAGGTTGTCTACTCACAATCCGGCTGGATCAGGAAGTGTCGGGAGGTCCTGTTTACGCAAAGAAATGTAAACTTCACTATCGTTCAAAACGCCCAATTGGCGTAGGGCAACCCCCCTTAGCACGCGGCTTCTAATCCATCTAAATGGATGGAATGCGACGGCACCCCTGCATGACGCGCATCAGGAGATCAATACATGAGCACACTTGTAGCGGTTGTGTTTCCCGATGAGTCAACGGCGTTCGAAATGCGCGCTGCGCTGGCAAGAATGCAGAAGCAATATCTGCTCCAGATGGAAGACGCTGTCGTGGTAACCAGAGACGAGAAAGGCAAAACCAAACTGCACCAAGCCGTAAACCTTACCGCCGCGGGGGCAGCGGGTGGGGCCTTCTGGGGCATGCTCATCGGCCTGCTTTTTCTCAACCCGCTTCTTGGAGCCGCAATCGGCGCTGGCGCTGGTGCGTTATCCGGCAAGTTCAAGGACCTTGGCCTGGACAACAAGATGATGAAGGACGTTGGAGACTCGCTCAAACCGGGGACTTCGGCGCTCTTCGTTCTGCTGAGGAAGGTGACCGCCGACAAAGTACTCGATGGCCTGAAGCAGTTTGCGGGCAAGGGGAAAGTGTTCCAAACGTCGCTGGACAAGGATGACGAAAACTCTTTGCGCGAAGTGCTCGAGACGCCCGCAGCCTAGACGGCTGCCTGAATGTGCGGCGGTGAACTGAAGGGTCGCTCCCGCCGCTCTATTTCATCCGCCCCTGGGCCGACGTCGCGTGATCAGTTGAGTTTTCGAAACTGGTTATCGTCGATGCTAAGGAGGCCTCACTATGGCCGAGAGGGCTAGGATAGAAAAAGTAGAACCGATCGCGCCAAAGAAGACGCGGCTGGAAAAAATTCTCGGCACCGTCGAGCGCGTGGGCAACAAGGTCCCTCATCCGGCAGTGATCTTTGTCTGGCTGATCGTCGCCGTCATCGTCTTGTCCCATATCTTCTATCTGATGGGAGCCAGCGCCACCTACGAATCCATCAACCCGGATACCCATCAACCAGAGCAAGTTACAACCGCCGCCCGCAGCCTGCTTACGGGAGAGGGCATTCGCTTCATGTATTCGGGTGTCGTGTCCAATTTCATGAGCTTCAACGCGGTGGGCGTGATCATTGTGGCGATGTTGGGTGTTGGTGTAGCCGAATCAGCCGGCCTGGTCAAAGCCCTGATTCGCAAGCTGGTGCAGGTGGCCCCGGCCAAGGCCTTGACGTACATCCTGGTGTTCGTAGGGATTTTGTCGAGCATCGCGGCGGATGCCGGCTATCTGGTCTTGATTCCGCTGGCAGCAGCGGCTTTTTTGAGCGTCGGCCGAAACCCGCTGGCCGGGCTGGCCGCGTCCTTTGCCGCAGTTTCCGCCGTGTTTAGCGTGAACATTCTGATCAAACCCCTGGATGGCATTCTGCAAGGGATTACCAATGACGCCATCCATCTCATGAACCCCAATCTCTCCGTCTCCCTGACCGCAAATTTCTGGTTTTCCGTCGCCTCGGTCTTGTTGCTCACAGTGGTCTGCGGCGTCATTACCGACAGGATCATTGAACCCCGGTTGGGCCCGTACAAACCGCCGAAAGACTTGCAGGAAGAAGAAGGTGAGGCCGCTCCCGCGAACGAATCGCGAGGCTTGAAGTTCGCAACCTGGGGAGCCATCGCGATTCTAGCCGTGTTCGCTCTGCTGACGTTGCCGCCGGGAGCGCCGCTTCGCAATCCTGAGACCGGGGCCCTTGTCGGAGACTCGCCCTTCATGAACGGCCTGATCGTCTTCATCGCCCTGGCTTTTCTGGTGGCGGGAGCTGCCTATGGCTTCGGCGCAAAAACCATGAAGAGCAGCGCGGACGTCATCAAGGCCATGGAGAAGGCAGTGATCGGACTGGGTGCTCTGCTTTTCCTGCTGTTCTTCATCAGCCAGTTCATTGCCTTGTTCACCTATACCAACATAGCCACGATCGCAGCCGTGAAGCTGGGCGATGTCCTGGCAACGGCGGGGCTTGGCCCGATTCCGTTGCTGATCGGGTTCGTACTGATCGTCACCGTCCTTAATCTGATCATCACCGGGATCATCCCCAAATGGGCCATTTTCGCGCCCGTGTTTGTGCCCTTGATGATGAGGCTCCACATCGATCCCTCAGCGGTGCTGGCCGCATACCGCGTGGGCGATTCACCCACCAACGCCATTACGCCCATGATGGCGTACTTCCCGCTGATTGTGGCGTTTGCGGCAAAGTATCAGAAGGGCGCGGGCGTGGGCACGGTGGTAGCCATGATGTTGCCCTATGTCGTGATCGTCCAAGTGGTGTGGATGGTTCTACTGGTGGTGTGGCAGATGCTGGGACTGCCGTGGGGATTCTAGCGAACACTGCAGGCGGCTAACCAGCGACGCTGAACACATCAACCCAGGCTGAAGAGCCGATCTTGGATGTTGCGAGGAACAAGCCATGGAACACGCTAAGAGCAATGCAATCGAACTCACCGTAGAGACCGCCTCTCCCGAAAAATTCCGGACGGGCGTTCTGGTTCTCGGCGCTTTTGCCGACGGCACACTCCCGCCGCCTACTCAAAAGGTTGATGAGGCGACGAAGGGAAGATTGTCGGCCGTGATCAAACGGGGCGACCTCGATGAAAAAGCCGGCGCTTCCCTGCTGCTGCACGATCTGCCTGGCGCCGAGGCGGAGCGAGTGCTGCTGGTCAGCCTGGGCAAGCGCGACAAATTCGGCGAGAAAGCTTTCCGCGATGCGCTCAGCGGCGCTGCCAAGGCCCTTGCCGATAGCGTGGCCAGAGAGGCGGCGGTTGCCCTCGCCGATATCAAAGTGCCCGGCCGGTCCCAGGCGTGGCGCGTGCAGCACGCAAGCCGCCTGCTGGCCGACGGCGCTTATCGTTTCGATGCTCCACGCGAGAGAGCCAACAAGAAGGAAAGCAACAAGAAAAAGGAACGCGGGGCGCGGAAGGTCACGCTGCTGACCTCAGAAAAGGTCAACGACGAAGTCAAGACCGCCGTGCATCGTGGCCGGGCGATTGCCGAAGGCATGGCGCTCGCCAAGGACCTGGGCAATCTGCCGGGCAACATCTGCCACCCGCCCTATCTCGCCGACGTGGCGCGAGCACTAGGAAAAGAGTTCGGCCTGAAGGTCGAAGTGCTGGAGCGCGAGGATATGAAGAAACTCGGCATGGGCTCGGCGCTTTCTGTTGGACAAGCCTCGGCGCAGCCGTGCAAGTTCATCGTGATGCAATACAAAGGCGGCGGGAAGGCCAAACCCATCGTGCTGGTCGGCAAAGGAGTCACCTTTGACACCGGCGGTATCTCGCTCAAGCCCGGCGCCAACATGGACGAGATGAAATTCGACATGTGCGGTGCAGCCAGCGTGTTCGGCGTGATCAAGACGGTCGCGCTGATGAAATTGCCGATCAACCTGGTATGCATCATCCCCGCGGCCGAGAACATGCCCGGCGGCAACGCCAGCCGTCCCGGAGACGTCGTTACCTCGATGTCCGGCCAGACCATCGAGATTCTCAATACTGATGCTGAAGGCCGGCTGGGCCTGGCTGACGCGCTCACTTACGCCGAGCGCTTCGACCCAGATTGCGTGATCGACATTGCGACGCTGACCGGCGCCTGCGTGATTGCGTTGGGCAATGTCACCAGCGGCTTGTTCGCCAACGACGACGAACTCGCAGAGCAACTGCTCGAGTCCGGCAACGACACCGGCGATCGCGCCTGGCGCTTGCCCATGTTCGAGGAGTATCAAGACCTGCTCAAGAGCAACTTCGCCGACATGAGCAACCTCGGCGGACGCCCCGCGGGGTCGATCACCGCGGCCTGCTTCCTGCAGCGTTTTGCGAATGGCTTCAAGTGGGCGCACTTCGATATCGCCGGCACCAACGCAGTATCGGGCGATGCCAAGGGTGCAACCGGTCGGCCAGTGCCGTTGTTGTCTGAATTCCTGATCGGACGCGCCGAGAACCGGGCGTGGGGCTCGAACCGGGCGCGAGCTGCGTAGAGAGGCCGCGAAAACAAGAAGATCGGCGCAAAAAAGGAAAGGATAAACCTGTATGGCTCAGCCCAGTGATAAAGCCCGCAAGTATTCGCGCGACCATGCCGAAAGATTCCGCCATGAACTTCATGAGTTCCTGCGCATTCCCAGCCTGAGTGGCGACCCGGCCCATGCCGCCGAGGTAAAGCAGGCGGCGGAATGGCTGGCGGCGAATTTGCACGCGCTGGGCGTGAAGAGCGCGAAAGTCATGCCCACAGCCGGCCATCCGGTTGTGTACGCCGAGTGGATGGGCGCCGGAAAGGACAAGCCGACCGTGCTGGTCTATGGCCACTATGACGTGGTGCCCGCCGTAAAGGAAGACGGTTGGGACAACCCGCCATTCGAGCCGGTGGAGAAAGACGGCAAGATCTACGCTCGCGGCGCCACCGACGACAAAGGGCAACTGTTCATCCACGTCAAAGCCCTGGAATCCTATCTGGAAGCCAACGGCGGCGCGCCCGTCAATGTTAAGTTTCTGATCGAAGGTGAAGAAGAAGTCTCTTCCCCCAACCTGGCGCCCTTCATCAAGACAAATCTGGACATGCTCAAGGCCGACGTATGCGTGATCAGTGATTCATCCATGCGCTCGATGCAAGAGCCGGCGGTGACGCATAGCCTGCGCGGCATGACGTATCTCCAAGTCGAGGTTCAGGGTCCCAAGGACGATCTGCACAGCGGCTTCTGGGGCGGCGCAACCCACAACCCCGCGCTCGCCCTCGTGGAAATCCTTGGCAAACTCTACAACCCCGACAACACCATCGCGGTTCCTGGCTTCTATGACGACGTGGTCTCGCTGACGCCGAAAGAACGCGAGATGATCGAAAAGACCGCGCTGAGCGAAGAACAGTTCAAGAAAGCCACGGGCGTACCAGCCGTGTGGGGCGACAAGAAATTCACGATTCGCGAGCGCGTCTCAGCTCGCCCAACGCTCGACATTAACGGCCTGTGGAGCGGCTACTCCGGCCCCGGACCCAAGACCATCATTCCCGCCAAAGCCGGCGCCAAGTTGAGTTCGCGTCTCGTCGCCAATCAGGATCCCGACAAGATTTTCAAACTGTTGAAGAAGCATATCGAGTCCATCACGCCGCCAACCATCAAAGTCAAAGTCAGCCTGGTGACCAAGGGCCGGCCGGCGCTGATTCCTTTTGATCTGCCAGAGATGCAAGCCGCATCGCGCGCCTACGCGAAGGCATGGGGCCACGAGCCGGTGTTCACGCGCGGCGGCGGCAGCATCCCCATCGTTGCGGACATCTCGGACATGATGAAGATTCCGGTAGTAATGATGGGCTACGGGCTGGACAGCGACGGCCTGCATGCGGCGAATGAACACTACAGCATCGAGATGTTTCATCGCGGCATCGAAACGGCGATCGTCTACCTTGAGGAATTGGCTCAACTGGCGCAACCGGTCAAAGCCGCTGCCTGATTGAATTCCTGACGGGAACGTCCAGCATCTCATGACGCGCGAAGAGGCATCCCACGTGATGAACTGTGGAGGGTTTCCCATGTCAAAGCCCATGCGTGTGGAACGTGATCTTCTCGGCGAGCGCGAGGTTCCGGCGGAGGCCTACTACGGCGTGCACACGCTGCGTGCGGTCGACAACTTCGCGATCAGCGGCACGCCGATCTCGAGCTATCCGGACCTGGTAAATGCCTTGGCCAGCGTGAAGAAAGCCGCGGCGCTGGCGAACCACGATCTCGGCCTGCTCGACAAAGAACGGGCGCACGCGATCGTCGCGGCTTGCGAGGAGATCTCGAGAGGCGCCCTGCACGATCAGTTCGTCGTGGATGTAATCCAGGGCGGCGCTGGAACATCCACCAACATGAACGCCAACGAAGTGATCGCGAACCGCGGGCTCGAGCTGATGGGCCGCGAGCGCGGAGATTACAGCGCGCTCCATCCCAACGAGCACGTGAACCTGAGCCAGAGCACCAACGACGCCGTCCCGACGGCGCTCAAGATCGCGGCTTGGGTCGCAATCCATCGGCTCATCGACGCCATGGACGTGCTGCGCCAAGCTTTCGAAGCGAAAGCAAAGGAATTCAAGGACATCCTCAAAATGGGGCGCACCCAGTTGCAAGATGCAGTGCCGATGACCCTGGGCCAGGAATTCTCGGCCTACGCCGTGATGCTCGCCGAAGACGTCGAGCGGCTGCGCGAGGTCACGCGCTTGATCTGCGAGATCAACATGGGCGCCACCGCTATCGGAACCGGTATCACCGCGCATCCCGACTACGCGGCGAGCGTGTGCAAGCACCTGCGGAAGATCACGGGTATCCCCTTCGTCACCGCTCCCAATCTTGTTGAAGCAACCCAGGATGCGGGCGTGTTCGTGCAATTGTCGGGAGTACTCAAGCGCGTCGCGGTCAAGCTCTCGAAAGTATGCAACGACTTGCGGCTTCTATCGTCCGGTCCGCGCGCGGGGCTCGGCGAGATCAACCTGCCGCCGATGCAGGCCGGATCGAGCATCATGCCCGGCAAAGTGAACCCCGTGATCCCCGAGGTGGTGAATCAGATCGCCTTCGAAGTCATTGGCAATGACGTTACGGTCAGCTTCGCCGCCGAGGCAGGACAGTTGCAGCTCAATGCTTTCCTGCCCATCGTCGCCCACAGCATTTTCAAGAGCATCACGCATCTGCGCAACGGCTGCCTCGCGCTGGCGGAGCGATGCGTCGGCGGTATTACCGCAAACCTCGACCGGCTCGAGGAACACATGAATCGCTCCATCGGCATCGTCACCGCTCTCAATCCGCACATCGGCTACGCGAACGCGACCGAAGTTGCCCAGGAAGCCTTGCGTACCGGACGCAGCGTGGCCGATCTGGTTATCGAGAAGAAGCTGCTGACCAAGGAACAGCTCCGCGAGATTCTGAGGCCGGAAAAGCTCACGCAGCCAGTGGCAATGCCCGCCATCTCAAGCCGCTCGAAACGCTCTGCCTAGGGGACACCGCGCGGCTCCTGGATTGATGTGATCTTCCCCTGCCCTGGTGGGAGCGCAGATTCTTCGCTCGGGACCTCTCCGCGGATATAACCCGGCAACCCTCCAGCGGGAAAGAAGGCCAGCAGAGCCAAACCCGCCAGCGTGAAGAACGAGATCTTGAGCGCCACCAAGCGCGCGTCAGTGTTAATGCGCGCAGTTTCGTCGACCTGTTCCGGCGTCGCCCCTCTACTCGCCAAGGCCGTTCGTAGTTGGCGGTTGCTGACGAAGGGCACATTGTCGAGATTCATCTCCATCTTCAGCTCGTTGGGGATCACCGGGTTGTGCACCAGTTCACGATGGACGCTCGTACCCAGCACTCCCACCACAAGAGCGCTGGCCATCGCAGTGCCTACTCCCGCCGCCAGGTTGTTCGTGGTCCCACGCAACGAACCTACATCTCCGGCCAGGTTTTTGGGCGAAGCTGTTACCAGCACGTTGAAGAGGAGCGTGATCAGGGTGCCTTCGCCAAGACCGGTGATCGTCATGCTGACAATCACCATGAAGGTGCTCCAGTCGTTTCGGATGGTCACTCCCAGCAGCCCCGCGCCGGCAGCCACCACCAGGAATGCGTAGCGCGCAAGGTGGCGCGGGCTCAGCCGGCCGTAAAGACGGACCACGAGAACGGCGGCAGTGAAGCTCGCGAGTCAGAAGGGGATCACGGCCACTGCTGTCTGCAGGCCGCTGCGGCCCTGGACAACCTGTATGTAGAGGGGAATCAGGAAGGTAATGGCCGAGCCGAGAGCGCCGATGATGAAGATCGAGAAAATCGCGGAACGCTCCTGGGGAGTGTCCAGTATTTCCAGCGCGATCAAAGGAGTTTTACCCGAGGCCCGGGTCTTGAGCGACCAGACAAAGAATCCTTGAACCAGAAAGATCCCGCCGACAATCATGATGGGCGCCGGCGACATGTCCACAATATTGAACGGCGCACCAGGTCCGGCCAGCAACACTCCCCACTTCGTGAGATTGTTGGCGCCAAGACTGATGAGAAGGACTGCCGTAGCTGCCAAGACCACGCC
>CAZFRV010000063.1:0-5625 GCA_964521445.1 uncultured Acidobacteriaceae bacterium
GCCTTCCAGGCGGCTTGCAGAAAACCTTCCACCACCTCAAACACGCGGTCGAGCTGGGGATAGCTCATCTCCAGGTCGATCTGCGTGAACTCCGGCTGGCGGTCAGCGCGCAGGTCTTCATCGCGGAAGCAGCGCACGATCTGAAAATACTTGTCGAAGCCGGAGATCATCAGGATCTGCTTGAACAGTTGCGGAGATTGTGGCAGCGCATAAAACTCACCGGGATAGACGCGGCTGGGCACCAGGTAGTCGCGCGCACCCTCCGGCGTGGAGCGCGTCATGAACGGGGTTTCGATCTCGAAGAAGCCGCGGCCGGCCAGATGGTTGCGGATGGCCAAAGCCACTTTGTGGCGCAGCTCGATGTTGTACTGCATGGGCTCGCGGCGCAGGTCGAGATAGCGATACTTGAGGCGCACCTCTTCGTTGGCCAGCGAGGGATCGCCGGGCAGGAAAGGCGGAACTTTGGATTCGTTCAGCAGCTTCAACTCGGCGACCACGACTTCAATCTCACCGGTAGGGATGTTGCGGTTGACAGTCTTCGCGTCGCGCTGGCGGACCTGGCCCACGGCCGCGATCACGTACTCCGAGCGCAGCCCGGCGGCTTTCTCGTGCAGAGCAGCGCTGTCGCTCTTATCGAAGACCAACTGGGTGAGGCCGGTGCGGTCGCGCACGTCCACAAAGATCAGATTGCCCATGTCACGGCGGCGGTTGACCCAGCCCATCAGGACTACCTGTTGGCCGGCATGCTGCGCGTGCAGCTCTCCGCACATGTGGGTGCGGCGAAGATCACCTAAAAAGTCGAGCGCCAAGGGAAGAGCCTTTCTATGGACGGAATGGCCAGTGACGGCTAAAACTTTGATTATAAAGGGAAGGCGGAACTTAGAAACGGGATCGTGAAAAATGCTTGACCATGGAATATATTCCACAGTTGAGAATGTCCTCGATGCCAAAGCGATCCAGCCGCTGGCTCAGTTCAGGTGAGCTGGCCGTGCTGGCGGGCGTGAGTCGCGATGCGTTGCGCTTCTACGAGCGTCGCGGGTTGCTGCCCGTCGCGCAGCGGTCACAAAACGGCTATCGGCAATATCCGCCGCAGGCGCTGGATCGTGTACGACTGGTCCGCGCGTCGCTTGGGATAGGGTTCACGGTGGAGGAGCTAAGCGAAGTCTTGACGGCGCGAGACCGTGGCCAGGCCCCGTGCCAGCGTGTCCATATGCTCGCCATGGAAAAAGCACGGGCCCTGGAGTTGCGTATTCGAGAGCTCACCGGCTTGCACAAGACATTACGCGCAACCATCAAAAGCTGGGGACGCAAGCTCAAGTCCAGCAAGCCGGGGAAGCAACTCGGCCTTCTCGAGGCTTTTGTCGCCAATTACCCGGAGAGGGCGCAGGCTGTTTCGCCACTCATCTCGCCTGGACTGAAACGAAGGCTCGAAAGCAAAAGCAAAGAGGACAAAATCAAATGAAGCACTTTCCTATTGTGGCAATCGTCTACACAGCTCTCACTCTCGCAGTACAAGCCCAGAGTGCAACGCAACCGCAGAACGACGATCCGATGAAAGACTGCCCCATGCACGAACAGCACACAGGCAAACAGCACGACCATGACATGGTTCGGCGCGGTAACCAGGGCATGGGATTCGCCCAGGACAAGACCACGCACCACTTTCTTCTGCGCAAGGATGGCGGCGCCATCCAGGTGACCGCCAACTCGGCCGATGATAAGGGCAGTATCGACAATGTGCGCATGCACCTGGAGCATATCCGCCAGGCCTTTCAGTCCGGCGACTTCAATATCCCCATGTTCGTCCACGACCAGACGCCGCCCGGCGTGCCGGTGATGGTCAAGCTGAAAGACCAGATTCATTACACGTACGAGGAAGTTCCGCAGGGCGGACGCGTGGTGATCAGCAGCAAGAACGCTGACGCTGTTGCTGCCGTCCAGGAGTTCCTGCGGTTCCAGATCACCGAACACAAGACAGGGGATGCGCTGGAAGTGAAGTGAGTATTGTCTTGAGCGAAGCGCGAGGTTCCTATGGCAACCAACAACTCTGGGGAACAGCAAGCCTGCTCCCGGGGAGTAGGGATCGTTGCGCG
Source organism: uncultured Acidobacteriaceae bacterium (assembly GCA_964521445.1). Lineage (GTDB taxonomy): Bacteria > Acidobacteriota > Terriglobia > Terriglobales > Acidobacteriaceae > Angelobacter. The sequence continues at coordinate 2,094 of CAZFRV010000063.1, forward strand.
CGCTCGGGATTGCAGAGAAAGGCTTAGGCTCGGGACTTCAGGAGAGATGCAATCTCATTTCGCGCCACGCTCACCTGTTCCCCAGTGGCCAGATTCTTCAGCGCGAACTGGCCCGAGGTGATTTCGTTCTCGCCGACAAACAGAATGTACTTAGCCCCGGCGCGCTCCGCAGCTTCGAAAGCTTTCTTCGTGCGGAAAGTCTCATCGCCGAGTTCGGCTGCAACCAGGGCTTTTCGCAGATCACGGACGACGACGGCCGCCTCGGCGTTCATACCCACTCCCAGAGGTGCGACGTAAACCACCGGACTCAGGTTGGGAATTCCCACCGTTTCTTCGGCCTGTAGGGCAAGGATAAAGCGGTCCAACCCAAGAGCAAATCCGATGCCAGGCGCCTTGGGACCGCCGAGGGCCTCTGAGAGACCGTCATATCTTCCGCCGCCGAGCAGCGCACTCTGCGCGCCCAAGCCGCCGTGCGTGAATTCAAAGGTTGTCCGGGTGTAGTAGTCGAGCCCGCGCACCATACGCTCGTTGATCTGATAACGGATGCCGACATGGTTAAGGATCTTCTTGACTTCATGGAAGTGCTCTCGGCATGGCTCGTCGAGGTATTCGGAGATCTTCGGCAGCGATTCGATGATGGGCTGGTCTTCCGGAACTTTGCAGTCCAGCACGCGCAGGGGATTAATCTCAGCGCGGCGGCGGCAGTCGGCGCACATCTTGTCCTTGACTCCGGCCAATGCTTGGCGCAGCGCCTGGTTGTAGCGAGCACGGTCTTCGGCGCAGCCCACGGAGTTCAGCTCCAGGGTCCATTCCTTGATACCAACTTCACGCAGCAGGTGCGCCAGCATGGCGATGACCTCGGCATCGCGCCCCGGCGATTCGCTCCCTGCCGACGGCGGCCCCAGGACCTCCGCGCCGATCTGGTAAAACTGGCGGAACCTGCCTCTTTGGGGGCGCTCGCGCCGAAACTGCGGACCCATGTAGTAAAGCTTCTGCAGCTTGCCGGTCTCGCCCAGTTTGTGCTCGATGTAGGCGCGCACCACCCCGGCCGTGTTTTCCGGCCGCAGAGTCAACGACTGGGCTTTTTCGCTCTGCGCGCGAGGCCGGTCCTCCCAGGTGAACATTTCCTTTGAAACGATGTCAGTGTCTTCACCTACACCCCGGGCAAATAGCTGTGTGTCTTCGAAGATGGGCGTACGGATTTCCTGGAAGTTGTAGCGGTGGAAAATGTCGCGGCTGGCCTGCTCCACGTGTTGCCACAAAGCGGTATCCGGAGGAAGGATATCGCGGGTGCCACGCACGGATTTGATGGGGTTAGCCATTAGCAATTAGTACTTAGCAATTAGTATTTAGCAATTCGTACAAGCAAGCCAGGATGATTTCACGGTCGCTAGGATTCCCCGTTGCCCGATTCCTTCCTGTACATTCCCGTGTAATCGACATAGTTCTTCGCATACATCATGATCATCTGCTGGCTGGCCTCATCGTCGATCCTCTTTTTGAATTTTCCCGGCACGCCCATCCAGAGTGAGTAAGGCTCAACGACTGTGTTCTCAGGAATTACGGTTCCGGCAGCGATTATCGATCCTTCGCCGATCTTAGCGTTGTTCAGGATGACCGAGCCCATGCCGATAAGGCAACGATCGCCCACGGTACAGCCGTGCAAGGTGACGGAATGGCCCACGGTAACCCAGTCGCCCATGATGACGCCGTATTTGTAGCGCATGCCGTGGAGTACGCTGCAATCCTGCACGTTGGAGTTGTTGCCGATGCGGATGGCGAAGACGTCACCGCGGACCGCGGCGTTCATCCAGACACTCGAATTCTCCCCGAGCGTGACGTCGCCGATAACCTGCGCCGATTCGTCGATATAGCACGAAGCATGGATGCGCGGCGAGATTCCCTGGTAAGAACGGAGCATAAGCCTGAAACCTTAGAAGGTAACACGCTCATCAGCGAAGAACAACGCCGAGCAACTCGGTCACCACCGTCCAGCTTTCCCCTTCATAGCGCCAGATGGATACGGAGTGGAGTTTTTCGAAGGAGTGGAAGTCGCGTTCGTCCATGGCGCGCTGTTCGTCGAGATACACATCGCTCACGAATTCGCAGTCATTGCAGCGGACGATATAAGGACGAGGAGCGCTCATAGCAGATGCCGGATCTTGGGGAGGTAGCCAGAGTGGACTCTTCATTCCCAGGTGGCACTCGGGCACTTCACTTAGCCGGCAGAAATTTTTGGCCTACGCGGAGGGCCGGTGCTTTTTGTTGCATGGTCCCGACGGATCTCAAGCGCAGAGGAAGCGCTTTACTCGGCCTTGGCGAGCCGGGTCTTAATCTCCACTTCCCAGATCACGTTGTGCGGCTCCAGGGACTCGACACCGACCTGTCCGGCCTCCGTGGTATCCGGCTTTCCGACCCACACGACCTTATACTTGGCGCGCCGGTTGTGGCGTTGCAACAGGATCACCTGGCCGGGCTCTTTGATCCCTACGGGCGCCACCAGGCGTGCGCCGATGGTGGAAATCTCATAAGTGCAGCAAGTCTGAAAGTCCAGGCTTGCCGCGTCGGCAAAAACCTTTACTGGCACCGCGATATGAATGCGCCTTTCGCGGCGAGGATCGACTGCCGGCTTCGAGGGGGGCACAGCAGCCTTGGATGCTAAACCCTGGTTCGAGGACATAATGCTTTGAGTATCGGGGCATGTCCTTCCGGCGTCAACGTTACCTTCGTTTTGCGCGAAACACGCGACGCCGGCGATGCTTCACGGCGCCAGGGCCCGCGGACGGTGGCCATGTATTAAGGAACTCTCAGGCTGCAGCAAGGCCAATGTTTGCTTGTGTCTCCACGGGTGCCGGAACGTATAACATCGATAGAAGGCCCAATTGGAACCCCATGAATGTGCACTTGATTGACGGGACCTACGAACTGTTCCGGCATTTTTTTGCCGTGCCCTCGGCGGCAGATGTGAACGGGCAGGAAATCGGGGCGGCACGCGGCGTCCTGGTTTCCGTTCTGTCCATGATCGAGCGCGGGGCGAGCCACGTTGGTGTGGCAACAGATCACGTGGTGGAATCGTTCCGCAACGACCTCTATCCCGGATACAAGACCAGCGAAGGTGTACCTCACGAGCTGCTTTCGCAATTCCCCATTCTCGAAGAAGCGCTGGAAGCCATGGGTGTGGTGGTGTGGCCTATGGTCTACTTTGAAGCGGATGATGCCCTGGCTTCCGCCGCCGGGAAAGCCGCCCAAGACCAGCGGGTGCAGCAGGTAATCATCTGCACGCCGGACAAGGACCTCAGTCAGTGTGTTGTGGGCACGCGGGTGGTGCAACTGGACCGCAGGCGGGACATCGTACGCGATGAGGCGGGCGTTGTGGCCAAGTTCGGGGAGAAGCCCGAATCGATTCCGGACTACCTGGCGGTAGTCGGCGACAGCGCAGATGGCTTTCCGGGTGTGCTTGGATGGGGCCCAAAGGCTGCGGCTCTCACCTTCTCTCAGTACCGCCACCTTGAGAGCATTCCGAAGGATTGGA
>CAZFRV010000064.1:0-6097 GCA_964521445.1 uncultured Acidobacteriaceae bacterium
ATTCCGGCCAGTTCGTGATCGCCTTGCACCTTGATTCCGAAGATCCTGCGATCCAGGAAAAGCTGCCCAAACAGATTGAAGGCGTTTCCGTGAAGCTCGTCCACAGCGGACCATTTCGGGCGCTTAAGTCGGTTTGACCAGCCCTCATCCTTCGCTGCGTTGCTTCGTCAGATCGCTGCGGTGCTTCGCGCGGCGCCTTCTTCTTTCTTCCCCGGCAACCGCTGATTTCACGATTGCCGGGGCTGCCTGCAAGAGTCCGAAGCGACGAAGAGAGAGAAGAGATTACTCATGCGGACTCGTTGCTGGGACTTTGCCGCGCATATGCATACCCTCGCCCTCGGTTTCAGTCTCATATCCTGCGGGGACCTGGAACAAGGAAGCGTCCGGTTCGCCGAGCCTGATGTTGGTGAGGCGGTAAACGGTTTCGCCGACGCGCGGATCGTTATGCTTCTTGAGCACGATTCCGTGCAGATCCGTAGAAAACCAGACTTCGGTCGTGACAATGATCGGGCGTTCATTTCCCAGCTTGCCGGCGGGAATGGTGGTGGTTTCGCGCCTGCCCTGGCAACTAACGCCCTCCATTACCTGTGAGCCCAGGTCTTCATTTGTGACCGTGGTTGGTTCCGGGGATTCCGAATCGGACTTCCAGGTGATATGCGTGGCGCCGTCACCTTCTTGGTTGCGCCGGGCGGCGAGTTTGCGCTGCAATCCTTCGGCAGCATCCGAAAACTGTTTGTATTTGACGATACTCGCACTCCGTGCCTTCGGTATCAGGATGTAGTTGCTCAGGGCAACGGGATCGTTGATCATGACGAGCTCGGGCGCTTCCACGGCCAACGGTCCCATGTGTTGCATGGCTTCTTCGCGACGCGTGCGTCCTTGACTATCGCGGGCCAGGAAGGCAGAGCTCTTGTTGACGATGCGGTTGCCGTCGGCGAGTGTCTGCGTGCTCTCGGTGGTGGCGGTGGCTGTATAAGGCGCGTTCTTGATTACCTCGTTGCCGGCCATACTCATCGAGAAGAACTGGACTTGTCCTTCCGGAGTGTTCCCCAAACCCACGCGGCCCTCCTGCAGCATCATGGGGAAAGTCGAAGCTAACTTCTGCGCAGGATCACCCGGCTCCGACTGAATGAAAATCACTCCCGGCGAGGGCTCTTGGGGGCTTACGTTCTGCGCCAGAGCTGGGCTGGTCAGTAAAAGTGCACTCACGAAACCACAAAGCAATCGATTCATGGAACATCCTCCTTGAACAAATATGAACTTAACGCACCAAGCGCACCGCGTACGGAGTTCCGTCCTGGCCTACGATGAAATCGGCCAACATGCGGTGGTCGGCGTTTTCTTCTGCTACCGGCGCTCCCACCATCTGGAGTGCTCGGCCTGTAACTTCCAACCTGATGACGCGCAAATCCTCCCCGCGAACGGCTTGATCAGACGACGGCAAATCCACAAAACTTTCGCTGACTGCGACATCGACGCCCGCTGCCGTCGGGACGCGACGCCGCACGGACGTGACATGAGATTTCTTCGCCTGCACCGGCAAAGGGGAGGCGACGGCGACCGGTGGCGCCGGGGTCGTGGCCGGATGCGAAGCAACTACAGGATCCGGGCCCGGTGTTGATTGGCGATGACGTTCCGTTAGCACCAGCAGAACCATTGCGGGCAAAACCACGCAGAAGATCACAGCCGCGATGGCTGTTCGTCGCACCGCCCGGCGCCGGGCGTGATGCCGCCGGAAGGCTCCGGCGAGTACTTCGCCGATCTGCGGCGGCGCTTCCGCGGGCGAGCTTGCGGAGAGCGATCGCAGGGCCTGGCGGAGCCGGGCTTCCGAGTTGTGAGTTGAATCTATTTCGCGCATTTTTGACAGCTCAACTTTGCTTTCAACATTGCGCGGCCACGATGCAGCCGTGAAGCCACCGTACCCGCGGAACACTCCAGAAACTCGGCGGCGCTGTTGTAGCTCATCTCCTCCAGATCGCACAGGACCACGGCCTCACGATACGGTTCCGGAAGTGAGAGCACGGCCTTGCGCAGCTGATCGAGAAGCTCGGACTGGGTGATGTCTTCGAGAACGTCCAGCTGACTGGGCAATTCCGGAGCGGCGCCCTGGCCGTTGCCGTCGTAGTCGCCGATGGGGACATCGAGATGCCGCCGCTGGATGCTGCGCCGCGTCAGGTTTCGGGCCATCCCGAACAAGTATCCGGCCACCGAACCTTTTTCCGGCTGGTACGAATTGGGTTTGCCGATCAACAGCATAAAAACTTCCTGCGTGACCTCTTCCGCGGTGGCGCCGTTGCCGCTCATATGCAACGCAAACCGGTAAATCGGGCCCTGGTAGCGTTCGTAAAAAGCCCGGAACGCTGCCTCACTCCCCTTGGCGAGCTGCCGCAGCAACTCCTGGTCATGACTTGGCGAATCTGCCATTGCCTCGCTCGGCGCTTCAGCCTGGGCTCCTATCTTCCATTGCACGGATTTGGCAAATGCTTCCAAGTTTTTTCTTCGTCTGGTATCGAATTCTTTTCTCGCGGACCTAAGATAAGGACGGTCCTCGAGCGCCTTTGGTTATCTCTGGTATGCTGGGGCCACAGAGACGCGAGGAAGGGGAAAGCCATGGTCGAAGCCAGACTGAACTGGGCGGATGGCGAACGTTTTGTGGGCAGCGCTTCCAGCGGCCATGCCATGGTGGTGGATTCTGACCGGCAGCGCAATACGGCGCCGGGTCCTATGGAGCTGGTTTTGATAGGGCTATGCGCCTGCACCGCCACCGACGTGGTCAGCATCTTGCGCAAGAAGCGGGAACCATTTGCCGCATTGGAAGTCCGGGCCGAAGCGGAACGCGCCACCACGTCGCCCACCGTCTATACCGCCATCAAGCTGATCTATACGGTTTCAGGACCCGTTTCGCGAAAGGCGGTCGAGGATGCGGTGCGGCTCTCCGAGGAGAAATACTGCGGCGTGTCGGCGATGCTGAAGTGCACGGCGCGCATTACCACCGAAGTCCATGTGATAGCGGCCCATGAAGTTGCACCCGCAAAAAAATGAACCGCCTGGCTTTACGCAGGAATCCTATCGCGAACCGGAGGGAGGGTTAGAGAATGGCGCAGAAGAAAGTGGTCGTCTTCAGCCAACCCGGTTGACCGCCGTGCTCCTGGGCTGAGGGCTACCTTTCGGAGAAAGGTATCGATTTCGAAATCAAGGACGTCAGTGAGGACAACCAGGCGCTGATGGAGCTGGTCCGCACCTACAAGAGCAATTCCACTCCCACCATTATCGTGGGCGATCAGGTCATGATCGGCTTTGATCCTGAGCGACTCGACAAGATGCTTGCCGAATAGATCCCTTGCCGACTAGATCAGACGATACAGAGATTCACGGCCCCGCAGCCGAGAACAAGGGGTCGCACACCTGGCGCGGCTACCTCCTGGTAGCGGGCGCGACTTTTTGCTGGGGCGCCGCCGCTACCGTAGGGAAACAGGTTTTCAACGGTAAAGTCTCTGCCGGACGCACGCTGATCTCGCCCTTATCGCTTACCCAGATGCGGACAACGTTTACCGTGGTGGTGCTGGCGGTTTTTCTCCTGCTCCGCTACGGGCGAAGCTTTTTCCGCATTGGCAGGCGCGACCTGGCGCTGTGTGCCCTGGCCGGCACGCTGGGCACCGCCAGCTCCAATTTCTTTTACTATTACGCGGTCCAGAAGGCCACCGTAGCCACGGCCATTACGGTGCAATATACCGCCCCGGTCTGGGTGCTGGTGTACATGGTGCTGCGCGGGCACGAACGGGCCACAGTGCGCCGTGTGGGCGCGGTAGCGCTGGCGGTGGCGGGAATCGCGCTGACCATCGGGCTGTTCCAATCCGGTGTCCGGCTGACTCCGGCCGGCGTCGGCGCGGCACTGGTGGCTTCATTCTCCTTCGCGTTTTACAACATCGTGGCGCCAGGCCTGGTCCAACGCAATCATCCGCTGAAGGTGATGATGTATGCCCTTCTGAGCGCAGCGGTCTTGTGGACGTTAGTGAACCCGCCCTGGCAGGTGTTTCAGGCGCACTACAACGCCGGGCAGTGGCGGTTCCTGTTTCTGTTTGCCTGCCTCTCCATGCTGCTGCCCTATACGCTGTACTTCAGCGGCCTCAAATACCTTGATCCTACGCGCGCCGTGGTTGCCAGCTGCCTGGAACCGGTCTTTGCCGTGCTACTGGCTGCGGCCTTCGCCGGCGAGGCCGTGGGCTGGCTGCAGGTGGCCGGCATCCTGGCAGTCCTGCTGGCCACGGTGATGGCGCAAGCCAGGCCGGAACAACCCGCGTAAGCCTCCAACGCAGCGGCGTTGAGCTTCCTGAAGTTTTTCAGCAAATGAAAAGGCGGCCGCTGCCGGCCGCCTTGAAATGACTCAAACTTTCCAGTTCCTAGTATGGAGTCTGGTTCTGCCACGACAGCCGGCTAACCTTGAGGTTGACGAACTGGGCGTTGTTAACACCGTTCGCCGCGATGACGGTGGAGGGGAACCAGGGCGGCGAAAATCCGTTCGCGTACCTTTGGTCGAACAGCACGTTGCGGGTTGTGGTATTGATGTTCTGGATGGTGTTCTGGATGCGCCCACCCACAATCGTCAATGTGTTGATCGCGTTTCCTGTGTTCGTCAAGCCGCCGCTTCCGCCCTGCGAGATCGTCGCTATGGAGGCATCAATTTCCAGGCTCCCGTTGGATGTGGGAGCATGCATGTCAATGTTGCCCCCGGCGGTGAAGATGCCCAGGGCCTGGCCGGTATTGCCTGCTGGATTGAGCTGGTCGATGTTGGTTCCGCTCATCACCACCGGCTCGGTGGTGTAGAGAATGTTGCCGGTGATGGTCACGCTAGTGGCCGCGGTGACCGTGAGCGCCGTGCCATTTTGGATGGCCGGCGAGGTCTGATTGCTAGGTCCAGAAAGCCCTGTGATGGCGCCGTTGACATACAGCATGGTGTCGTAGCCTAGATCCGCGCCGCTGGCCGGATCATACATCTGCGGCACTCCGGTGATGGTCTGCGTGTTGCCTCCGGAGACCATCGTGGTGGTGTTGGTCGCGGGATTGATCGTAATCGTTGTGGTGGTGCCGCCTTGCGTGATCGTGTACACCTGCGCGGAGGAGCCGCTGGTCGAGAGTGTGACTGCAGCGTTTCCTTGCACGAGGATGCCGCCTCCGGTAAACACGGGCTTGCCGTTGACGATGTTATACGGCAAGAAGACTCCGCTAGCTGCTCCGCCTATGGGATAAGGGTTGCCCTTAACGTCCTTCACGGTGCTGTTGAGTGTGCTGTTGCTGGGCGCGGTGCTGCTAACACCCTTACCGTCAACCACGGCTTGCTCCTGGTTGAAAGAGTTTGTGGGCAAAGCGATTGCGGTCGCGTTCCTGGTGAATCCATTTTGAAAGGTAGGGGCAACGCCGCCACCGGAGGAACCGGCTACGCCGGCACATGGCGAGCCGAAGCCGGCCTGATTGTTGACCTGTTCTACGGTATCAGTGAACGTGTACTTGCCACTGGTCCCGAAATTCCATGAGCCATTGGTGAACACCGGACCGGTGATGGTTCCCGGGACCAGCGTGCCGCTGCAGAGAGCCTGTTGATCGATGAACATGCCGTAGCCGGCGAAGTTCCTCTTAGTGTTCTGGGGCGTAGTGTCTGACTCGATTTGAACGATTCCTTTGTCGGTGACAACCGTGTTTTCGTTGCCCTTGGATTGTCCTTGCACGGTAATCGAGTAATCGTACGTATAGAAGAACTGTGCCGTCGCGTTAGGCAGGGCCACCGAACAGGTGCCGCTTGTTTTCCCCGGCGCTGGATTCGCTGCTGAGGTCCACTTGCAAAAGGTATTTGGGTCGGGATCCGGGACTAGACTAAAGCCGGTGACCTTGAATTGTTCCGTCCAGGAATTGGCGGCCGCCCCGGTTCCCGCGCCGGTCAGCAAGGTGTACCCTCCGTAGGCGCCGGTGATGGCCTTTGAAATGGTGCCCTGGACGCCCCCGACGTCAGCAACATTTGCAGGAATGGGCTGGTTGCCTGCAACGAAGCCGGCGGGGTTGGGCAACAGGCCCCCGTTAGCCTGGGACGTAAACTCGTTCAGCA
>CAZFRV010000065.1:0-9791 GCA_964521445.1 uncultured Acidobacteriaceae bacterium
GTCGTCGGCAAGGAGCACCGCGAAGGGCTCATTGCCCACCAACTCGCGTGCCGTCAGGACGGCATGGCCGAGTCCCAGGGCTTCCTTCTGGCGGACGTAGGCGACGTGGATCAGGTCCGAAATGCGGCGCACGATTTCAAGCAGGTCGGTCTTCTTGCGGTCCTGCAGCATTCTCTCCAGCTCGTAACTGACGTCGAAGTGGTCTTCGATTGCCTGCTTGCCGCGGCCAGTGATGATGATGATCTGGTTGCACCCCGCGGCCAGGGCCTCCTCCACGCCATATTGGATGATGGGTTTGTCCACCAAGGGCAGCATCTCTTTGGGCTGCGCCTTGGTGGCAGGAAGAAAACGCGTGCCCAGCCCGGCGGCGGGGAACACGGCTTTGCGGACTCGCATCTTCATTCTAATTTCCAGCTTACTCTGAGATGCGGAATTTTAGCACCCGGTCTTCTTTCTGAAACCCCGAAGCGCAGCGAGGGGCCCCTATATCTGAGCGAATCTTCATGCAGCGACTCGAGTGGGTCGGCCTCAGCAGACCCATAACGATAGGGGTCCCTCTCCGCTTCGCGGACCGGGATTACAGAAAAAAGCTACAACACTGGCGAATCGTCTCCCAGCATCGTCTTCCGGATCAGCTTAACCGGCGGGAAGCCTTCCTTGAGGAACGCGTTGTGAAAGTCTTCCAGCGAGAACTTGTCGCCCATCTTCTTTTTGTAATCGTCGCGCAGCTTGAGGATCTCCAGCTTGCCCAGCGTGTAATAGAGATACGTGGGATCGGCGGTGCCGCGCTTGGTTTCTCGCAGTCCGTTGGTGTGCGACTGATAGCCTTCCTTCACAAAGAACTCGACTCCCTGGTCAAAGGTCATCTTTCCGGTGTGCATCTGGATGCCCACGATGAAGCGGGCGTTGCGCAACAGCGCGTCCTGGAGCTGGCCCAGGCGCAGCTTGAGGAAGGCCGTATCGTGATCGAGGTCGGTGCCCGGAGTGCGGCCATAGCCTTGATCGAGCATCATCTGCTCGCTGTAATGGGCCCAACCTTCGGCGTTGGAGCTGCAGCCCAGCAGCTTGCGGACTTTGGAAGGCGCCGACGGCACCCACAGGAACTGGATATAGTGTCCTGGATATACCTCATGCACCGCGGTGGAAATGACGGTGCCACGATTGAATCCGGCCATATGCTCTTCCACCTCTTTTTGGCTCCAGGTGGACTCAGGCAAGGTGACGTTGAAGTACGCTTCCTTGGCGACCTTCTCATAGGGCCCGGGCGTGTCCATGGAGGCGAAGGTCAGGGCCCGCTCGAAAGGCGGCGTCTCTTCCAGAATGGGCAGCACTTCGGAGGGCACCTTCACAATGTGCTGCTGTTCCAGAAAATCTTTCAGGCCGCCGAGAGTGTCGCGGAAGGTCTGCAACAGCTTGTCCGGCGCGGGATGGTCCTTCTCCAGCTCTTCCAGAATCTGCTGCGGGGTCTTGCTGGGATCGATCTTGGCGGCGGTGTCTTTGAAGGCCTGCTGATTCTGGCGCAGGTTGGCCATCCCGATCTCCAGCAGCCGCGCCAACGGGATGTCCACGTCTTCGTCGTAGAGCAGCTTCTTCCTGTAATTGTCAGCACCCAGGCGGAAGTCCCCGTGCGCCCGCGGTTTCAAGTCGTTTTCGATCCACTGCTGATAGCTCTTGAGTTCGTCCATCACCTTCTGGTTCGACGCCTGGAATTCCCGGAGCAGCGCCGAGTCCTTCACGTCTTTGAAAGCTTCCGGGACGTCTTTCTGAAAGAAGCTGATGATCCCGGGAATCTGTTCCACGGCGACGTCGACGTAGATCGGCGGCGGGTTCTTCAGGTTCTGCCGCGCAGCCTGGAAAACCGCGGGAATCTGCTTCTCGCGGGCGATCACCGATCGCAGGCGCTGTTCCGGCGGCGCATACGTCCGCGCCATGATCACGAAGATGGAATTGGTGACGCCGGAAGAGTATTGGTCGGGGTTCTTTTCCCAGGGACGGATATTCTCCAGGGTAAGGAGACGGCTGTTGATGTCGCCCACCAACAGCGCGTAATCAATCGATTCGCCGGGCGTCGTCTGGTTGCTGATTCCGACGGCTTCTTTCTTAAATTTCTTCAAGACTGCGATCTGCTGATCCACCGACGCGCGGGAGTAGTCTTCCAGTTGATCGTCATACTGGTGAAAACCGGCCTGCGTTCCGGCCGTAGGGTTGAACTTGAAGTAGTACTGGTCAAAATAGCGATCGGCTAAACTGCTGAATGGGGAAGGGGAGCTGGCAGTTGCCGCTGCTCCGGTCTTCGGAGTCGCTTTGTCCTGGGCGAACATTGCGGACGCAAGCGTTACAACGCAAAAAAGAAGAAAGATGAGCTTCACGACTGTCTCCTGAGATCGAGATAAAAACATTTCAAACCAGCCCGCTGACGCCTTCACGGGCTGGCGTGGTGTGTTACACGTGGCAATGCCACGCCTCTACTACGCCTTGCTACGCGTGGGCCCGTGATACGTCCGCGGTGCGCTCCAGCTTGTCCCAGGCGAAGGGCTTGCCGTCAATGGCGCGCTTCATCGTCTTGAGCATGACCGCCGAGAAGAGCTGGCGGTAAGAGAAGCGTTGCAGCCACAGGTGCAGGAGCAGTTGCGGTTCTTCGCCTTGTCCCTTCTCCCGGCGTTCCAGCAGGAAAGCCAGCGCCGACGCCGCGAAATCGATCGCCAGGAAAACCACGAAGAAGAACACCAGCCGCTGGAAATCACGGGGGTCGGTACTTTCCGGATGGAAGTACTTGCTCACCAGGTACGACAGCGAGCCGAAGGTGAACATGATGTCGATGAAGGGCGAGACCAGCGGCAGCATGATCTGAAAGATGATGATGTTGGGCAGCGCGATCCAGCCCAGGCGGCTGCGCTTGCGTATGGCCGCGCCGTGCTTCCACACCGCCTGCAGAATGCCGAACGACCAGCGGAAACGCTGGCGCATCAGGCTGCCGGCGGTGGTGGGAGCTTCGGTGAAGGCCAGGGCGCGATCTTCATTCACCACGCGCCATCCGTTTTGCAACAGGGACATGGTCAAGTCAGCGTCCTCGGCCACCGTGTCCGTGTGATAGCCGCCGGCTTCGCGCACCGCTTCTCTGCGCCATGCGCCGATGGCGCCGGGCACAACGCTGACCGCGCCAAAGACATTGAGCGCGCGGCGTTCAAAATTCTGACTGGTAATGTATTCGAGCGCCTGCCAGCGCGTCCACAGATTCACGCGGTTGCCGACCTTGGCGTTGCCGGCTACGGCGCCGGTCCTGGAATCGGTAAAGTGGGGCACCAGCAGCGAGACGGCGTTCGGCGCAATCACCGTATCGGCGTCAATGCCCACGTAGATTTCGTCGTTGGTATGTTCCAGACCGTAATTGAGGGCGCTGGCTTTGCCGCCATTGGGCTTCGTGAGCAGCAACACCCGGCCCTGGGCGATTTCAGCGGCGAATTTTTGGCGGACCACCTCCGCGGTCGCATCCGGCGAACCATCATCCACCACGATCACCCGCAAATTCGGATAATCGGAGGCCAGCACCGATCGCACTGTCTGCTCGATCACCTTCTCTTCGTTGTAGGCGGGAACGATCACGGTAACAGCAGGCTTGAAGTCCGGCGCCGGGGGCGGGCCCTGGTTGCTCAGGCGATCGAAAGTAGCCAAAGCGCCAATGCCGAGCAGGCGACCGCTCATGAGCAAGTCGCCCAGGAAGAACACCAGAACCACAAGGCCCTGGATCCAGCCAATCATCGTGAAAGAAGCGTTGTCCGCGCGAGCGGCCCATATCTCGCCGGGCGTCAGCGGCACCATGACCTGGTTGCGCGTCTTGCCGATGAGATCTTCCACCGTGACAATCTGAAATCCATGCTGCCGCAAGCCGTCAATGATTGCGGGCAGGGCCTTGACGGTGGCGCTGCGGTCGCCGCCGCCATCGTGCAGCAGGATGATATTGCCGCAGTACAGCGGGGGACGATTTTCGCATCCTGGAGTGGCGGCGCTTTGCGTTTGCTCCAGGACGGAAGCCACAATTTCATCTTCCCTGCGGCCTTTCTGCCAATCGTTGGGGTCAATTTTGGATCCAACCGTGATGTAGCCCAGACTTTGCACGACTTCCAGCGGACGTACCTCTTCCGCTACGTCCGGCTCCTCGTCGATGGAGTAAGGGGGACGGAAGTACAGGGGCTTGATGCCCAGCTTGCTCGCGAACAGCCGTTCGGTCACATTCAGCTCCAGCTTCATGTAGCTCGAGGAGACATCGCTGATGTCAGGATGCGTGAACGTGTGGTTTCCTACGGCGTTGCCTTCCGCGTAAACGCGCTGCGCCAATCCGGGAAATTTCTGCGCCTGCAAGCCGATCATAAAGAATGTGGCCGTGGCATTTTTCTCTTTGAGCACGTCCAGGACTTTGGGTGTGTACTCCGGGTCGGGGCCGTCGTCAAAGGTAATCGCCACTTTCCGTGGCTGCCAGCCGTACTCGCCAAGCTGATAGGGCCCGGGCAAGACGGTCAGTTTCTCCGACACGTTGCCGTCCTGATCGAGTGTGGTTTGCCGCTCTCCAGGACTCGGCTGGCGCTCAATGGAAAAGATCTCGCCTTTACCTTCGCGGTCCACGTCTTGCCCGGAGGGAACGCTGGTGATTTTCTTGGCCGCATCGGGATCGAGTGGATTGTCCCAGATGGCCCACAAGGAACGGTCCTCGGATCCCAGCCGCCACAGGGCGAAGGTGCGGATGTCGAGTTGCTTGGCCGCGCGCATCTGATTCAACGCAGTCACTCCGTCCAGATACCAGACATGATGGCGTGTGCCATCTTCTTCATCTTCATAGGCAAAGTGAGGATTGAGGGAATCCGGGTCGAAGGTAATCTCGGCTTCCGACTCGCGCGCGTGAAGCCACGCTTCCTGTGCGCTGTTGTTGTCCACAAAGACAACGCGGCCTGTCTTATGAGAAGTGGCCCAGTCGTACCCAAAGTTCCCGATGGCACAGATGATCTTGGTCTTATCGACAGTCTTCAGAGCCTCTTTGAGGTTGGCCGTGAACCAATCCTGGCCGGCCACCGGTCCCGGAGCGCTGTCAGGATGGTGCTGATCGTAGTTCATGAGGATCAAGCCGTCCGAAGCGGCGGCCAACTGGCGAAAGTCGAAGTCATCGTCGCCCACCGGCACGTTCACGTAGAGCTTCAGGCCGCGGGCATGCAGGTCCTGGCCAAGGTCGGAAATCAGGGCGCGAAATCCAGGCTGGGCATTGGTTGGTATCTCTTCAAAGTCGATGGTCGCTCCCTTGAAATGGTCGCTCGAAAGAAACAACAGAAGTTGGGAGCGAAAGCGGTCGCGGGCGGCAGAGTCTTGCAGGAACTGCCCTATACTCGTCAGCCACTGCCGTCGTGCCGGATCGTAGTTGTTGATCAGGGGAAAAACGTCGACGTTGGCCTTCTCCGATTTCAGAAAAGGCATGACCCGGGTATCCACCGGGCTCACCGCGCTGCCCTGGATCACGGGGAAAAACCGGTTGGTCTCGTCCACGCCCTGGAGGTTGCCGTCGGGAGTCAGGACATGCAGCCATTCCGGAAACAGCAGGTCGATTTGAGGATAGTATTCTTTCAGGGAGACAAAGCTGGCGGCGTCCCAGTTCACATAGAAGGCGGCGCGAATTCCTTCGTCCGTATTCAGCACCACCTGCGAGGGCGGCGCCTTGGTCTTGCGGTGCGCGCCTTTGACTTTGGTCTTCCGGGGAAGGTCCTTCTCCTTCAAAGCGCGCAAAGTGTGCTTTTGCCCGGGAAGTTGCAGAGGTGGCAACGGCTCAGACTGAAAGATGACAGTAACCAGAAAGAAAACAACCAACCCGGTGATGATCACACCCAGGGCGTTCAAAAGCCAGCGTAAGCGCCCCCACCGCTTTTGTTGCGGATCATAGAAGACTGGTTTAGTCATTGCAGGAGTCTGTTAGATTCATCGTAAGCTGTCGCGCAGCACGGGTCAATTCACGCCGGTCCTCGGTGTTTTCACGTAGTCCTTCTGGCATCGCAATTGGACAACGAACGCACCTGCCTTTAGACTGACGCTTCTCTCCATGAAGGAAATCCTGGAACTGCTGCGGCGGAACAAATGGTTTTTTCTCTTCGCCACCCTGGCCGCTGTGGCCTTGCGGCTGTTCTTCGTTTTCGTCTTCCCGCGCGTCGATGGCGACAGCTTCGTGTATGGCGATATTGCCAAACATTGGTTGGACCAGGGCATCTATGGATTGACCGCCGACAACGGACTGCACCCCACCCTGATCCGTCTGCCTGGCTACCCTGCTTTCCTGGCGCTTATCTTTTCTATCTTCGGGCGCGAACATTACACCGCGGTGATGATCGTGCAGGCGCTCATCGACACCAACACCTGCCTGGTGATCGCCGCGCTGGCCTTGCAACTGATGAACGCCCGCGCCGCCAAGGCCGCTTATCTGCTAAGCGCGCTCTGTCCGTTTACCGCCAACTATGTCGCAGCTCCGCTCACTGAAACTCTCGCCATCTGGTGTGCCGCCCACTCACTCTATTACGGCGTGCGCGGCATCAAGGATATGGAAGCGGGCAAGCCGGGGCTGCTTCCCTGGTTTGCCGCCGGCATCTGGACCGCCGCCGGCATTCTCCTGCGTCCCGACGGCGGGTTGCTGCTGGCGGCACTCGGCCTGGGGCTGATCATTCTGCTGTTCCGTTCGGGTCACAGAATGCGGATCGTCACGGCCGGCACTTTACTGGTGATCACCAGCCTCGCTCCGCTGGTTCCCTGGACGGTGCGCAACTGGCGCACGTTTCACGTATTTCAACCACTGGCTCCCCGCTACGCCAACGATCCTGGTGAATCCGTCCCCCGCGGCTTCAACCAGTGGACCAAGAGCTGGATCGCCGACTACGTTTCCGTGCATGAGATCTATTGGCATGCCGAGGAAGAGCCGATCGATGCCGGTCTGCTTCCCGAACGCGCCTTCGATTCCCGCCAGCAGTATGACCGGACCCACGCGCTGATGGACGCTTACAACCAGGACCTCTACATTAGTCCGGAGCTGGACGTGCAATTCGAACAACTGGCGCAGGAACGCATTGGCGACAATCCCTTCCGTTATTACGTCTGGCTGCCGTTTTTGCGGGTCACTGATATGTGGCTGCGTCCGCGTAGCGAACTGCTGCCGATTGAGTCGCGCTGGTGGGAGTTTTCGGCGCATCCCCAGGAGAGCGCCTTGGCGCTGCTGCTGGCGGCCATCAACCTTTTCTATCTCGTGGCAGCTTTTCGCGGTTGGCTCGATTGGAAGTTGGGCGTCAGCGGAGCTGTTCTCGCCGGCTTCCTGCTGCTCCGATCGGCTTTTCTGGGAACTCTTGAAAATCCTGAATCACGCTATGTGCTGGAGTGTTTTCCGGTGGTACTCGCTCTCGCCGGTGGGGCCTTTGCCCGGGCCTCTGTGAAGACACAACGCGTATTCGACCGATCTTCCTCCATTCAGTAAACACAATCAATAAAAAAGCCCGCCGGGTGAGCCGGCGGGCCAGATCAGATTTCGATCTTCGCTTAGAAGGTGAAGCGCGCGCTCAGACTGACAACGCGGCCGGTGGCCGTAGTCTGCGCGGGGTTAGCGAATCCGAGTCCAAAATTACTGGTGAATGCCGGGCTGATGCCGGCATCTTCCATGCTGGAATCGATGCTGGTGTAGTTGAAGTGGTTCAGGGCGTTGATGGCGGTCATGCGTATCTGGAAGTTGTTACGCTCGCCAACCTTGAAGTTCTTGAAGATGGTAGCGTCCAGACGGTTGGAGGGAGCATCAACCAGCGGATTGCGCGGAACGTTGCCGAACGGGGTGCCGAAGATCGTCTGCGCAGTGTGCATGTTGATGATGAAGCGAACGTCGTTGGTTGTGACGGGTACCATGTTCAATACCAGCGGGCATATGACCGGTATTCCGGTACCACGGAGGAAACCGCGCGGATCGCACGCTTGTGGAGCGTTCAGTGCATTGAAGCTTATCAGTTGGTTGAGTCCGCCGAAGGGTGCACAGAACGTTGCCGCATTGGCTAAGGTAACGCCAAGCAACGAACGCACGTCACCGCAGTAAATGCCAACGTTGCCCGCCGGGGCGCTCTTATTGCCATAGAACGGCCGCGCCGGGTCGCCTACGAAGGCGTTCGCGTAGTTAGTGTCAAAGAAGTTTCCGATTGGAGTGACGTTGGAGTTGACGTTCGTGAACACGGCACCCTGCCGGGGAGTGAAGGGCTGTCCGGAACCATAGAGATAGCTCGCGGAAAATGCCCAGCCGCCCAGGATGTGCCCAACCAACCCGTGCTGCTCTTTGAAGAACGGAACGTTCTCAGTGAACGTCACGGTCATCGCATTGGGAATATTCAGGCCGGAGGTCGAGTTTTCCGCGCTTCCGGTCTGGAACGGGTTTTGCGCCGCGAACAGCGTATTGCCCGCGGTGCCAGTGGCGAAGATCTCGCTCACGTTGTCAGTGTTCCGGCTGAAGGTGTAACCCGCTCGTATCGTGAGTTGCTTGAACAGGTTATTGGCCCGGAACTCCGCCTGCAGTGCATTGTAAGCAGAGAAGCCGCCGTTGGTGCGGGCGCGTACAACACCCAGACCGCAAGCGGCGCGGCCTATGTCAGAGCCGGCGCCAGGTCCCACCTGAGTGGTTGCGGCGCAAGCGCTGGTCGGCGTACCCGGAGGCAGCAGGCCCGGGAAATCCTGCAACAAACCAGGGGCGGCCACGGTGCCAAGGTACGGGTTGCCGTCCACGGTCTGATACAAGTTTCGGCCCAGATTGCCTACATACCGCGCTTCGAACACGGCATTCTTGGTGACTTCACGCTCAAAGCCGAGGCTGTAGCTGTGTACTTTGTCGGGCCCCAAACCCTGCGTCGGAGTGCCAAGAATGGTTTCAGCCTGCGTGCGTGGGTCGAAGACATTCGTGGCAATAAACGCAGCCATCGTCGTGCGCACGTTCGGACCGGTCGGCAAGCCAGGCAGAGTGATGGAAGTGGGTAGCACCGGGGTGCTTTGTCGGCTCAAGGTCTGGAGGAATCCAAACGGTGACGAGGTTGAGGTGTTCAGGAAGATGTTGTAGAACGGCGGGTCATAGAGCAACCGGTAGCCGCCGCGGATGGTGGTTTTGCCATGGCCGGTCATGAAGCCGCCCCACTGCGGTGAGTAGGCAAATCCGACGCTCGGACCAAAGCTATTCTTGACCGTCGGATTGGGCGGATTGGTGGTCACGGACGCCGGCAGGGTCTGCTTCCAAAACGCGGTTGCAGCATTGGCCTCGCGGGCTGTGGTTATGTCCGTGAACAGTTGAGCTGGGTTGCCGTAGTAAGTCCAGGTCAATCCTAGGTTTAACGTCAGGTTCTGGCTGATCTTCCAGTCGTCGCCACCATAGAGGAAGGTGTCATACTCGCGGAAATCCAGTACCGGATTGCCCTCGGCAATGGTGACCGAACGCAGGCCGGGCTTTGGATTAACGACAGTCGGATCGAACACGCCATTGATGAAGCCGGCGAGGCTGTCATACGAAAACTGGCCGTTGACGTTGGGCAGGAAGGTGTTGGGTGAGCGCTGGTAGGTCCAGTTCACACCTGCCTTGAAAGAGTGCTTGCCCAGCACGTAGTTCCAGTTGTCTTGCGCCTGCCAATCGTTCACCAAGCGTCCTTGAGGCAGGTTGGTAGCCGGCCCAAAGCCCAGCGATCCCGAGATCGTTACGTTGGCCAGCGCGTTCAGAATGTCACCCTGTGTGGGTTCAAATTGGTTGCCGATGGTATTGCCGC
>CAZFRV010000066.1:0-9769 GCA_964521445.1 uncultured Acidobacteriaceae bacterium
GCGCTTCCCTCTGCGCGACCGCGTCCGCTTTATCGCCCGGGCTCTGGTGCGAAAAGTCACGGGGTGAAGGTTGACTCTCATTCGCTTCGGTAACGAGCTTTGAGCGCGACAAGAATCACGATGAATGCCAGCGTAACCACATTGGCTAGGATAATGGGCGCCGCACGCAGATAGAGACCGTAGATCATCCACAGCAGGACGCCGGAACCGAACACCAGCAGCATTCCCATGGAGAGATCGTCACAACGCTTGGTGCTCCAGGCCTTATGCACCTGCGGCAGAAATGAAAGTGTGGTGAGCGTACCGGCAACAAAGCCTAGAGCAGTGATCGGGTGCATTTATAATTCCCCATTTCCCCGGAGGACGAATGAAACGCCTGCCTGCCATTTTATTGTGCCTGATTACGCTGTCTTTGGGGTCTCAACCGCCGCAAGCGCAGACCGCTGGAGAATCCGCGCCGCGGCCCCTGCCAGGGTTTCTGCCGGGCTCCGCTCAGAGCGAGCGCGATTGGGAAATCAAGTTTCGTGGGCTTCCCAACGCCGACAACATGCGTGAATACATGCGTCTGCTGAGCGCACATCCCCATCACGTGGGTTCGCCCTGGGACCAGCAGAACGCCGAATGGATGCTGGCGAGGTTCAAAGAATGGGGCTGGGACGCGCAGATCGAAAACTTTGACGTGTTGTTTCCCACTCCCAAAGAGCGGCGGCTGGAACTGCTGGAGCCAACGAAGTTCGTGGCCAAACTCGAAGAGCCTCCCATCGCCGGCGACCCCACATCCAGCCAGCAAACCGAGCAGCTTCCACCGTACAACGCTTACTCGCTCGATGGCGACGTTACCGGTCCGCTGGTCTATGCGAATTACGGCACACGCGACGACTATGACGTACTCGACCGCCTTGGCATCTCGGTAAAAGGCGCCATTGTCATCGTGCGTTACGGAGCTTCATGGCGCGGCATCAAGCCCAAAGTCGCCGCCGAGCACGGGGCGCTGGGTTGCATCATCTACTCCGATCCCGCTGACGACGGTTACGGCGAAGGGGACGTCTATCCTGAAGGCGGCTTGCGCAATAAAGACGCGGTGCAACGCGGATCGGTGACGGACACTTACTACGCCGGCGATCCGCTCACCCCAGGCTGGGGATCGGTCCCCGGAGCCAAGCGGCTCGCGATCAAAGACTCTCCGCTGATCACCAAAATCCCCGTGCTCCCCATTTCGTATGCAGACGCGCAACCGCTGCTCACGGCGATGGCCGGCAACGTTGTACCGGCGAACTGGCGCGGCGGCTTGCCCATCACCTATCACGTGGGCCCCGGGCCGGCCAAGGTGCATCTGGTGGTGAAATCCAATTGGGACACCAAGCGCCTGTACGACGTGATTGCCAAGCTGCCCGGAGAAGTAGCTGCCAAGCATTGGGTAATCCGGGGTAATCATCATGATGCCTGGGTCAACGGCGCC
The DNA here is from genome assembly GCA_964521445.1 of uncultured Acidobacteriaceae bacterium. Taxonomy (GTDB): domain Bacteria; phylum Acidobacteriota; class Terriglobia; order Terriglobales; family Acidobacteriaceae; genus Angelobacter. The sequence goes on from CAZFRV010000066.1 coordinate 1,460, forward strand.
AGTGATCCGCTGAGCGGAATGGTCGCTGAGCTCGAAGAGGCACGCGCGCTGGGTGAGCTTTACAAGCAGGGCTGGCGGCCCAAGCGAACCATCGTCTACTGCGCGTGGGACGGCGAAGAGCCTGGCTTGCTGGGTTCCACCGAGTGGCTGGAAACCCACATCGGCGAACTTGAGCATTTCGCGGTTGCTTACATCAACTCTGACAACAACGGCCGCGGCTTCCTTCGGGTCTCCGGCTCGCATTCGCTGGAGCACTTCATTAACGGCGTGGCCCGCGACATCGACGACCCGGAGAAACACATTTCCGTCTGGCAGCGTTTGCAACTCTCGCAAATCGGCAACACCCGCGGAGCGGAGGATCGCGAAGAGCTGCGCCGCCGCGCCGATCTGCGCATCCGCGCCCTGGGCGATGGTTCAGATTACGCCTCATTCTTGGATCACGCCGGCGTCGCCTCCATGGACGTGCGCTTCGGCGGAGAGGACCGCGACGGTCAGTACCACTCCATCTACGACGATTTCTATTGGTTCACACACTTCTCTGACACCAACTTCGCCTATGGCCGCGCCCTGGCCCAGACAGCCGGAACCGCCGTCATGCGCCTGGCCGACGCCGATCTGCTGCCCTTTGACTTCACCAACCAGGCGGACACCTTCCGCAACTACGTCAAGGAACTGCAGAAGCTGTTGAAGTCGGAGCAGGACGAGGCCAAAGAGCGCAACCTGGAGCTTGACGAAGGCGTGTTCAGTGCGGTCTCCGACCCGCATAAGCCCATGCAGCCTCCGCCGCGATTGGACACGCCCCCGGCCATCAACTTTGCCCCGCTGGAAAATGCTGTCGAGGCGCTCGCCGGCGCAGCACACCGCTATGATGTGGCAGCCAAAAAATTCAACGCACCCGGCGCGCTCGGCATTTCCGATACAGTGATCGGGATGCTCAACAGCAGGATCTTTCAAAGCGAGCGGCTATTGTTGAGTGATAAAGGACTACCCGGCCGGCCCTGGTTCAAGCATCAGATCTACGCTCCCGGAGCCTACACCGGCTATGCGGTCAAAACCATCCCCGCCGTCCGCGAAGCTCTGGAGCAGCGCCAGTGGGCCCAGGCGGAAGAAGCAGCCAAAGCAGCGGGAGAGATTCTGAATAACGAAGCCGTCTTGGTCGAGCAACTGGCATCGGAGTTGGAAAGATCGATCAAGCTGGGTCCGGGAGAGAAAAACATGTTCCCGATGCACCACGATTGATCATTGATCGCGACTGGTCGGGTTACACATTGGCGTGTTTTTTTGTTGGGCGCTCCACTTCGCTACGCGCCTGGGCCGTCAACAGCCGGACATATTGTTCTCTGTACAATGGCCTTTGTGCACGGAAAGCATGCGGCTGGAGGACCTATGGGCACTTTAAGGTTGCTGTTGCCGCCCCGGCTGAGCCGCCGGGGTTTATATTTTTCAGCGATCGCGCTCGCTGCATTCTTTCTTTCTCTGCTCGTGGACTGGCCCAGCTTCTGGCGAAATACGTTTTCCTCCGACTATCTTCCCCACAGCTTTTGTTATTTGAGCCAGCCAAGACTGATCTGGTTGCACCTTGTCTCTGACACCTTGATTGGAGGAGCCTACGTGGCCATCAGCATTTCGCTGGCCTACCTGGTGTACCGCGCGCGTCACGATATTCCATTCCGCTGGATGTTCCTTGCCTTCGGGCTCTTCATTGTTTCCTGCGGCATGACCCATTTCATGGAAGTCGTGGTGTTGTGGAAGCCGCTCTACTGGTTCTCCGGAGACGTCAAGGTGATTACTGCATTGGCCTCCGTGGCCACGGCCATCTCGCTGCCGGTGGTCGTGCCCCGGGTGCTGGCGTTGATCGAGAACCGCCGGATCACGTTGGAGAAAGCCAACAACCGCCTGCAAGAGCTCAACCGGCGCCTCGTGGAGCGCGACCAGATCAAGACTGCCCTGGTGCGCGAGACCGTGGCCGGAGTCGCCGGATGGGAGGTGAGCTATCCCAGCGGCCAGATCACGTGGTTAGAAGATCCCAGCTCGCTGTTCGGACGCCCCGCCGCGGACCTGACGACCATCGAGCAGCTGGAACCGACCGTGCATCCCGAGGACAGGCCGCGTCTGCGTAACCTGTTGAGCGAACATCAAGCCGCAGCTCAGGCCTACGATTTTGAATACCGGATCGTCTGGCCCGACGGTTCAGTGCGATGGCTAGCCCTCAAAGGCCGCTCTTGCCACGATGGCAAGGAGGCCCCGCTGCGCCTGGTGGGCCTGGCCACGGACGTTACCAGTCGCAAGCTCGAAGAAGCGTTGCGCACCTCCGAAAAACTCGCCGCAGCCGGCCGGCTCGCCGCCACCATCGCCCACGAAATCAACAACCCTCTGGCCGCAGTCACCAACCTTTTGTACCTGATGCGGAACGGCCATGACCCCGAGTACTTGAATATGGCCGAGCACGAGGTTGCGCGCATCAGCCACATCGTGAAGCAAACCCTAGGTTTCTACCGAACCTCTCCCAGCCCGGTCCGGGTAAATCTTGCCCTGATGATCGATGACGTGGTGGCTATATTCGGTGCCAAGATCCGGTCACGTAACGTAAAGATCGAGACGGAATACCTTTGCACAGATGAAATCAATGCATACGCAAACGAATTGTCCCAGGTCTTCGGCAACCTCATCGGCAATGCCCTGGACGCGATGGATCCAGGCGGCACGCTCCGCCTCCGCACCATGGCTTGCCGCCGTGGCTTGCTCGTCACCATCGCCGACAACGGCACCGGCATCGCCCGCGAAAACCTGAGTAAGCTCTTTCAGCCCTTTTTCACCGCCAACAAGGAAGTCGGTACCGGCCTAGGTTTGTGGCTGGCCAGGGAGATCGTACAGAAGCACGGCGGTTCCATCCGCGTGAAGAGCAGCACTGACGCGCGCCGTCATGGCACGGTGTTTATGATCTGGCTACCGCTGACTGTGCCCGCGGCCCGGGCGTCGGTAGCGTAAGACCCTTCAGTGTCTTCGTGTTGAAGAAGAAACTGACGCATCAGGGAATTCTCCCATGCTGTCTCGTCGCATGGACAAGCTAACGGCCGCTCTTCTCACCGCTTCGTCTTGTCTAGCCATTTTTCAATGTGCGCGGGCGGAGTCCACTCCTCAAGTCTTTCCAACATGAGCTCCGGCCGCCTGGCTACCAGAACCAGCTCGCTGTTTTCCGGACGCACAAATTGCTCATCCACGGCGTGGTCCAGAAACGCCAGCAATCCGTCCCAATAGCCTTCGATGTTGAGCAGCCCGCATGGCTTTCTTTGAATGCCGAGTTGCGACCAGGTGATGGCCTCGCAAAATTCTTCCAGCGTCCCATAGCCTCCGGGCAGTGCGATGAAGGCGTTAGAGAGGTCGGCCATGAGCGCCTTGCGCTGGTGCATGGTCTCGACCACGTGGAGTTTGGTCACGCCGCGGTGACCAATCTCGCGGCGGACAAGTGATTCGGGGATGACCCCGATGACCTCGCCGCCTTTGGCCAGGGCCGCATCAGCTACCGCACCCATCAGACCGATGCCGCCGCCGCCGAAGACCACGCCGATACCGCGCTCGGCCAGGAACTCACCCAGCCGTTGCGCCGCCTCCCGATACGAGGGACGCGCCCCGACGGATGAACCGCAGAAGACGCAGATGCGCTTCAATTTCGGCATTCGCTAAAGGTTACAGCGTCACTTGTTCGGTGGGCATCTGCTGTGCCTGGTTGCGAAGGTCTTCAAACAGGAACGTGCTGAGATAGCGCTCGCCGAAATCCGGAACCACCACTACGATCAACTTACCGGCATTCTCGTTGCGCGCTGCCAATTTCAGCGCCTGGGCTACCGCGGCCCCACCTGAGATGCCAACCAGGATCCCCTCTTCTTTGGCCATACTGCGGGCGGTGGCAACGGATTCGTCCAGAGTCGCGGTCATGACCTCATCGATGAGATCGGTGCGCAGGATCTCCGGAACGAAACCGGCGCCGAGGCCCTGAATCTTCTGCGGGCCAGGCTTACCGCCGGAAAGGACAGGAGAGTCCGCCGGTTCAACCGCAACGATCTTGAACGACGCTTTCTTGGGCTTGATGAATTCGCCCACGCCGGTGAGAGTTCCGCCGGTGCCCACGCCGGAGACCAGGACGTCGATCTTGCCGTCAGTATCGTTCCACAGCTCGGGTCCGGTGGTTTCGCGGTGGATCTTAGGATTAGCAGGATTCGCGAACTGCTGCGGGATAAAGCCATTCGGCGTCTGCTTCAGGATTTCCTCGGCGCGCGCCATGGCGCCACGAACGCCCTTGGGGCCGGGCGTGAGCACGACTTCTGCACCCAAGGCCAGTAACACCACCCGGCGCTCCATACTCATGGTCTCCGGCATGACCAGAATCAGCCGGTAACCCCGCGCCGCCGCGGCAAAAGCCAGACCGATGCCGGTGTTCCCGCTGGTCGGCTCGATCAGAACCGTCTTCCCGGGCTGGATCTTGCCGGCCTTTTCCGCCTCGTCAATCATGCTGACGCCGATGCGGTCTTTCACGCTGTGACAGGGATTGAAGCCTTCCAGTTTGGCGAGCACCGTCCCGCCCATGCCGGCCGTAAGTTTGTTGAGTCGCACCAGTGGCGTGCGGCCGATGGTCTTGGTAATGTCCGAATAGATGTTCATCTCTCCACCTTTCTTTTTCAGCTCTCAAAAGCCAGGCGTCCCGCGAGAGGCATTCATTAAAGATTAACCGGCAGGGTGTTGGGAAGCAAAAAGTTTGGAGGACTCAGTCTCTCGCCCTCGACTCGCGCCGCGCACGCGGGGCCACGCGTCCAATTTGTGAGCTTGATTCTCAGGAGTTGCCAATAGGCATTCAGCTATGATCGAGAGGTCACCAACTTCAAAAAATGTTCTTGTTTTCAATTGCGGTTGGCCTGAACGGGAAAGGACAGGACTGGGCTGGCGCCCTTATTCTTTCCGTGGGGACTCTTCTTGTTGTGATGGGTCTTTGGGAAAGATTGGTTCGGTTGCGAGCGCGGAGCTGGCCAACGGCTCAAGCCATCATCGACGCAATCTCTCTTACCGAGTATTCCGGCAAGAGCAGGAAATGGATTTGCAAACTCGATTATTCGTTCCTGGTGCTCGACAAGCGCTACACGGGCCGCTACTCGCGCTCTTTCCCCTATGAAGACGATGCTGAGAAATGGATAAGCGATCTCCATGACAGGACGTTAACCGTTCACTACTGGCCGCGCTGGCCGGCGTTGTCCCTGACTTTTGACGAAGATGTGGAATTGCTGTTGAAGCTCCGCCCGCCTGATGTCCCAATTGGACGGCTGGAGGAGCCCGCCGCCGTACCAGTCGCCCACGCCAAGGTTCTCTGGTCGTATGCCTTCATGACCTTGGCCGTGATCGGCTTTCTCCTTAGTATCTACGCGCATTTAGGCAGCCTGCTGAGCCGAGTCCTGCTTCCCCAATCATGGTTCCTCGCAATGCACGTTGGCGCGGTTTTGTCGTTCTTCCCTGCTCTCTTGTTGTCGCCCAAAAGAGGCCGGCGAAGGCGCACCGACCCGGCTGCGATTCCCGGGTTCCTGGGAGGCATCATGGTGGCGGTCCTGATCTATGCGTTGGGCAACTTCGCCTGGTTCATGATCCAGTTGGCACTGCATCACAACGAAATGACCCCGGTCATGGAATGGCGGGGGTTCTCCGGACACTGGATGCTTTTCTATGTTTGGTCGTTTGCGTTCCTTTATGCCGCGACTCATCCTCAAGGAAGATTATCCCGGAGCGATCGTTGAAATCTCGGACCGGCAGCCCTGCCGGCAAAGATTCGCTGCTAAAACAGAACCGCCCTGGAAGACCAAGGCGGTTCATTGTCACTTAGAGCTATGTCGAGAATTACTGCAGCAAGCTCCCGTTAGGCTCTTCTTCTTTCTCTTTCAGCACCGCGGCCGACGCCACTTTGTCTCCGGCTTCGAGGTTCAGTAATCGGACGCCCTGCGTGGACCGGCCGGCTTCGCGGATCTGCTTGGTGTCAATGCGGATGATCTTGCCGAAGTGGCTGATGAGCATGGCTTCGGAAGTCTCGTCCACCAGCATGATGGCAACCACCTCTCCGTTGCGGGCGGTGGTCTTGACGTTGATCACGCCCTTGCCGCCACGCGACTGCAAGCGATACTCGTCCACCGGCGTGCGCTTGCCGTAGCCGTTTTCCGTAATGCTCAGGATCAGGCTGGGCAGCTCTTCGTGCTTGCCATCGCCGTTGGCCTTTTTCTTACCGTTGCCGTCCTTGGGAGTCACGGCCATGCCGACGAGGTAATCGCCCTTGCCATTCTTGTCGGGTTTCCCCAGGTCCATGCCGCGAACGCCGTAAGCGGGACGGCCCATGGGACGCACATCTTCCTCGTCGAAGCGGATGGCCATGCCTTCGTGCGAGGCCAGGAAGACGATCTGCTGACCATCGGTGAGGCGGGCGGCCACCAGCTCGTCATCTTTCTCAATGCCGATGGCGATGATGCCGCGCGACATCACATTGGAGAAATCCTTCACCGGAGTCTTCTTCACCGTGCCCTTACGGGTGGCAAAGAAGACGAAGTTGTTCTCGTCCTCGAGATTGCGGACTTCGAGCAGGGTCCTCACGGTTTCGCCCGGCTGCAATGCCACCAGGTTCCCGATGTGCTTGCCCTTGCCGGCGGCGCCCACGTCGGGCACTTCATACACCTTGAGCCAGTAGACGCGCCCTGTGTTGGTGAAGATCAGCAGATAGGAATGAGTCGATGCCGCGAACAGGTACTCGACGAAATCCTCTTCGCGGGTCTTCATGCCGGTGCGCCCGGTGCCACCGCGGCGCTGCTGGCGATACGTCGAGAGCGGCGTGCGTTTGAGATAGCCGCTGTGGGAGACGGTCACGATCACCTGCTCGTCGGCAATCAGGTCTTCGAGCGTGATGTCGGTGGATTCGTCGGTGAGCTCGGTGCGGCGCTCGTCGCCGTACTTCTCCTTCACTTCTTCCAGTTCTTTCACGATCACGCCGCGCAGCTTCTTGTCGGAGGCCAGGATGGCTTCGTATTCGGCGATCTTCGCGCGAATCTCTTCGAGCTCCTTCAAGATCTCGTCCGTGGAGAGCCGGGTGAGGCGATAGAGCTGCAGTTCCAGGATGGCGTCAGCCTGTTTCGCGCTGAGCCGCCCTTCGCCACCGCCGATGCGTTCGCGCATCTGCTTGTCTACGATCTTGTATTTGGCGGCGAGCAGGGCTTCCTTCGCCTCCTGGCGCGAAGCCGAGCCGCGGATCAGCTTGATGACCATGTCCAGGTTGTCGAGCGCCATCTTGTAGCCTTCCAAGATGTGCTCGCGCTCCCGGGCTTTGGCCAGCAGGTAGACGGTGCGGCGGCGCACCACGTCGATACGGTGATCGGTGAAGTGCTGGATAGCCTGAATCAACCCCATCTCTTTGGGCTGGCCGTTGACCACCGCCAGGAAAATCATGTTGAAGCTCTCTTGCATCGAGGTGTGCTTGTACAGCTGGTTGAGGATGATCTGCTCCTCGGCGCCGCGCTTCAGCTCGACCACGATGCGCATGCCGTCGCGCCCGGATTCGTCGCGAATGTCGCCGATGTCGTCGATGACCTTGTCGTTGACCAACTGCGCGATGCGCTCCACCAGGCGAGCCTTGTTCACCTGATACGGAATCTCGGTGACGACGATGGCTTTACGTCCCTGGGAAAGATCTTCCAGCCCGGCCTTGGCGCGCATCATGAAGCGCCCGCGGCCATGGGTATACGCAGCTTCAATGCCGCTGCGTCCGTAGATGTAGCCGCCGGTAGGGAAATCCGGGCCCTTGACGATCTTGAGAAGGTCTTTCAACTTGGTTGCCGGATCGTTCACCAGCATGATGGTGGCTTCCACAATCTCGGTGAGATTGTGAGGCGGAATCTTGGTGGCCATGCCCACAGCGATTCCGTCGGAACCATTCACCAGCAGGTTGGGAATGCGCGTGGGAAGAACGTCGGGCTCGATTTCGTTGCCATCATAGTTGGGACGGAAATCGACTGCTTCTTTGTCGAGGTCTTCGAGGAGCGCGGTGGACACTGCTGCGAGCTTGGCCTCGGTGTAGCGGTCAGCTGCCGGCGGATCGCCATCGACCGAGCCGAAGTTTCCCTGTCCGAAAACCAGGGGATAGCGCTGGCTCCATGGTTGAGCGAGTCGCACCAGAGCGTCATAGACCGCAAGGTTACCGTGCGGATGGTACTTACCCATCACGTCTCCGACGATACGCGCGCACTTGCGGGTAGGCTTGTTCGGCTGAAGACCCATCTGGTCCATCGTGTAGAG